>NZ_JAKUMO010000016.1:0-159883 GCF_037026475.1 Ensifer sp. MJa1 | reverse complement strand
CCGAGGTCAGCGCGGGCGCGTCGTGCTGTTTCATCGACTTTCTCCCAAGCGATTCCATTATCGCGTTGGGAGTTTGGGGGAGCAGCGGCTACCGTGACCAGCCTCTTCAGATCGGACAATGCCAAGAGATCGACCTGTGGCGCGCCCAGCGTCATCCCGGCGCAAACCACCGGATCAAGCATCCAGGCAGCCATCGAAACTACGAGACCCGATGGACCTTGCACCTTAAAAAATTGGCCCGTCGCTCGATGCTCTACCCGCCGCACACTGACCTTGCGGCCAAAATAGGGATGCCAGCGGTAATGAACCTCCAATTCCTGACCGACATGGGCAGAATGAACGGGCAATGGCTTTGGGCAGGAAATCGTGGTTATTCGCCGGTTCGGACCGCGGTGGCCAGCGCGCCGCCGCCATGTACAGCTTGATTGTCTCGGCCAAGATGAATGACGTCGATCCGCAAGCCTGGCTCGCCGACGTACTTCACCGCATCGCCGGTTATCCCGCGCATCGCATCGATGAGCTCTTGCCTTGGAATTGGAAGAGCGCGTCGCCAGCGGCGCACATGCACGCGGCCTGAAGATTCTGGCCATCCGGCCGCAACCGCGGATCGCAAATCACGCCGACAAAAATCCAAAAGCCTTCAGCCTGCGGCCTTCGCCGGATGCTTACGTTTGACGGTTGGCGCCGAATGCGAGCCGGTCATCTCTTCGACCCAGCCAGCAACATTGATAGGGGTGATCGTGTTGAGGGATTGCACGCCACGCACATCGCACCAGCTTAAAAACTCGGAAGCAGCTTTGACGTATGATCGACGGGTATTCGGGTTGCGGATCTGGGTGGTGAAAAATTCAAGAAACCGCGTGCGGACCCGTTCTGTGGTTTTCGCGATTGCGACAGGCAAAATTTCCGCATCGGATGCAATGACCAAGCTCGTTACATCCGGCCCCAGGTCCAGCACTCCTCGCGGCAAGTATGATGAAATGCCAGGTCATCAGCGAAGGAGCAGCCGATTCGCCTCGATCTCAATATTCGTCCGCAAATGTCGCGCATAACATCCCCTATATATGTGATAAAGGTCGCGAAGTGCACTTGATCGAAAATACTGATGCCTCACGCTCAACACATCACTTTGAAGATGTAGCAAGGACGTTTTTGGCGGACGTTTGGGATCCTTCAGTGGTTCGGTCGCCGAACAGGTCCCGATCCCATAACGGCTCTTTCCCGAAAGAGTCGACCAGAAAATCGATGAAAGCACGCGCGCGTGCAGTCTGATTGCGCATCGATGGATGCACCGCGTACATCGCGATCGGCGGTCGCATATGCTTCGTGAGGATCATGCAAAGTTCTCCGCGCCGTATGGCATCTGAAGCAATGAACGTCGGAAGCATCGCCACACCGAGCCCGGCTATGGCGGCTTCGCGTACAGCGTCGCCATTCGCAAAGTCGATTTGACTGGTCACGGAGGCGACAACGTTATCGGCGAACCGCCAATAAGAAGATGCATCGCGGATTGAATAGACGATCCCGGGAAAACGGGCAAGATCTTCGGGCCTTTGCGGCATTCCGAGGCGCTCGATCAGCGCGGGACTGGCAACGCACACGTGCCGAATGGTTACGATCCGCTGCGCTATAAGCGAAGAGTCGGCAAGTTCCCCAATGCGGATTGCGATGTCGTAACCGTCACGTACCAAATCCACTACCCGATCATCGGTGTCGATGGACAACGTGACGGCGGGATGACGATCGAGAAACAGGCTTACCGCGCGAGCAAGGCAATATGTGGTAAATGACACCGGGGCGGCGACGCGGATGCGCCCCTTCAATTCGCAGCTCGCGCTTGAAGCCGCCTCCTCTGCTTCTTCAAGGCATTTTAGAAGCTCGACCGCGCGATCATGGAACTCACGACCCGTTCCAGTAAGCTGCACACGGCGGGTTGTCCTATCGAATAGTCTTGCGCTCAGCCTGTCCTCAAGCTCGCGAATCCGCCGGCTCACCGCGGACTTTGCCACTCCAAGCTGTTCAGCGCCGGCGGCAAACCCGCCCGCTGAGACAACAGCAACAAACACTCGCAGATCTTCAAATCGGTCAGCCATGTGCGCATCGTGTCCGCGAGAGGCTCCAAAATCAATGGGTAAGTGCACTTTTGAAGAACAATTTGTGCTCGATAAGACGGCTTTTTGAGAACGAAAATTGGCTTATTCTCAGCTTTAGAGCAATTGTGAAGAGGAATGCGGCGCGAGCTTACTCCCTTTGGGCGACCGCGATCAATGGATTGAAAGTGGCTCAGTCGGCTGGGTGTTCTTGCGCCGTAACTATCTGGATCACGCCGAAACGCCGGGTACAAATGTGGGAGACGGCGTACTTAAAGGTACGCTGTCGGTCGCCCGGTCCGCGCTTTGCATCGACGTTGCGTCGTGCAGTTTGCGCCTATGGAAAACCCTCTTCCGGCAGCTCCCGACGACCCAGCGTCCAGGTCGACAGGCGTCCCACCTGAACACCAAGAAAGCTGGCTTCGGATCAATGAACTTTTCAGGGCGACTTCCGCCCTGGACTGAGTGCCATCACTGTCAAAAAGGATACTTACCTATGGCGAGCGAAAAAATCCGCAATCCCCACACTGACCATCTCATCACGCCCGAGAATTCGGCCGTTCTCATCATTGACTATCAGCCGGTCCAGGTTTCATCGATCCGCTCGATGCGGCAGGACGAGCTGGTCTTCAATATCACTGGCATCGCCAAGTTGGCCAAGAATTACGGCGTCCCTGTCATTCATACGGCGGTCAATTTGGCGACTGGACGCAACAAGCCGCCGATTCAAGAGCTGCAGGATATTCTTGGTGATGTGCCGGTCATCGATCGCACCTCGATCAACGCGTGGGAAGACGCGGAATTCAAGCAGGCGGTCAAGGCGCTGGGACGGCGCAAGCTCATCATGGCCGCACTTTGGACCGAAGTGTGCCTGGTCTATCCCGCGCTCGACGCCCTCAAGGAGGGTTATGAGGTATACGTCCCCGTAGACGCCGTCGGCGGTACATCGGTCACGGCGCACGAGGCAGGTCTTCGTCGCATCGAGCAGGCGGGAGGCATAGCGTCGAGTCGCGTGCAGCTGTACTGCGAGTATCAGCGCGACTGGAACCGCGAAACGACCATCCCCGGCTTCATGGACGTTTTCGAGAGCTACGACGGGTTCAATCCGGAAAAGGCCGCCGCTGCCAGCGCTGCCTGAGCGCGCTCAGTCGCGCGGAACACGCAGATACGGCGGCGGTGATGTCGTCGCCGTAACTTTTCCAATATACATTCAGGAATAACCAGTGCGCTGGGTGGCCGTGGAAATGAATGCCACCTCAAGCGATTTCTTGCTGCCGGTGACCTAGGTCACGGCGCGCGTAGGTCAACACCATCTCGCCACTTAGCAGAGACTGGGACGGCGCGACGATTGGGGTCTTCATCCTACGGCGAGCTGTGCTTGGTGTCGGCATACGACGAAAGCTCCAAGTAAGTAGAGAACGATGACACTCGAAACGAGAACTAGGCAATGACAGGATCTGAAGTTGCGCATCACGGCTTAAACTTGGTGACGCCGCTCGTGTTCCTCGGTGCGGCTGTTTTTGCCGTCCCGTTATTCCGCATGTTCAAATTGGGAGCAGTGATCGGATATCTGGCGGCCGGTGTAGCCGTCGGCCCGTATGGACTTAGGCTGATCGACGATCCTGCTTCAGTCCTGACGTTGGCCGAGCTTGGCGTCGTCCTGCTACTCTTCATAATTGGCTTGGAGCTAAAGCCGAGCCGGTTGTGGGCGATGCGGCGGGATATCGCAGGCTTCGGCCTGAGCCAGGTGGTGCTTTGTGGCGGCATTCTGGCCGGAGTCGCAATGCTCGCCGGCCTGACTTGGCAGGGGGCAGTAATCGCCGGCGCAGGCCTGGCTTTATCGTCGACCGCGTTCGCAGCTCCGCTGATAGGAGATCGTAACGAGTTGGCATCGCCATATGGCCAACGCGCGTTTTCCATCCTGCTCCTACAGGATCTCGCGATCGTTCCGTTGCTCGCGCTCGTCGCGTTGTGGTCGCCAGTCACGGCCCACGCGGGCAGCACGTCCGGATGGTTCACCGGGCTCGAAATGATCGCCGCGGTGACCTCCGTTGTGGTGATGGGCAGATACGTCCTGAACCCCATGTTCAAGCTGCTGGCAAAGTCCGGCGCGAGCGAGATCATGACCGCAGCCGCGTTGCTCGTAGTCCTCGGCGCGGCAGCCCTTATACAGGTGGCGGGGCTGTCAATGGCGATGGGAGCGTTCCTCGCCGGCGTGCTGCTTGCGGAATCGCGCTTTCGGCACGAATTGGAAGCGAACATCGAACCGTTTCGCGGCCTTCTTCTCGGGCTTTTCTTCATCGCCGTTGGCATGGGCATCGACCTTGGCCTAGTCGCATCGAACGCGGCGATGATCCTGGGGATGGTTTTGGGGCTGATGATTGCCAAGACCGCATTGATTTTCGCCCTTGCGCGAGCGACAGGGTCGAACTGGCGAGACGCTCTTAAGATTGGTACCGTCTTGTCGCAGGGCGGCGAATTCGCTTTCGTGCTTTTCGCTGCAGCTGTGTCGGGCGGTATCCTACACGCGGAATCGTCGGCAATCCTCACAGCGGTGGTTACATTTTCATTGGCATTCACACCTCTTGCCTTCGCGCTAGCTCAGCGGGTGGCCACCCCTGGCGCCAGCGCAATCCGCAATGCGGATTTTTCGACCGCTACCGGCAACGCACTGGTCATCGGCTTCGGGCGGTTCGGACAAGTCATCGCGCAAATCCTGCTGCTGCGCGGCGTCGACGTCACCATCATTGATCATCGGGTCGATGCTATCGATGCGGCGGCACGTTACGGAATGAAGATCCACTATGGCGACGGCAGCAGGCTCGACATCCTGAAAGCCGCCGGCGCCGGCAAGGCAGAGCTCATCTGCGTCTGTGTCGAATACGCGGAAGTTGCGCTGAAAATCGTCGACTTCTGCCGAGTGCAATTCCCGATGGCCAAGTTGATGGTGCGTTCGGCAGACCGCAATCAAAGCCTTGTGCTAGCAGGGCGAGACGTCGACTATCATATCCGCGAAACCTTTGAATCTGCCGTGAAGCTTGGCGAGCGGGCGCTCGCCGCGCTCGGTGCTGCAGACAGCGTCGTTGGCGACCTCATAAAAGAGTTCCGTCAACGCGACATGGAACGCTTCAATCGCCAGCTTTCCGAGGGGGTCTATGCGGGTGCCGAGCTACTGAACAAAAAGTCGGCGTTCGAGCCGACGCAATGAGGAACCGCTATGGGTGCATTGATTGACGGACGCTGGACGACCAATCTCGACGAGATCAAGAATGGGGCGTACGAGCGAAAGCCCACGTCGTTCCGCCAAAAAATTTCCAATGATCCAGGGTCTAGGTACGAGGCAGAGCCCGGGCGCTATCACCTTTATGTATCGCTTGCCTGTCCCTGGGCAAGTCGGACGCTGATGTTGCGTAAACTAAAGAAGCTCGAAGACGTTATCTCCGTCACCGTAGTTCACCCTGACATGATGGAAAACGGCTGGACCTTCGGCGACACACCGGAGCCTGTCAACGGTTTCCGCTTCCTCCATGAACTGTATACCGCGGCGCTTCCCACCTATTCCGGCCATGCGACCGTTCCTGTGCTCTGGGACCGCAAAACCGCAACGATCGTCAACAACGAGTCGGCCGAAATCATCCGCATGATGAACAGTGCCTTCGACGCGTGGGGCGATGCGTCGGTCAATCTCTATCCCGAGACGCTCGCCCACGAGATCGATTTGCTGAATGATACGATCTACGAGACGGTGAACAACGGGGTCTATCGCGCCGGTTTCGCTAAGTCTCAAGCTGCCTACGAAGAGGCGGTGCGGGGAATTTTCACGATCCTTGAAGAACTTGAAGCCCGACTATCGCGCCAACGCTATCTATTGGGTGACACTTTTACCGAAGCCGACGTCCGATTGTTCACGACAGCGGTGCGGTTCGACCTGGTCTATTACAGTCATTTCAAATGCAATCTAAAGCATTGGTGGGACTATCCCAACCTCGAGAACTGGCTTCGTGACGTATATCAGACGTCAAGCATATCAGAGACCGTCGACTTGGACCAGATCAAGCGGCATTACTACTACAGCCAGCGTTGGGTAAACCCATCGGGCATCATACCAACTGGCCCGTCGATCGACCTTCGCAAGGCGCACGATCGTAATCGATTCGTGCGCTCATGATCGACCATAGGCCGCGGCACTCCGTCGCGCTCGGTGGTGGCACCATGTCGCTTGACGTTCGCCTCGCTCGGGAAAGCGCGGCGCGCTCGAGCCCAACGTAAAGCAAAGCACCAAGGAGTGATCACCGATGGTGAAATGGCCGCATGGGCCGCCAAAGACGTGCAACTTTAGTTTAATCGCCCGACCCGTAAGGCCGCGAAAGGTGTCGGAACCCGTCATCGAACTGCGAAACCTGAAAAACTGAACCAAGCGGACCTTGCGGTCCCTGTATCGGGGCGACCGGACCCATGGACACCATACTCACCGCCTCAACATCGACTATTAGACGCACCGCGCTAACGCTAATGGCGGGGCTCATCATAATTCTCACAAGTATCGGATTTGTTTCGGCACAGCCGGCGCCCGTAGACAAAAATAAGCCCGAGCTCCTGCTTGACCTCTTGGACGATCCAGATGTGAGAGATTGGTCGACGTCCAACAAGTTAGCGACCTACGGTTTAGAACAGGGCACAGCGGCTGCATCAGCAGAAATCTCACACGGAATGATGTCAGCTGTCCTTGAGCGCATAGATGAGCATTTGGCGCAGCTCGCGCGTAGTTGGCAACTTTTGCCAGAGCGCATTGGCGCAATTCGTCGGATCATTATAGAGGACGTCGATGAGGACGGTGGGCTGGCGCTTGTCGCTCTAATCACCGGCTTTATAGCGACTGGCGCTACTTTCTCTTATTCGGCGCTACACTTGGCATGGCCTTTGAGGCGCTGGGTAATTGCGCGGAATGTGGAGACACCGGTAGGAAGACTGGGCCAGTTCGGTGGCAGGCTAATTGTTGGCATGCTGATGATAACCGCTTTCACCGTGGGGAGCGCTGGCGCCTTCCTCTTGTTTGAGTGGCCGCCGTTGCTGCGGGAGATTGCGCTCGCCTACTTGACAGCAGCCATTGCCACGTGGGCCGCTCGAATCATTGTCCGAGTAGCGCTTTTGCCTTCATTTATGAGAGTAACTCGAGCCCGCGAAGCACGCGCTTTCGATGTCGCTGACGCTCACGCTGATCACTGGTACCGCTGGATCGGTATCTTTGTTACCGTCCTCGCCGTCTCTTTGGCAAGCATCTCACTGCGCCTCCGGTTTGGACTGACCCGTGAAGACGTTCTCGTGCTCGTCATCTTAGTTGACTTTGTCTTCCTCCTTATTGCCTTGCTTGCTGTATGGACCCGTCCAGTTGCTGAACCCAAACCTCCCCAGCAATCTGCGCACATTGGACATAAAGGAACAAACTGGCTGTTGTCGGCCTACTTCGTGCTGCTGTTCTTGCTTGGCATGTGCGGCGGCAATGCAGCTTTCTGGTTTGCTATAGCAGTAGTCGCTGTACCGGTCACAATGATCTTTGCAACACGTGCAGTAGCCTATGTGCTGAGACCCCCACGCCTGGAGAAGGGAAGCAATGCCGTTCCCTTTTCCGCTGTTTCCATCGCCGTTGTCGACCGCGCCATTCGCCTCACGATCATTGTTCTTGGAGCATATCTTCTGGCGAATGCATGGGGGCTCGATATGGCAAGTATGGCTGACACCAGCCCTCAAGCTTCCGTTATCATTCGCGGTCTGCTTAGCGCTGCGGTCGTCGCTCTTGGAGCAGACTTCTTGTGGTCGATAACAAAGGCAATTATCCAGCATAAGATTAGCCACGCGTCGTCTGCCTCAACTGAAGAGACTGCTGGTACTATTCTCGACCCTCACGACGCGCGTCTACGCACATTACTGCCGATCCTGCAGAATATCATCCTGGCATCGATCATAGTCACGACAGTCCTGACCATCCTATCTTCACTCGGCATCCAGATCGGACCATTGATAGCAGGTGCCGGGGTCATTGGTGTCGCCGTTGGTTTTGGCGCGCAGACAATTGTAAAAGATGTCATTGCTGGCATCTTCTATCTGCTCGATGATGCTTTCCGGATAGGCGAGTACATTTCGACGGGCAAGTTCAGTGGTACGGTAGAGAGCTTTTCGCTGCGCTCTGTAAAGCTACGTCATCACCGTGGTCCCATTTACACCATCCCATTCGGAGAGTTGGGCGCGGTGCAGAACGGGAGCCGCGATTGGGCCACGGACAAATTCAACATCACCGTGGCATTTGATGCGGATCTTGAGGTCGCGCGAAAGCTCATTAAGAAGCTTGGTTTAGAATTGGCGGAAGACCCGGAATACAGGCCATGGATCATAGAACCGATAAAGCTGCAAGGTGTACAGGAATTCGGAGAGTATGGCATTGTCCTTCGCATAAAGGTAACGACAAGACCTGGTGGCGCATATGATATGAAGCGGGTGTTTCTCTTGCGCGTGCGCGAACTGTTTAAGCAGAATGGGATCGAAATTCCCGTGCCGACAGTGCACATACAGGGAGGAGCAACCACTGGACAGCCGACCGTAGGCGACGACCAAGCCGTCGCCGCACAAGCATACCTCGAGCGCAAAAAGGCAGCGATGAGCATTCCAGGAGAGGAGGAAGAAATCTGAAGCCTAGTCGCCCCTGCATCCGTTTGCTTCAAATTGCGTTTCAAGTAAGTCCGCCTTATGCCGCGAGCGGATTCTCAGACGAACAGTCGCTGTTCAGAGCGCCAATCTTTGCAAGCTTTGTGGTTTAGGAAAAGACGGGATGGTTCCAGGCCGCTGATCATTTCGCGCCACTCCGCCAGCGGTCGCTCCAACTTGATCGAAAAGGAGGCTTCAGGAAATGTTCCACAACAGCTTCTGCGGGCGAGATCGGTGGTACCCCGATGCCGGATAGAGCGAGGAAGCTTCCGCTGAAGCGAGCCAAGCACCTCATTCACGATCGCCCGCATCGCACACCATGGATCATCGTGCACCCCTCATCAAGGTCGACACAACTGGAGCGCTTGCATATCTATTCGTAAATGTCCTGCGTCGATCAACTTTGCCCACCTGCAGGTGATAGGATCAGGCAAATGGTTTGTGCCCATAACTTTTGTCAACGGCCTACGAGACGAGCGCTGGTGATGATTCGGCCAATCAATTTTTTATTCCCATTGAGCGTGAACTTTGTTCTCGCAGCAGCGTCGTCCGCGACCCGCAACTCGCAAGTTCACTAACGCGCTTTTCTGTTGCCTCGTCAGTGACAGTTCGCCTGAGACTTTGACGGAGGTGCTCGGTCCAGCTCTCTACCATGTAGCTTTCCCGGTGGAAGCTGGCGTCATTGGGATCCGTCCAATGTCGCCATGCAAAAGCGCCGGTCCGCAGGCGGCTTTCGCGTAGTTCTGCCATCGCCGCTATGAATGCGTGCGCGTTTTCAGGTGCGATGTGAAAGTCCGTCGACACCAGCACCGCCCGGTGGTCATCGTCCGGTACTAGGTGCAGGCCAGGTTCGTGGCATGCGACGGGCGAGAGGTCGGGATAGACAATGCCTTTCGCCATCCGTGCCAGTAGCGGCGTAGTGACTAGGCCAACAAGCCCGGCCACAATCAGCGTTTCGGGCACGCCCAAAAGGTCGGCCGACTTCCCCCATACCAAGCTTCCGGTGGTGAAGGCACCGAAATAGGCGACGACATAGAGCGCTAGCATACGTGCTCGGACCCATCCCGCTACACTGTTTTGGATGCCGACATTGAGCATGGTGAGAACGATGATCCAGCCGGCTCCAAAGAATGCAACCGTCACCATCGCGAAGGGCTCGTTTGTGGCGAAGGCAAGCGCTGCGCACGCGGTAGCGCAGCCCAGATTAGCGATCGAAAGAACGTATGGACCGAGCAGCTGTTGAAGCTTTGACAACAATAGCGCGGCCCCCAGCGCGCCGACACCGATTGCTCCTAGAAGCGCGCCGTAACCGCCCGAGTCAAGATCGAGACGGTCGGTCGCGACAATCGGAAGCAGCGCCCACGGCGCGCTAGCAACACCAAAGAATATGACACTCTGGCGCAAGATTCGAGTGACGTCAGGCGCGTGGCGCGCGTATCGAATGCTTGCCCGAATCGCGCTCAGAAAGTGTTCAGCAGGTAAACGGCGCTCGTCTGCGGGCCTGCGCCAAGCCACCAACGCCCAGACTACAGCCATTGTTGTGACCGCGTTTACAGCGAAGGTAGCAGGCGCGCCGGCCGCAGCTACTATGAAACCGCCCAGTGCCGGGCCGATGGTTCGTGCAATGTTTACGCCGATGCTATTCAATGCGACGGCTGGAGCCAGTGCCTCACCTTTCGCGAGTTCGGGAACGACAGCCTGAAAAGCTGGAGCGGAAAAGGCTGCGCCTAGCCCAATTGCAAAGGTCGCCACCAAGAGAACCCAGGGCGGCGCCGCATCGAGAAAAGCAAAGGCTGCCAAGGCTGCCGCTGCCAACATTGCCCAGACGTTGGCAGCGATCAATAGCTTTCGACGATCGATAATGTCGGCGAGGACGCCAGCGGGAAGTCCAGCCAAAAACAGTGGCGCTGAGCCGGCAGCCAGTAGTGCCCCAATCAGGGAGGGGTGCGCTCCCGCTTGGACGAGTGCCCAAGTCGCGCCCACCGCTTGCGTTGCGGTCCCGACGTTCGATATGACGCTCGCGACCCAAAGCGCAGCGAATGTGCGATTCTTTAGGGGAGCAAGTAAATTTGTATGCATGCTTATGTCCGTCACGTCAGCTCTTGATCAGCCCCTCGTCGCGCATAGCTTTTTCAACGCCAGCATCTGCGAGCATGCGCTCATGATGGACCTTCACCGCGGGCCAATCGACCAGTCCACCTGGGATTGTCGCGGACGCCCAACGGATCATAGGCACGGAGTAGGCATCGACGTAGGTCCGGGAACCTCCGACGATGTAGGTGCGGCCAATCAGGTGCGCCTCAAGCAAGTCAAGCCGCTTGCGTACCAAGGCGACCCCCGCCGCGCGGACCTTGGCGAGAGCAGCGTCATCTTTGGCTGTCGTGTAACGCTGAGGCATGAACAGCGGAAAGAAAGCGGGATGGACGTCGCCCGTGAAGAATGCGGACCAACGGCCGATATCGGCCTGACCGAAAGGCGTTTTGTTGCCGGCGAGTGTTGCTTCAGGGTGAGTTTTTGCGAGATACGCAAGGATTGCAGAGCATTGAGTTAGCAAGGTGCCGTCACCGATGTCCAAAGTCGGCACCTGACCGGCAGGGTTTAACTTGTGATACTCTGGATCGGCATAGTTCACGCGAACTGCCTTGTACGGCTCCCCGAGCCATTCAAGCACAATATGGACCGACAGGGAGCAAGCGCCCGGTGCGTAGTAGAGTATGTTCATCAGGGACCTCCTCAAGCAACGTCAACGGATAAAATCTAGCAAGCTGCGGCTCGCTTGTCGGCTGCATCCTCACGAACACACTGTTCTCAATTCGAGAATTCGCATCGATGCTGACCTGCACCGAGACTGGTAGTTTCTCAGGTTAGCTAGTGCCCAGCCACAATTGGTAAACCGCTGAAATTATTGAAGGAATCGCGATATTGCCGCGGGCAAAGCCCCGCGGTTTCAGGTATACTTTAGATCAAGCTACTGATTCTAAAGACAAACCCGTCACCGCCGGAGCCGACAATGCGCCAAGAACGCACCGTCCAATCCAGTATATTCGATCTTTTTGCCGGGCACGAAATCAGCCGTGAATTGAAAGCCATGTCTCAGTGGCTGGTGAGCCTGTTCGAGCCGCATGCCGACATCATCGTCAAAGGCAGCCGCGACGTCGACTACGGCCACAAACTCAATCTGACCACCGGCAGAAGCGGACTAGTCCTCGACCTCGTCGTCGTCAAAGACCTGCGTCTGGCGTTGGCAGGAGCGCTTCATGACCGAAGGCGTAGACGGCCTTTTGCGCGACAAGAGCCGGCCGCCCGGCACACTGCTGCCAATTTGACGGCGGCGAGAAAGTTCCTCGGGTCTTTGTCGTAACGGGTGGCGATGCTTCTGAACTGTTTGAGCTTGTTGAAGAACCGCTCGACGAGATTGCGCTGTCGGTAGACGCATTGGCTGAAAGGGAAGCTTGCCTTCCGATTGCTCCTGGCAGGAATATTTGGTCGTGGGGAAAAGACGAACTGCACATGCTGTCAATCAGTTGCTACGTCGAAGGTATTCAACCGCCTAGTCCCGCTCAACGATTCGACAACGCCGTTAAGCTTTTGCTCGCAGCTGGAAATGCCAGTTGAAGATCTGGAACGCACGCCTAGCAATAAGTTGGCCGAATACTACGGCGTCGAACATCCAGAACTACGCTGGATGATGCCCGGTCAGTGGCATACACCCTCCATCTGCTCTGAAGCAGAAAACTCCATCGCTCAGCCTTTGGTCGCTAAGGCCGGGGGATGGGGTTTTCCTGCTTGACTATCCATGCGGTTTTCCTAGGGGCCGCTTGGTGGCGGCCCCTCCCTCAGGCTTCCGGTCGTGACGCGATTTTCCGGCGCGATGCCGAAGTTCACCGCGATCGCATCGTCTGCGGGCTAAAGGACGGGGTATTCCGCGTAGACGCTGTGCCAGACTGCGTCTACGCTGACTTTTTTGGATCAACCAACAGTTTCTTGCACATGCATCAGGTCGGTATATTCCCTCACGAGCGAGATCTTACCGTCTCGGACCTTGAAGAGAATGAAGTATTCATTCTCATAGATCTTTCCGGATTTTGTAGTCGCTTGCGACCGTGCTTCGGTGGCTACACTGTCACCCTCGCCGATCATGTTGATGATCTTCATATCGAGACCATTCTTGTAGGCTGAAAACATGTTGCGAAACATGCTTGCGGCCTCTGCCTTGGTCTTTGTTCCTGCCGACGAAAACAGGTGAGGCTTGCCGTTGACCCACCAGGTCGCATCCTCGGTCATGCCATCGATAAGGCCGTCCGCGTTTGACGTCCTGAAGTGATGGCAGAACTCTTGCACTATTCGCTTGTTGTCTTCAATGCTCATTTGGTTTCACCGTCTTTATCGAGGTTCAATGTCGGCCGAGCAACCGGCGGGCGACGCGAGACGCGTTATGCCGGCCTGGACCATTGTGGTGCCGACAACCACGCGACCATTCGCACGCGTTGTCGAGGTTCATAGGCGAGTTCAAAGGCCGAATTGCGTCTTGTCGCCGCGCCATCCAGACGTCTTCACGAACTGCTCCCAGGAGAGCGTCTGCGGGTTCAAGCGACGGCTCCATTCCAGGTCGTGTTCTTGCCCGAAGTAGCCGTACTCGACCGCAAACTCGACCATGCCGATCAACTCGTCGACGAGAAGCTCGTTGGCGCCGAAACCCGGGAAGAACGTCAAAAGCTCTTCGCGCTTGAATGCGCTGCGATACTCCGTCTTGATGCCGGTGACGCGCTGGAAAGTCTCAACCATCTCACGCGGCGAAATGATGTCGCCGACGATCGGAAGCGTTTTGCCCTTAAAGGTTGCAGGGTCGGACAGCACCGATAGAACAGCGGGGCCTGTTGCCGTCGTGGGATCGACGAAGGGTGAGCGGAAATCCTCCGGCAGGTAGATCGGCATGAGGAGCGTATCGCCTTCCATCTGCGGAACGTAATACTCAAGCAGGTTGGTATAGAAAAACGCGAGCGAGACGAACGAGTGCGTGACCGGTAGAGTGCGAATATAGTCGGCGACAAGGGCCTTGTCGGTGAAGTGCGGGGTGAACTTCTTGCCGCGGGAGATCTTCTCGACGTTTTCGAGTGTAGAGAAGACGATGTGGCCGACGCCGGCCTCGACCGCAGCATCTGCCAACTGTTTACCGAGGAAAAATTCTGCGTTGTCCTGCGGGAGGAGCTGCGGCGTCATCAGGTACGCACCATCGGCGCCCTTGAAGGCGGCCACAAGGTCCTTTTCGTGACCGATGCCAAGTGGGGCAACGACGACTTCGGCACCGAGATCCGCAAGGCTGCGGGCCTGTGCGGAATCGCGATTACGGGTCAGCGCGCGGACCCGGTACCGGTTGCTCTTGAGCAGCGTCGTGGCGACGCTGCGACCCTGCTTACTGGTGGCGCCGACAACCGAAATCAGCGGCTTTTGTTCTGCAGACATTGTGAAAAAGTTCCTTTTCTGGGTGAGGCGTTCGGAACCAGGCCGCCACTGGTGACGTGCCTTTCTTTCCATTCGACCCAGATAGGGGTATAGTGCTTCTCAATGAAGTACGCACAAAGAGAGCATGTAGTATCATGAATGATAGTACCCCCTCGAAACGCAAGCGCCGAACGGCGCATCGAACCGGATGCGCGGTGGAGGCGACGATTTCCGTCATCGGTGGTGTGTGGAAGCCGGTGATCCTGTTTCACTTGCTCGACGGCAAACTGCGCTTCAACGCCATTTGTCGCCTGACGCCTGCGGCGACGCCAAGAATGATCACGCTTCAGCTGAGAGAATTGGAAGCCGACGGCATCGTCAACCGGATCATCTATCACGAGATTCCCCCAAAGGTGGAGTATGAACTTACCGAGCTGGGGCGATCATTGGCTCCGGTGCTGGTTAGCATGTGCAAGTGGGGCGAGCGGCTGCAGGAGCTCAGCGGCCTGCCTGTGGATACCGGGGCGTGCAGAAGCACGTTGAGGCAAGAGGAACTCCTTGAAACACTTCCGGCCTAAGCTCAGGAGTCATTGATCAAAGCGAGAAGAGGACGGGAGCGGGAAAAAGCTGGGGGTTAGACTAAGCAGGTCGGCTTTCTTTGGGCGCCGAATTGGACTTTCGTCTTCATGGTGCTGCTCCCGTTGTTTTGCGCGTTCGTCATAGAGCTGCTGGGTTTCTGGAAAAACGAGGCGCGCCCAAAACTCGCTGCGCAGGCAGACCGGATGCAAAGCGATGAGGCCTGGGAGCGCAATGTCGAAGCTTCTTCCTATACATATTGGGCGGTCTTTTTGATTTGCCTGCTATTCGCAGGTCTTTTTCAATGGATCGAAGTGTGCCTGATCCCATTGGTGAACGGCGGTGGCAATTATGCAATGGATTGTGGCAAGTTAGCACTCGTGCGCCCAGAGATCATATCGGTTCCAGAAGCGGTCCTGTTCACAGGGATTGCTTATCTATACATGTCCCTTTGTTTTTATGTTTTCTTCGTCGGTCTCATTTTGCTTTATACGGTGGTCTATGATCTCTGGAGAGTTGGCGAGGCGACGAAGCATCGGCTTGATGCCGACTATCGGCACGAGATCAATGAAGTCGGTCTTAGGGTAATGCGCGGGATTTTTCGGTGCACGGTATTGGGCGTTCTGATCGCCATATGCATGAAGGTCCAGAGCTCTTACCTGACATCGAGCGGCGAGAAGGTCGCAGCTTGGCTGCTCAGAGATATGTCTTCAGTCCTTCATGGTCGCAATAATGCAAGCGACGGGGCCGGCTATAGAATGCCGACTCATTTCAGCAGTCTTCTCATCGTTATTTCGACCAGCGTTGTGTTTCTATTTGGTTCGCTCCATTTGCGCGCTGGTGGTCGTTTTCGCGCGCTTTTGTGGAAGATGACGGCTGTTGTTAGCCTCCTCGTTGCCGGTTACTTGCTGATCGGGGCGTTTGCGGGCTTTTCGATCCTTTTGGGCGCCGGCGTGCTCATTGCCGTGTACGGCCTGTTTGATCCAGAGTTTGGGCAATGGCGAGCGACAGAGTTAGGAAATCCTCAGCGTGTATCATAATTGGCTTGATCGATGGGGATGAGCGGCGGGCGCGGCGCGGCGCAGAGGAAAAGAAACGACAAATTTCGTCCTGGACGCGGAACGCGCCTTTCCATGTCCAGCCTTCTTCGATGAGCCGAATGGCAGCGATCAAGGTTTCAACTGATCTTTCCCGGCAAGCCCGACGATCCGACGCGACGCGTCTTGAAGGCCAACGGTTTCCGCTGGTCGCCATCGCAAGGCGCGTGGCAACGGCACCTTAACGAGGCCGGACGCTACGCAGCGCAGCGCGTGTTGAAAACGATCATCGACGCCAGCGCCGCCTGATCAATTCGCCCCATTTCGAGAAGGAATTTCCGATGACCCAGACAATCTATTTCGCAATTGAGTTCCATGGCGCCCTATTTCGGCGGCTCTGCCGCCGATTGGGCGATCTACAATACCGACGACGGCGGGCAGGCTTTCATCAGTGCTGCCGACGCGCAGCGCCGAGATTTGGTCCTGGCCTATTTCCCGACCGCCACGGAAGCAGAAAAGGTCGGAACCGCAGTGAGCAAACGGAAGGGGCGAATTTCCGCCCTTCCCGTGAAACTCCGGTCTGACGTGCCGACCGGACAGATTTCTTGGATTGTCGGCAACAAAAACGTCGGCGAGGACGACAGCGAACTCGCCGAGGACATGGCCGACAGAGCGAGGAGGGCAGGCGCGACCGACGCCGACTTGATCGCGCAGATGGTTGCTTACGCCCTTGCTTGCCACCGCGCCAATCAGGCGCTTGTCATCCATTTCCAGCTATAGCAGGTGCGTGATGCGACACGAACGCCGCAGGTCGAGGTTTTCGACACCCCTTCTGGCTTGGGCGGAAGCCACGCGGTTTCCATTGTCGAGGACTTGACCGCCGATAAAGTGCAAGTGCGCGTCTGTATGGGCGCGCGACGCCGAGCGGTTGGGAGCCTTGGAAAGATTGGGACGGCCACACCTTTGCGATGGATCGGGCCGCCCTGACGAATAAGGGGACAATGTCGCTTTTCAAATAGAAACAGGACGCGCCACACGTGGCGCGGCCATCGGACAAGCCACGAGAGGAACCGACATTGAGCCGCTACACCGTTGAAGTGAAGTCCGCGACCAACGCCGATCCAGAGGCCACGATTGGCTATGACCGGCCGCTGAGAATCTTCTTTTTACAAGCGTTTCCCGACCCGAGGACCGATGAATGCGCCTTATGGCTGGGTGCGTTCCTTGGGGAATACTCGACCCTGGAGTCAATCGTCGAGGCCGCCCGGACACAAGGCTACGAGGTTCGCGGCCTGACGCGCGAAATGATGCTGGCAATGATCAAGGAATCTGGACCACCGCAACCACCGAGCCTTGGCGAAAGACTGGGCTTAGTTCGGTAAGAGCCCTCCCCGGCCGCTCCAAGCCCGCATCGAGCGGGCGAGGACCGGAACGAGGGGAGCCCCGGACGCCCCTCCCCTCGTGCTCCCCTCCCCAACCACAACGGCCGACCCGCCGTAGCGGTAGGCTCACTTCGGCGTGTTGCCATTCTCAGCCGTTGAAGGCTGCTGCTAGCTGAATCGCGCTGCACCGAAACCGCGACCGTGAACCCGGCCTGGTAGCCGGATGGCGACCCCGACTGACGAGGACGGCGATGGCTTGGGCTACGAAGGCCGCGTTTTCCGGCTGCTCCTCAGTGGCAGTCCGTAATCTAATGCTGCGCACGATACGGTAGGCTCAGCCTTGGCGTGCAATCCTAAAGGTTCTCCTCTCCTCTTCGCTCCGTTGCGACCGCTGCGCGATGCACTCGCCAGTGCCTGCCGGAACCGAGCTTCGCGATTACGCAAACGACCACTAGAGAGGATCCACCTCATGAAAACGCTCGTAACCTTCTGCCAGAAAACCGGCCGCCGCCTTCGTCTTACATCAATCGGCGGGTCGCCAAACTGTCCCATACGGGCCAGTTCAAAATCTCGGTTTCGGTCGCGCTTCCGCTCCTCGCCAAGATCGAGGTCAGCTATCAGTGCGACTTCAACGCCAAAGCTGGCAACGACAACAAGCCGATGTGAGCAAAGCCGCGCCCGAAAGGCGCGGCTTTCCGCTCTGAAAACTTAGGTCGAACGTTCGTCGGCGCTGAGCCCGTGGCGCGGAGCGCTCCATACTCGGAGCGCTGCGGGCGGCAACCACAGTTTATCTCGCACATTTAGTCCGGCCGATCGCGTCTGAGCCCTCGCGAGTTGCGCGCCTTGTCGAATCCTACAATTTCGACCGTGCCGTGCCGCGACTATAACCGGAGCGTTGATTGAGGAAAGGAATTCATGGAATGCACGCTTTGGGCCTATCAGGTCACGCCGGGCTCCGACCATAACCTGTATTTTGCAGAACATGAGGCCGACTGCCGTCGTGCTGCACTCGCGCAGCGTGCCGAATTGAAGGAAGGCGACCCCGATGACGAGGAGGTATTGGGTGCGATGGCACTCTACGTGTTTGTGTTCCGGTCGATGACAGCTGGGGAACTGGTTGCCGTCTTAAATGGTGACGCATCGCTGGTCGCGACGTGTGCGACGGACCGGAAACTTGTCGGGTTGATTGCGTACTAGTCGTCCGGCGACAAGGCGCCGCCTTTATCCCGCCTGCCTGGCGGCTTGTTGATTGCGGTTGTCATCGTCCCGTAGTTGGATTGCGATCTTGACTTGTCTAGGATTATTTTCCTATTTTGTTCTCTTCCTTCTATCGAGCAAGAGAAATGAAACTGACCGCGCCATTTCAGCCTACATCGTTCATCGAGCATGATCCTGCGATGTACAACACGATCAAGGGCCTCCAGGAGTGGGAGGTGCTGGGGGCGCGATGTTCGGCATGTGGCCGGATCGGCTGGGTCGACAAAGACACTGTGCTTAGGCGTTGGGGCGATCAACATCTCATGAACCTGCGAAGCAGGTTTCGCTGCGACTGTGGCAACCGAACTGACAATACCGTGCTGATCGGTCGATTGCCCCGGTAACATACCGAAAGCTACAGCGGCTCAGCCGTCCGGCAGTTCTTTGAGCATCAGCAGTCGATTTCCCGGTAACAGCGCAATGATCTTGTCCTGTTCGAGCGCATTCAGGACTTCCATGATTTCTTCCTGCGTGAAGCCTGCCGCAGTCAATGGAACGCGGATGTCGAGAACGTTGATCGACATATCCGGCAAGGCCTTCAGGGCGCGTAGGCGCTCGATCAAAGCGGTTTCGGTTTCCGTGAATCTACTCATAGTAGCTTCATAGCGCATTGGCGGCTGAATTGTCTCATCTCCAAAACCATTATGCGTCTGGCTGTTCGCAAGGGCGGACGGTACTGCTGGTCCAAACCGAAGATTCGGAATCCATTCCTTCCCGATCTATATTCAGTGCGCAGCACCGTACCGAGTAGGGCTATGGCACGAACGCCGAGATCGAAACCTCTTCGCCAAGACTGCGATGCGCCCATCAGGTCGAAGCCTCGGCGCCGCCGGGATCCGGCGCAGCCCAACCTTCTGCTCGATCACATGCCTCGCAGGATCGAGCCTTGTCTTTGTCTGCTGGAGTCGAAGTCGCCTGAAGGACCTGACTGGGCTTACGAAATCAAGTGGGACGGGTATCGCTTGTCGATCCACATTGAGCCGACAGGGGTTCGCATTCTCACCAAGAACGGACACAACTGGACCGACCGCTTTCCGGAAATAGAGGAAGGTGCGCGGGAGCTGGGCGTTGCATCGGCGATCATCGACGGAGAAGCGGTCATGTACGACGACCAGGGCCGATCCGATTTCAGCCTCCTTCAGTCATCGCTTGGCGGCCGCGCTGGTCAGAAGACCTCGCCGGCACAGTTCATGGCCTTCGATCTCATGTATCTTGACGGCCACGATCTCACGACGACGGAACTGCGGGTGCGTCGACATCTCCTCGAAGAACTGATCTCCGCTCGCGCAGAAACTGCGATCCGGTTCTCCGAAGCCTTCGACGTGACGGGAGCAGAGTTGTTCCGGGCATCGTGCGATCACGGACTCGAGGGGATCATCGCAAAGCATCTCGGTCGTCCTTACAGACCCGGCCGCCTTGGCGACTGGGTGAAGGTCAAATGCATCCAGTCCGAGAGTTTCTTCATTGTCGGCTACGAGCGTTCTGCCGGCGCTTTCCGGTCTCTCATGCTGGGCGCTTATCGCGGTGACCAAGTGGTCTACGTCGGAAGCGTCGGCACGGGTTTCAAAATGAGGGAGATGTCGCAGCTCCGATCCATGATGAACAAGCTGCCATGGACCGGAAAGAAGCCCTCTGTCTCTTACTTCGGGCAACGCGACATCGTCTGGGTCGCGCCGACCATCATCGCCGAGATCGAGTTTCGCGGCTGGACCTCCGACGGCAAGCTCCGACACTCGAGCTATAAGGGCCGGCGGGAGATTCAGGACAACGCCGCTGTCTATCGGATAGAGGAGTAGGGCGCAGAACCGCTTGCCGGGGCCAGTCGGTCCCGGTTCCCGGCTGATTGCCGTCGCTATGCTGAACCTCCTGCGGCGGGCCTTTTAACCGGTCAAGCGGTGCGCGAACGGGCTTCGGCCGCTGCGCTCAGCCTGCGCCTGGTACGCTCATTGTTGCTTCGGCAGGGAAAGGGTGATCCTGCCCCCTCTCCCCTGCAATTGGAAAATCGGTCTCCCCGTCCTTCCTCCGCTCACGTTGGCTCGCTTCGTGCAGGATCGACCCGCATCCGCCTCAGGCGCATCGCGTGTCGCCCCTACGGGCGGGTGATCCCCCTCCGATTTGTCCCTTTGCCCCCCTCTCCCCTGCTGTTCCGCACGAGCTCGAGAGCAGGAGCGGGCTCCTGCCCTTCGGGTAGAGGTTCGCTTCGCGGGAAAATGAAAAAGGGAAACATCAAATGACCGAGATCATCAGCATTGCGTTGAACAAGTTGGACGCCGACCCAAAGAACGTCCGCAAGACCTACAGCGCCGAGGGCGTCGAGGCGCTGGCCGCGAACATCCGAGAAGACGGCTATCGCCTTTTGCAGAACCTCGTTGTGCGTAGGGGCGACAAGAAGGGGCGCTACTTCGTAATGGCGGGAGGCCGACGCCTTGCCGCGCTCAATTTGCTGTCCGGTGCGGGGGAGATCGCCAAGGACTTCGCTGTCGAGTGCAAGGAGCGCGAAGGCGAAATCGCCACGGAAATCAGCCTTGCCGAGAACATTATGCGCGAGGACATGCACCCACTCGATCAGCACGAGGCATTCGACGCGCTTGCTAAACAAGGCAAGGAAGTGGCCGACATCGCGGCCCGTTTCGGCACGACCGAAACCGTCGTTCGCAAGCGGCTGGCGCTCGCACGCGTGTCGCCGGTCCTGTTGCAGCTGTACCGCGAGGAAGACATCAGTTTTGCGCAACTATCGGCCTTCACCGTCAACGATGACCACGAAAGGCAGGTGACTGTTTGGAACTCGCTTTCTGCTTGGAACCGTGAGCCCCACTCGATCCGGCGAGCCCTCACGGAGGAAATGATTCCAGCGACTGACAAGCGCATCCAGTTCATAGGCGGACTGGCGGCTTACGAGGAAGTCGGTGGAGCAGTAAAACGCGATCTGTTCGATGACCGCAACGCCGGTTACGCCTTGGATGCGGCTTTGGTTGAGAAGCTGGTCGCCGAAAAGCTCGAGGCGGCCGCCGCGACTGTTCGCGCCGAAGGCTGGAAATGGATTGAGTGCTCCGCGACCGCGCCCGTCGGCTATCACATGATGAAACGGCACTATCCGGAAGGGGTCGCTCTTTCTGAGAATGATCAAGCCGCGCTTGATGCAGCACAGACGGAGTATGACGATCTTGCTCAATCAATCGAAAACGGCGTGGTCGGCGACGAAGCAGAGACAAAGCTCACGGAAGTCGAAAAACGAATCGACGCGCTCAATGCCCGAACGGAGGCCTACAGCCCTGAGGCGTTGGAACAGGCGGGAGCCTTCGTTTTCCTCGACTACTACGGTCGGCTCGCCATCGAGCGCGGTTTCGTAAAGCGGGACGAAAACGCCGAAGCGGAGGACGGGGACGACGAGGGCGAGAGCCTGCAGGACGCCAAGGGCAAGGGAGAGCCGAAGGTACCTACCATCAGCCACTCGGCTGCGCTGATCGAGGACCTGACGGCTCACAAGACCGCCGCGTTGCGCATCGAACTGGCCAACAACCCCGAGGTGGCGCTTGTCGCCGTGGTTCACGCCATGCTGTTGCGCGTGGCCTACCCGTATCACTCGGAGCAGAGTGCGCTTCAATTGTCGCTCACCCACGAGCGATTAGAGCCGTCGATGAAGGACGCCGAAAGCTGCAGGGGGCTTACCGCATTTAACGACCTTGCGGACAACTATGGTCATCACCTCCCCGGCAATCCCGCCGATCTGTTTGACTGGCTGATGGAGCAACCACAAGACACCGTGCTTTCGTTGCTGGCCTTTGGGGCGGCGCACTCTGTCAATGCGGTGGAGAAGAAGTTCACGGATCGGAAGAAGGGCATCGAGCAGGCAAACCAGCTTGGCCACGCGCTCGAGGTGGACATGCAGGACTGGTTTGAAACAACGGGCGACAGCTATTTCAGGCACGTCAACCGGACGACCATCGAACTGGCTGTCGCCGAGGCAAAAGGCAGTGAAGCGGAACTGTCGGTTCGCGCTGCCGCCAAGAAATCCGAAGCGGTAACGATCGCAGGTCGTATTGTTGCCGGAAGCGGCTGGCTACCGTCCCCTGTTCGCTTAGCATCGCCCGAGGTAGGCCCGGAAATCGAAGCCGGGCGCAACCCTGACGACAGTCAGTTCCCTGAAGCGGCTGAGTAACCTCAGTCGCGGGCCGATCACGTTCTTCTCCCCGTGATCGGCCCCCCCGCCCTCTGCGCCGATGATTAGGAGCCACGGACGACCTGGCTCCTAATCACGTCGAGGGGAGGCCCATTCCCCCTCCCCTCGAACACCCCTTCCCGCCCATGGATTGTCCGATCCGGACACTGAGTTCGCATCAAGTTGCTTCGATTATAGGCGACCGCGCATGAAGGCCTCATTGGCGGAAATGGCAGAAAATCACCGCAAAACCAGTCAATTGTAAGGGGCCATAGTCGCCTGGGGAGCCATCTGATGGCGCATGTTGTTGCGCCAATATGCTTTCTATCGCTATGTTCCCGAAGCAGCGGAATCGGTTCAAATTCCGGCTGCCAATCTGACCATCATTTTGCGGAGAGATACGCCCGACCAGAAAAGAAAAACCGCTCCCGAAAAATTCCGGAAGCGGTCTGCGAGTCGATAATTTAGCCAAATCCTTTCTCGCAGACCCTCCCTCCTCTGTCAACGATGAATGCACCTATTCGGTGAACGGCGAAGCTTTGCCTGGTCTCAAAATGGAGACGAGGAATGGGGGAAACCCAAATGAACCTGCGGCCCGCCGGTCGCCGGATAACGCCGCAGCGTGCTCATTTCCGCCGACTGGCACAGTCGGCGGAAATGGGAGCAGTTACACGCGCCCAGTTGACGATACTTGTTCAAAGCCTTCCATGCGTGGGCTTGATCAATGGAACGGAAAGCCACCTGCTGTTAGCACTGATCAACACGGCCCGGGCCGATACATTCGACAAATCGGGACGCCCGATCATATTTAAGTCCAACGAGCAACTGGCCTTCGAAATCGGCCGATCGGTCGGCCGCGTCAGCCGAATGCTGTCGCGGCTGTTCGACGCCGGCCTGATCACCATGCAGGATAGCGGCAACTACAAGCGCTATCCCATACGCAATGGCCAAGGCGAGATCACGGACGGATGCGGGATCGACCTGCGCATTCTGATCGTCCGATATGCCGAACTCGATGAGTTGGTCAGGCGGGCACGCGCCGAAAAGAAGGCTGCAGATGCGGCATTACGGCGCTACCGCGGGGCGCTCCGCAACGCTCGGCAAGCCCTAACGATCGCCACCGAGCAGACCGAACGAGTTGCGAAACTGATCGAAGGCCGCATCGACCGCGTCATCGATCGTGTCGGCGTCGCCGGAAAGGCCACCAGCAGCGCGTTGCGTCGGGCAACAGCCCTTTTGGAGTGGTTCGTAGAGCGGTTGATGCAGCTTCCTCGTCGATCAGTGGAAGGGCACGAGACGACGCAGAATATGACATGCCCGCATGTCGAAAACGGCATCCACAAACAGACTACAACCCCCTATCCTCTTGCAGAGAGTAAGGATGAACGGCGTTCGGCTGACGCCGAACAACGCAATTCCGTTAAGGCTGGCTTCGCCAGCAAATGGGCTTTTGAGGAAAGCCTGGGGCGACGCCGGAGCGAAATCAACCGGCCACGGCACTTGCCGCAGGCAATGGTCGCCTTGCAAGACGTTCTTCGGGCATTGCCCGCATTGAAGACCTACGGGTTTACGCCCGCCAGCTGGGGAGATTTGGCCCGCGCCGCGCCGCTGATGTGCCGATTTGCAGGGATCTCCGAAGATGCCCGGCGCCGCGCCGTCGAACTGATGGGCGAGCAGCAAGCCGCCATAGCGGTCGCCGTGACGCTTGAGAAATACGACCGGGAGGACGTTAGGTCGCCGGGAGGTTATTTGCGGGCCCTTACGGACCGCGCCGCCGCGGGCGAATTGCATCTCGCCCGCTCTATTTTCGGGCTCGCCGCCCGAAATTCCATGGAGATCAGACATTGAGACTTAAAGCCCTACCGGCGGTTTTCGCCACCCTCATCGTCATTGGTAGTTCGGCCGAAGCGGCCGATCTTTCGGGCCGTGCCCGGGTTATTGATGGGGATACCTTTAATATTCGAAACCAGCGCATCAGGATCGCGGCCATTGATGCTTGCGAAAGTTATCAGACCGGATTGAAAGACGGAAAGGTGTGGCGTAGTGGCGTCGCGGCCCGGAGTTACCTCGGCAAAATGATCGACGGACAGCATGTGCGCTGTGACATCATTGACCAGGATCAGCATCGGCGCCTAGTTGGCCAGTGCTTCATCGGAGACATCGATATCGGCCTTGCGATGGTGAAAGCCGGGCTGGCAGAGGCAATGTTGCGGTATTTGCCGGCCACCCGCTCAATCAGTGAGGTCGAGTACGGCCAAGCCGAGAACAGAGCCCGCGACGACGGTTTGGGCATATGGTCCGCTGAGATCGAAAGCCCGCACGTCTACCGCCGTTACAAATCATCCGAGATGTCGTGACCCTGGAAATAGCCAATATCTCGCAATGGCGGATTTGGCTTCCTACGCCGTATTGCTTCACGCTTTCCGCCGAATCTCTGGACGACCCGTTGATATCGCCGAAATCTTGATTAATATTGATGCAGAATTTGCGGTTGTATGTCGCTGGAGAAACGGGGAAACGTTGCCAGAGAGGTTCAAGCCACACTCCTCTAAAGCGGTTGCTTTTCACGCTCGTTCGCACGTCGACGCGAATTTGCACAAAGCCGGACGCCACCAAAATTTCCCCGCCTTCGGCTTCCTCGCGAGAGCCAAATTTTCGCGTCCTCCAGCTTCCTCCGCTCCGCTCCGGCCTGCGGTGCCCATCGCTAACCGCCGTGCCGTCTGAACGATCATCGCAACCGCAAAAGAGGAGTGAAAGACATGAACATCACCAACTTCATCCAGTTCGAAGGCGACGACCTCGCAACCGCAAAGGGCAGCGGCCTCATCTCCACCATCGATCGGGACATGGACATCAAGGTCGTGCCGTTCGACTCAGACAATGAAAAGGCCCCGACGCACCGCGTCTACGCCAAATCACCGCGCGGCCACGACATCGAGGTCGGCGGCATCTGGAAGAAAGACAACCAGGAGGGCAAGCCCTACTACACGCTTTCGATCCGCAAGCTCCGCTACAATGCCAATCTCGGCCGGTTCCCGGGCCAGGACGACGCCTCCCTGCAGGCGATCATCGAGTGGGAAGCTCGCGATTGATCCGCTCACAGCGCCCGGCAACCAGCCGGGCGCACACCCTCGAAAGGCCAGAAAATCCGGCAAAATGCTGGATTTACAGCACTATTCCTGCTAGGGTATCCCGTAACTGGAGATTTGCCGATGAACGTTCATTCCCGCCGTCCGGATCGATCCCCGGAAGCTGTGGAGAAGCGGCGCCAGGCTGCGGAGCAGGCGCGCGCTGCCAACGTCCGGCAGGGGTATGTTCACGATCCCGTCCTCGAGGCAACCACCGCCCGCTATGTCGCCGGCGACATCACCCGCGAGGAATACCGGGCGCTCATGATCGATCGACCCGTTAGATAGCTCACCAATCAACTCTCAAGAACAAAAGGCCGCCCGCTTAGAGCCGGCGGTTTTTTGTTGGGCTTGCCATGGCTGAAGAGTACCCCAAAGGTTCCTACACCTACCCCAACTCCTCGGACGATCCGGACCGGACAGACGTTTTGAGAAACAGATGGGGAGTTGAAACACACTCCGAGCTGCGTGTGAAAGAGTATCGCGCGACGGCCGTACGGATGCTCGAAATCGCCGAAGGCGATGGCCCCAAGGGCAATTTTGACAAGGCCCATCTGAAGGCGATCCACGGTTACATTTTTCAGGACGTCTATGAGTGGGCCGGTCACACGCGCAATGAAACGCCGATCGTCGACGGCGAGCGTGTCGAGCCGATCGGCGGCTTGTCTAAGGGCGGCACCTCATTCCTGGCGGGGTCGCGCATAGAAATGGGCTTGGACGAGGCCTTGAAGCCGATCCGGGATCAGCGAGCACTGCGCAGCGCCACGCCAGAGCAATTTGCCGAACGTGCCGGCCAGGTCCTTGCCGAACTGAACTACGTGCATCCGTTTCGTGAGGGCAACGGCAGAGCGCAAGAGGCCTTCATTTCCGAACTCGGGCGCCAATACGGGCACGAGATCGATTTTTCCGTTATCAGCAAACCACGCATGATCGATGCGTCGATCGAGACCACGAACAATCCCTCGAGCGATGCAATGAAGCATGTGGTGCAGGACGCTTTGGATCCTAGTCGCCGAGAAGCCATCCGAGCGGCATTCGCGGATTTGAAAGATTGCGGCGAGGAGCCCCTCCACCACAACGTTCGCACCGCCCGGGCTGGCGAGGAAATTACCGGCAC
Source organism: Ensifer sp. MJa1 (assembly GCF_037026475.1). Taxonomy (NCBI): domain Bacteria; kingdom Pseudomonadati; phylum Pseudomonadota; class Alphaproteobacteria; order Hyphomicrobiales; family Rhizobiaceae; genus Ensifer; species Ensifer sp. MJa1. The sequence goes on along the minus strand of NZ_JAKUMO010000016.1, from coordinate 132,996 downwards.
GGTTCTCGGAGCGGGCGACCGCGTTATCAGCCTTGTCACCGAACGCGGCATTGTCGTTGCCGATCGCGCCGACTTGCCGGGAAAGATTGCTGGACGACGGGGAAATCACCTTTGGCGCCCAATCAGACTTTTCCCGCCTGGGACAAGAGCATCCGGCCCGAGAGGGGCAGTCGCAGCCAGCGCCGGCCGGGCAGCCACAGCAGGACCAGAATCCCGATCTGAAGGCGATCCAGGCGCAATTGGCGGCACAGAGAGGCCGCGAGCGCGATGACGACAATCATGGGCGATAGCGACCACATTCGGCTTTAAAGCTGCACCGACGTTTCCGATTGCGGACAGTCTCCTATGATCTGCCGCCCTCTCCTTCCGTTGGATGGATTGACCGACAAGCTACGATAGCCCCTCCCCCATGCAACCGCTGGCGCGGTCCTCCTCTCTGTTGCGGCCCTTTGGGTGCATGGGCTCGCTTCGGCCATCTCCGTTTTCTGCCGTCAACCAACGGAAGGAGACGGCAATGCAGAACATCAAGGACACCTACCAGCGCATTACGGATGCCGTCATCGAGCAGCTTGAAGCCGGCACCAAACCGTGGATCCGCCCCTGGCGCGGAAACAGCCGCGGCTCCCTCGTTCCCCGCCGCGTCACTGGCGAGGCCTATCGCGGGATCAATGTCCTGATGCTGTGGCTTGCAAGCGAGCTCGCGGGCTACGAGGAAAATACCTGGCTCACTTACCGCCAGGCTCAGGAATTCGGCGGCCAGGTCCGAAAGGGCGAAAAAGGCGCCCTGGTCGTTAAGTATGGCACCTTCGCCCCTAAGGAGCGCGATGACGATGACGATCGCGGCGTCCCCTACCTGAAGGGCTACACGGTCTTCAACGGTGAGCAGGTCGAGAACCTTCCGCAGGAGCTTTATCGGCCGACCGAGGCGCTCCCGACGACGCAGGTTCCGCACCTCGAGGCAGTCGAAACCTTCGTCCGCAACACCGGCGCGGTGATAACCTATGTCGGCACGACAGCCTGTTTTCGTCCCACCCCGGACGACATCCTGTTGCCCGAGCGGGCTCGGTTCGTCGATCAGGTTCATCTGTACTCGACCCTGCTTCATGAAATGTCGCACTGGTCCGGTGCAAAGCATCGCCTCAATCGTGACCTCACCGGCCGGTTCGGTAGTGAAAGCTACGCCGTCGAGGAACTCGTTGCCGAGCTGTCCGCTTCATTTCTCTGCGCTGATCTTGGTGTCGCCCACGACCCTCGAGGCAATACCGCGAGCTACCTGGAGAGCTGGCTTAAGGTGCTGAAGAACGACAAGCGTGCGATCGTGTCGGCGGCCGCCAAAGCTCAGGCTGCGGCTGATTACCTTCACGGTCAGCAACGGGCCTACTTGCAGTGACCGCGGGAAAAAACTCTATCTGAGGAAAGGACTGGCGGCGAAACATGTTTTGCCGCAGTCGCCCGTGGACCAGTCCACAGAAACGGTGCACCCATATTCTGCACTCGAGGCGTCACGTAATCCGTCCAAGTCTTAATGCAACAGCGATCGTCCGCGTTCTCAAAATGGTTGCGGCGTCTCCTGGCCTCCGAGCCGCTATTTACTCCAAACCATTGCATATTCAGCATAATTCTGAATTTTGACGGCAGTCAAAACGACAGTGCATAACCTGCCGCTCCCTATTCCCAACTGCTAAGAATCGGCATCATCTACGAGCGCAAGTCTGCAAATTGCGGTTAACCTTTTGTTAACCCTATTTTCCTTGCTAGTATTTGAGAATCGGAGATAATGACGGCATTTCGCTGAAAACCGTGATTTTACCGACAGAATGGCCTGAGGCACAATGAACGCGTTCACATCGCTACCCTCGTTCGAGCTGGACGACAAGATTTTGATGCAGGGGGCGGAAATCTCCCGCAGGCTGAATCAGCTGCGGTTGGAGAACTTTCCACCTTCTGCGAAGAAAACCCTGCGTCCGTTTTCGGTTGCCGAGGTTGCCCACTATCTCGGAGTTACACCGAGCAATCTGAAGCGGCTCTATCTCGACGGCAAGGGACCGGTTCCGGCGACCGTGGGGAGCCGGAAACAATACACCGCCGAGCAGATGTGGCAGCTGCGGCATTACCTCGCAGAAACCGGGAAGAGCGAAGCGAAAAAATACGTGCCCCAAAGGAAACCGGGCGACAAGCTCCAGGTGATCGCCGTCGTGAACTTCAAAGGTGGGTCCGGAAAGACGACAACAGCCACTCACCTCGCCCAGCACCTCGCTCTCACGGGACACCGTGTTCTTGCCGTCGATCTCGATCCGCAGGCATCGCTATCGGCCCTGCACGGTTATCAACCGGAACTCGATCAGAATCCCTCGCTCTACGATACGATCCGCTACGATGATCAGCGTAAGCAGATTGCGGATATCATCCAGCCGACCAATTTCCCCGGCCTCGACATTATTCCCGCGAACCTCGAGCTTCAGGAATACGAATACGACACGCCACTCGCCATGCAGGCCGGGAGCGAGGGGAAAAGGTTCTTCACCCGGTTCGGAAAAGCGCTCCTAGATGTCGACGAGCGCTACGACGTCGTGGTCGTAGACTGCCCTCCGCAGCTCGGCTATTTGACGTTGACTGCGCTAACAGCCGCGACGTCCGTGCTGATCACCGTTCATCCGCAGATGCTCGACCTAATGTCGATGTCGCAGTTCTTGCTTATGCTCGGTAACATCACAAAGACGATCAAGCAGGCCGGCGCTGACGTTAGGTTGGACTGGCTCCGTTACCTCGTCACCCGCTTCGAGCCCCAAGACATCCCGCAGGTGCAGATGCTCGGGTTCATGCAGAGCATGTTGGCTGAGGAAATTCTGAAGACGCCGATGGTGAAGACGACCGCGATCTCCGACGCCGGTCTTACCAAGCGCAGTCTCTATGAACTGGATCGCTCGAATTTCACCAGGGGAACATACGACCGCGCCATCGACTGCATGGATGCCGTGAATTTCGAGATTCAAGGTCTCATCCATCGAGCATGGGGACGGATGTGAATATGTTGACTGCCGTAAAATCCGACTTTCTCGTAAGAGAAATCAAGCGCTTAACCAAATTTCGAGGATAGCGATATGGCTCGGAAGAACCCGTTCATGAATGTTATGAGCGACACAACGCCGGACGAGACAGTGATCCTAGACTACACGGTCAAGGGAGCATCGAAGTCGCTGATGCACTCGCTCGATGATCTGGCCGCCAAGGCAGATCGACTTCTCGAAGGGGAGGCCGTTGTCGAACTCGATCCCGATAGCATTGATGGCTCATTCGTTCGCGACCGCCTTGAGGACGACGAATCGGATTTCAACGAACTTCTGACGGCCATCAGGGATCGCGGCCAAGACACGCCAATTATGGTCCGGCCGCATCCGTCGGAGACCGGCCGCTACATGGTGGTCTTCGGGCACCGCCGTCTTCGAGCCGCCAAGGCGCTCAAGCGGAAAGTCCGCGCGGTCGTCAAAGACTTGAAGGACCAGGATCACCTCGTCGCGCAGGGTCAAGAGAACTCCGCACGGGCAAATCTGTCGTTCCTAGAGAAGGCATTGTTCGCGGCCGAGATCGCCCGCCGTCAGTTCGACGGTGACAACGCGATCACGCTCTCCGCGCTGTCCGTCGACCGCGCCACCTTGTCGAAGATGCTTGCGGTCTCGACCATCCCAAGGGAGGTCCTTGACGGCGTCGGGGCGGCCAAGGGAATTGGCCGAGATCGCTGGTATGAACTCAAAATCTTCCTGGAGCGGCCATCGACCCTCGAGAAGGCGTTAGCCTTTACCCAATCGGATGAGTTCAAGGCTAAGGTCGGAGACGATCGCTTCAATGCTCTGCTGACCCACGTGAAATCGATCGGGAAGCAGCCCCGCTCTAAGACGGTGAAAACTCAGAAATGGGTCTCGGACGACAAGTTCGTGTCAGCCGATCTTAAGAGCGACGGCAAGACATACACAGTTGCTTTGAAGGCAAAGGATGCAGCAGGCTTTGGCGATTACATCGCTGAGAACCTGGGTGATCTGTATCAGTCCTATCGGAGCCAGAAGGATCAACAAGGAGAGTAGACCGCAAAAGAAAAAGGCCCCCAAACGTTTCCGTCGTGGAAGCCTTCCTCAGATTTCTAGCAAGATCGAGAATCGCATTTCCACGAATCCCCGTCAAGAGTCTTTGGCGCCGTTTTGGTGAGCAGATTTCTTTTGCCTTCTGAAAGGTGAAGAAAAATGCAGGTTGGAAATGTGACGACGCCCTTTGGGCGGCGGCCGATGACGCTTGCCTTGGTCAAAAGGCAGTTCACCATGGCCGAAATCAAGTCTGGCAAGACAGCCGACAAGTGGAAGGTGTTTCGCGACGCCTCGGAGGCGAGGGCGCTTCTCGGCATCCAGGATCGCGGTCTGGCCGTCCTGGACGCATTGCTGACGTTTTACCCGGACGCAGAATTGTCGCAGGATCGGGCGATGATCGTATTCCCATCGAACGCGCAGCTGTCAGTGCGCGCTCACGGTATCGCCGGCGCGACGCTGCGCCGGCAACTGGCCGGGCTTGTCGATGCCGGTCTGATCGCGCGCAAGGACAGTGCCAACGGGAAACGGTACGCGCGCAAAGACCGCGCTGGCGAAATAGAGGAAGCCTACGGCTTCGATCTGTCGCCGTTGCTCGCCCGAGCCGAAGAGCTTGCGCAATTGGCCCAGCAGGTGGCCGCGGATCGCGCGCACTTCCGGCGCACCAAAGAAAAGCTCACCGTCTGCCGGCGCGACGTGCGTAAGCTTATTTCGGCAGCCATGGATGAGGGTGCTTCCGGCGACTGGGGTGCGATTGAGGCGATGTATATCGAGCTCGTTGGCCGGATTCCCCGCACGCCAACAATCGGTGACTTGACCGCAATTCTCGAGGAACTGGAGATGCTGCGGGCGGAAATCCTCAATCTGCTGGAAATGCAGATGAATTCCGAAAATATGAGCACCAATGCTGCTCTAAATGAGCGTCACATACAGAATTCAAATACCGAATCCATCTATGAACTTGAACCTAACTCCGAAAAGGAGACGGGGGCAAAACCTGAGACTAAACTGGAGCCGAAGCGCGAGCCGATAAAGGCGTTCCCGTTGGGCATGGTGCTGCAGGCTTGCCCGGAAATCATGATGTACCGCCCTGATGGCGTAGTTTCGAGTTGGCGCGATCTGATGGCAGCTGCAGTCGTCGTTCGATCGATGCTTGGGGTGAGCCCGAGCGCCTACCAGGATGCCTGCGAAGCGATGGGGCCTGAGAACGCCGCGGCGACGATCGCCTGTATCCTCGAACGGGCAGGGCACATCAATTCAGCCGGGGGCTATCTGCGGGATCTGACGGCAAAGGCACGCCGAGGGGAGTTTTCGCTCGGGCCGATGCTGATGGCGCAAATGCGGGCGAACCCTGATGCGGGTAGGAAAGCCGGATAGTACCGTCGCGAAGCGGCTGCTAAGCTATGCCGATCGTACAAATCAGGAGCCCGAGGAATTCCGAAAGGAGGGATCGTGGACATCAGCGCCAGTGACCGCGAACTTATCACGGTGATGCGACAGTATTTTGCGGCAAAGAGCGAGCTGGAGAGCTTGAAAGAACACTTGGAGGCGGCACGACAGGCAGCCGGCGAGGCGATTGGGATGTTCTACGATCCGCGCCAGAACCTCGCGCACGCCGCTGACTTGCAACGTTCCCATCGCTTGAGGGGAGAGATGGCGTCGTTGATGAAACGCGCTGAAGCCTGGGGGAAGACGGCATCGGCCGATGATCGTCAAGATATGTCGGAGGCTGAACCGGAAGAATGGCAATCGTTTGAGAAGCGAGCCGATTCATTCTTCGGCTCGTAGTCGTCACCAGATGATCAGCCGCCCGGCGGGTCGGAGGGACGGATTCTTGCATTAAGCGTTTAGGAACTTTCGGGGAGGGGAGAGCGAGCAGAGAACCCGCCGCCGCTCACGGGCCGTTCTCACATGTGGTCTAGTTGCGGCGCAATGTCGCCAAGCGTAGGTCGGAGTCAGCGATAATGATCGCTGCGATTGCTGTGACGAAACCGTCATCGGCAAGCTTCTGTTGCGGAAATGGAGCTCTCATCATTGCCTCTTCTTGAAAGAGGCACCGATCGTTCGCATTTGAGGTGGTGCCGCAGTGTCAATAATTGCGCAATTCATGTTATTGTGCCATGCTTGTGGGCAAACGGGGGTGTGACATGAACGTTTCCATTGGTGACCGTTGGGAAGCCTTTGTATCTAACATCGTGAAGGATGGCCGCTACGGTTCGGCCAGCGAAGTCGTGCGTGAAGGATTGCGCCTCGTCGAGGAGCGCGAGCAGAAGTTGAGGGCTCTGACCAGCCTGCTCAACAAGTCGATCGCCGACGGCGGCGAAGCATCCGACGCAGATATTGACGCGGCGCTGGAAGCCAAGGCCGCTCAACTGACCAAGGAAGGCTTCTAAGAGTGCCGCAGCTTCGTATGCTGCCTTCGGCACTCACAGACCTGGTCAATATTCTCGAATACATCACTCGACAGAGCGGTAGTTTGGTGGCGGGACGTCGGTTTGTAGGAGAACTTCGGCAAAAATGCCGGACCCTGGCCGACCTTCCCGGCACTCTCGGCCGAGCAAGGCCGGAATTGCGCGCCGATATTCGCAGCGCGGCGTTCAAAGGATACGTCATCTTTTTCCGCTACACCGACGAACGTTTCGAGGTCGTCAATATCATCGAGGGGCATCGCGATATCGATGAGTTGTTTTCCTCGGTCGACGCGAACCAATAGCACCCACTCCCCCGCTGGCCTGACTGCCAATTGTCGCTACCCGCGATGAGCTCGCGGGGGCCCTAGGTAACCAACCGCGCCGCCCGTCCCTGTTTACGCTCGGCGTCGTTGTAGTAGCGTGCTGCCTGCGTGACGGACTTGTGCAGCGACTGCTGCATGGCTTCCGGCAGCGGTATGCCGCGGTTGGCGGCTTCGGTCAGATAGCCTGACCGCAGTCCATGCGCCGAAAACACGGTCGGGTCGAGCCCGGCCTGCTTGCAGCGGCCTTTCAGGATCAGGTTGACCGACTGCGGCGTCAGCGGACGGCGATCATTGTTCCCCCACTGGTCGATACGTCGGAACACCGGGCCATCCTTGATATCGGCTTCCTCGAGCCAGCGTTTCAATGCGGTCACCGGTCGGCCGATCAGCAACACATGTTCGTCGTCATCGCTGGTGGTCGTCTTCGTCCGACCCAGCCGGATGGCGAGGCAGGGAAGGGAAGGGGAGTCCGGGATCGATGGATCGGCCTTGACGGGGTCCTCGTCGGCGAGATCCTCAACACGCAGCGCCGCCACTTCCGACCGGCGACGGCCGCCGGAGGCGAACGCGGTCAGAAGCAGTGCCCGATCGCGAAGATCGACCAGGCGTTCACCGGCGCAGGCGTCCAGCAGCTTCGCCAGGATGTCGCCGGTGACCGCCTTTTTGCTCTTGCGTTGCCGCGGCCGGGCGCTGGCGCGAACCGCAAGCCGTAGCGCCGATTTGAGCGACGGCCCACTGAAGGCGCCTGTCAGGCCGCGCCATCGGGTGAGGATCGACCAGCTTGTCAGCCGGCGCCGAACGGTTTCGGGGGCATGCGGCCCGTCGGCGCGCAGGAGGTGCTGCGAGCGCAAGCCAGCTTCCACGTCCACTGGCATGCCATGGCTCGGATCTTCGGCACGCTTGGCCGGATCCCAGAGGTGATGGGCAACGAATTTCAAGAGCAGGCTTTCCGCCGCTGGCCAGGGGAGGGGAGTGCCGGTCGCGAGCTGCGACCAGGCCTCGAGATAGCCGAGGTCGGAGGCGAGCGCCCTGAGCGTGTTGTTGCCCATGCCTTCGCCGGCGAGGTGCTTGAGCGTGGCGACGTCGTCGTCCGTCAACAGGGCAGCAAGCTGGTCGCGGCGATCAAACGGCAGGATGGCGTCGAGCGCATCGAGTTCTTCGGCACGGCGGTGAACGGCGTCGGTGGGTATCATTTTCGCGAATTTCTACGGTCGAGGAGTTGCAGCGTTGCGCGATTCTAGGTGATTTTCGACTCGAAAACCATCACTATCGATACCTGATACCTATCGATAGTGATATGAGCTGCTAACAACCATACCATGTGAGGAACTCTAATTTTAAGATAGAGTTCTTTTAGCAAATCATTTACCATGATTTCAATGCTTTACGATCTCGCCAAATTGCCCATCCAGAGCCTGCTGCGGCCACTCTCGGACGCCGGCACAGCGCTCGCCCGTCTCGACGAGCGCATCGCCCGCTCACCGGTCGGCGAAGGCTTTCTCGAACGCGCCCATTTTGCCGATGCCTGCGCCTCGCTGTGGATCGACGGCGAGCTCGTCCATCTCGAGGACCTGGTGCTGCACGACGCCGGCCACGACATCCGCACCCCGACGCACGAACTGACGATCGCCCGCGACGTGCTGCGCTCCCGCCGTCGCATCGCAGCGCAGCCGCCCGGCTGGGCGCTCAGCCCCGACGGTCTGCGCACCCTCCGACAGGCGGGGTCTGCAGCATCACTAGGTCGCGACAGCGCCGAGGGAGATGCTGGCGCCACGGCCGATCCTGCGTCAGTCGAAGCAGGGGAGGGGGAGGACGCTTCCGAGCAAGGTTCCAGTCAGTTCGACGCCGAGCTCGCCGCCATCGATGCGCTGCTCGCACGATCGGACGCCGCCATTGAAGAGGCAAGGCGGAGCGGACCCGCCAAAAGCGCTCGGGCCGAAAAGGATCCGCTGGTCTACGATCTTGACTGGGACGAGGACGCGCGCCTCGAGGAATGGCGCGGCGTGCTCAGCATGATCGGTGATCTGCCGCCGGCGCTGCAGGCGATTGTTGCCCTCGATGCCTGGAACGAGCTCGCGGTGCTGCAACACGCGCCCTGGCTCGGCCGGCTGCTGGTGGCGTCGATCCTGCGCCAAGCGGGTCTCACCACCGCGGCCCATCTCGCCGCCTTCAACCTTGGCCTGAAATCCATCCCCGTCGATCGCCGCCGGCATCGCGATCGCGAGACCCGTCTGCTCGCCATCGCCCAAGGGCTGAGCGCGGCCGCCGAGCTCGGGCTGAAGGAGCATGACCGCCTAGCGCTGGCGCGGCAGATGATGGAGCGAAAGCTCGCCGGCCGGCGGACGTCATCGAAGCTGCCGGAGCTGATCGAGCTCGTTATGGCAAAACCGCTGGTCTCTGCCGGAATGGTCGTGAAGACGCTCGAAGTCACCCCGCAGGCGGCGCGGCGGATTGTCGGCGAACTCGGGTTGCGCGAGATGACGGGGAGGGGGAGGTTTCGGGCGTGGGGTGTCCTTTGATCGTCGCTCGAAGCTACTTGCGATGATTTTGGTGTCGATCGATGAGAATTTCTCCTTGGCCGTGATCGTGAAATCGGACAATAACTGTGGTCAGGGGATACAATGATGCTCGCAACGAACGACCAGGAAATCAGAGCCGCGCTTCATAAAAAGAAGCTTCGCTCTTACAGGAAAGCTGGAGACGCCATCGTCGTCGACGAGCTTGGTCTATCGCACGCCAAGGTGCGGATCGACGTTGCTGTTATATCTGCGGAAGTTCATGGGTTCGAAATCAAAAGCGGCCTGGATACGCTAGATCGACTTCCGGCACAGCTCGAGATCTACACTAAAGGCTTGAGCAGACTGACCCTTGTTTGTGCCGACAAGCACTTATCAAAAGCCGAACTGATCGTTCCGGATTGGTGCGGGATCATCGCAGCAGAAAAAGGGCCCCGCGGTGGTATCGCTTTTGAAACGGCTCGGCGCGCCCGCGTCAATCCCAACGTCGATCCTGTCCAAGTAGCGCACTTGCTCTGGCATTCGGAAGCTGCCGAGTTGCTCGCGGGGTTTGGAGCGTCGCCGCGGGAACTTAAGCGCAGTAGGCTGCAGCTCTATATCGATCTGGCCGCCCAGATGCCAATTAGCGATTTAATCGCAGCTATTCGAAGATTTATGGCGCAGCGCTCGGCGTGGCGAGGTCAGCCAGCACATGCATAATGTGGTGACTGATGCCGTTTTCTTTCCAGCGTGTAAGGTTTGACGGCGTGGCTTGCCACTTTGCACACAGGTCGATGTACTCGTCGCCCGCTGAAAAATGGGCGCCGCGAAACTGGCCGGATTTGAGAATGCTATCACAATGTGTATGCATCTGTGCTGGATCAGCTCTGAAGGCCCCACCCTTCCGGACGTTCCATGTGTCCCCGGCCGTATAGACAAGCTTTCCCGCCGGTTTGAGCAAGCGCATGTCTTGAGCGGTGAATTCTGGATGGACGATCGTATAGTCTCCGAAATTCGGAATTCGCCCAGTCCCGTTAAGTTTGGAGCGCAGCGTTTTGAAGAAGATCCAATCGTGTCTGGGGATGTGCCCGCCCGGTTTGTCGATGGCTAGTATCTGGGGAAAGCCCGTACCGATCACGACCAGCGAACGGTAGGCCGCCAGAGCAGACACACCCTCCATCGCCGCAATCAAGCCATCGGCGAAGTCATCATAGGGTTGGAAGTTCGGTGCCCCTAGATCAATGATGAGGTCTGCCATCTCCGGCATCAAGCCGATCGACGAGAGGAGCGATCCAAGCCGCTGGTCGAAGTTTGGCCTCATGACGTGCTCCAGCCGGGCGCGGATACCCATGCCGAGCTTGTCGATTGCGGCGATCTGTGACGCAATACCATTCACGATTGGAGTGGCGTCTAGCGACGTGACCGGCACTGCTTTGGAGCCGAACTTCCTGATCTCATCAAACACAAACGACATGGGCATCCGCCCATCCTGCATGGTTGTGGTTGCAATGTTCGAATGGACATCAATCCATGCCTGCCTCTTCCCCCACTTTTGCTGATAACGCCGAGGGAAGGTCTGGACCTGCTCCTGAACAGTCTTTTTCGGCCTGCCTTCCTCGAAGTCGTACTCCGGTTCGGGAACAAGGATAAACGGAACGACGAGCTGCTTAGCCGTATCACTGAGACGGAAGAGAGCTTGATATTCACCTTGGCGCCAACGCAATGATGGAACGTACATGGTAGTTGTTAGCTTCATTCCATCATCCCCTCAAACTGGGCTCGAACGGTTCCCGACCCAACCAAATTGGTGAAGAGGCGATAGTCGTTCCTCTCCTTCCTAATTCTGCCGGCAATAATGCTTGCACTTATCCCGAGGGTTTCGGCATCGATAGCGACCGCCTCTTCCGTAAGGGCGAAGCGAGATAGGGCCTTGCGCCAAGCATCCTGGGGAATGAGTCGATCCAAAGAGAATTTGTCCGCGTCCTCCTCGTACTGATCGCCGCGGTGACCGTTCTCTTCATCGAAGAAGTCGAACCGGAGAGAGTTGTGAAGATGCAGGAAAACGTGCCCCAGTTCGTGAAACAGGACGAACCAGAAATTATCGAGGCGATCAAAGCGCAGAGTAAGGGCGACAACAGGATTTCCGAATGGAGCAATCATTGCCGCACCATCGAGATAAGTACCGGGTAGATGACTTTGGATCACCAGACCGATCCCATTTCTCCCAAGCAGATCCTTGGCCCTGCGTGGGCCATCTCTTTCTCTCGTGAGAGCCACCAGCTGGCTTAACCACCGGTCATCCAAACTGAACTCGTCGATCAACCCCGTGTCGAAATCATTTCGCGCCTTCTCTAGGACACGCGCTTGCCATGCCAATAGAGCGTGCTCGTTCGGTGCGTTGCCACTATGCATCTTCTTGCGGTGAAGAGCCGTTGCGAACTGCGGTCCGGCGACGTCATGAAACCAAGTACGAGCAGACGCTCCTAAGTCGCCTCCCTTGATCCACCCGCGTTTTGCCATCTCACGAAGAGGAAATCGGTTCCATTCAACAGAACTCGCATCAGACCAAGCGTAAATCGCGCCTTCCGATCGCTGCTGACTCGCTCCATACGACGCGGAAACACGAACTCCCAAAACACTCGCGACTTCCATGAGGCGCGCTAGGCTGGCGCTCATGTAGTTAGTTGCCTCGTATCGCTGCACCTGCTGCGCTTTCAGACCCAATGCTTCAGCGAGGTCCGTTTGCGATAAGCCTTTTGCGATGCGTGCCTGGATCAGAACCCGAGGCAAGTCCTCGAAGGCGAATTCCTCCGTGAAGCCTGCGGCACCCGACTTAAGGAAATTGTACTCAGCCATCTCTCGCTGTATATCCGCGATCTGACTTTTGAGCGCACTAGACTCGATTTCCTTCAGCCAATCGAGTTTGGCACCGCTAGCCTGAATGGCAGTAGCCGCTTTTTGCAAATTGGTCAGCTGTTCCTTCGATACAGCGTACTGACGATCACTGAATATCATGAGCTAACCTCCGAAGGACTAGCGCATCTGTCATGAGCGAAATCTCGATAATTCCCTTCTTCTCACCCGTGTGTTTCTCCACTTGGAAAAAGTCTAAGAATGTTCTCCCAGACCCGCCTTCTAAGGTACTCGATGGAAAGAACTCACCGCCGAAGCGGGCCTTTTGTGCGGCTCTGCCGTTACTAAAGTCCTTAAACACAGGATCGAGAAGAGTTTCGGTGACGCCGTCTGGAACCCAGCACGCATCGTAATCACCAGGAATGGGTTTCGCAGTGACGAAGCTACCGTCCAGATAGATCGTTGAACATCCAGCTTTTGCCAATGCGACAGCAGCATCGATCAGACCGGCCAGCAGGGCGCGGCGCCGATCATTACATCCGCATACAGCCTCGATCTCCTCAAATGTGGCGTGATGAATGCCGGCTGGCAATACATCCCACGGTGAGCCCGATATCGACGTGAACGCTGGAATCATACTTACAACAATAATGTTGTAAGTATGAAAATGCAAGCTGCTCGCTCGCTTACCGTATAGGGAATGACATCGGAAACGGCCACAGTTTCTTCACAGGTAACCTGCCATCGCGCAGGCATCAAAAGCCAACTCACACTGAAGATGCTATTTTCGAAATTGCGGGATTTGCGGCGTACGTCGAAAGCTGCTCGCCCGCCAGCATGAGAAGATTCGGATGCGAGGTTTGCGAGGAGGTGACATGTTCGCACTTGAAGCGTCAAGCGCTGCGATAAATGAAGCCAATATAAGGGCACGGCAGTGTTTTGCTTGTGGCAGAGCGCCAACGAACGGCGCCGGGGAGCACGTAATACCAAAGTGGCTGCAATCGAAGCTCCGTTTGTTCGATGAACGGCTTACATTGCTAAATAAGACACAAATCCCCTACAGAAACTTAACCGTTCCTTGCTGCGCTGAATGCAACAACGGCTTTCTTTCACGTATCGAGCACGCGGTCGAACCCATATTCAACAGAGGTACTTTGATTGAGGGTGACGAACTTGTTGTTGGTCGATGGCTTTCGAAGATTCTGATCGGAATACTAGTAAAAGAAACCGGCCTTGCAAGCGACCGCATTAACCCACATCGTGGACCGATCGTCGACCCAGCATTCGTTGAAGAATTCCACCATTGCCACTTCGTGATGCAGAGCGCACGAAAGCCGACGTCATTTCGATGCCTGGACAGTGAATTTCCGTTTTCTCTATATCATTATCCGATCCTAGATGATGGTTCGGATACTTTTGATCTGACCACCAATGTTTTTGGGCAATCGATAGCTCTGAGGACTAACACTCTCGGGGTAGTGTATATCAACGATGGAGGGCTCCAGCTCTACGTAGGACCAAAAGGGCCGTTCGGTCTGTCCGGCTCCGCAGTCACCCCCACGCAGTTCGCAGAGTTATCTGCGCGAATTCACTACAAAGCGGCTCTGCGGGACGCGACCCACTCTTATTTAACGGCTGAAGACGATCGGACGCTTCAACTTGAACAGGTGCGCGTAAAATCATTCTCAGGCTTCATTCCAGGCACCGACGAGGTACAAATCTTTAAGGACTGGAATGAAGAGCAATTTAGCTATGCGCTCGAAGCATACACACGAACCCCAAGATCGGAGATCTACGATGCTGAGTCCGGTCAATGTCGAACAACGCTAGGTAATTTGCTGTCTCGCGCAACCGCTTTGGCCGCGACATCTCGAGTTGATTGATTTAGTTTATCGTCGTTTTGTCGACGGGGGCTGAATTGTTCGGAAATGTTGAAGTGCTTGCGCGTGTTGCGTTTATTGGCGCGTTGGCTGGTTGCGTACTTTCTAACAGTGCCGCTCTCGGCGCGACGATCGTTGAGGTGTCTCGACCAGGTTGCGCCATCGCTCTGTCCGGCCCGATCGAAGAAGGCGATCATCAGAAGTTTCTGAAGCTGGCCGAAAAGATTGGCCTGTTTGAACCTTCGGACAGCGGCGAGCCCAGCAACAAGGTCGATGATGCGCTATGCCTAAACAGTCCGGGGGGCAGTTATATTGAGGGTAGGTTGATTTCACAGGAATTGCGCGACCACGGCATACCGACCCGCGTCGAAGCCGCTGCAGACTGCTTCTCTTCCTGCGCCTTCATCTTTATGGCTGGACGCCTTCTCGGTCCCGAATCCGACGCGACTAGTCGCCATCTTCATATTAAGGGCCGTCTCGGGTTCCATGCGCCATACATTGTCCCAGACGAAACAAAGTCCTATTCCGCCTCCGAGGTTAGCGCTCGGGTGGTGCTGACCAGCAAGATCATCGCAGATTTCATTAAATTCGGTTCAGACAGCTCACCTTACAACGGCCGGCCATTTTTTCCCGTGTCTCTGATTGCCGAGTTGCTTTCCGCGTCACCAGAGGAACTGGCCCTTGTCGATACCGTCGAGGACGCGGCGCGCTGGCAAATCGACCTTTACGGAATGAAGTCGGCGGCGGTATGGAACGAAAACCAGATGCGGCAGGCCTGTGCCAACTTTCTCGCTTGGGAATTGGACCGCCAATCCGAAGTCATAAACACGGACTGGCCTTTTCCATTGAGCTACAAGAAAGGGGCTCTCGACAGAGAACCCGTCGTGTGGGCAGTGATTAACACTGGTGGAATGGACGTTCAGGAATGCAGAGTGCAGAAATCCGCAAAGCCTGAAACCGGTTTCACCATTTGCAGCCGTGACGAAGGCAATGGGATTACGCGTGGTTCCTGCGAGGATGGCTGGGGCTTGTGGGTGCCTTGGTATTATGGATTGTCTCCACGTTTGCCGCTTGCGTCCATTCCCGAATGAATGCGACCCAAGTGAGGCGGGCTGTTTGCAAAACGGTCCTCAATGTGGAACGCCAAAAGAAGTCTCTGACGCTTCGCATATCCTTCAGTCTGCTAACAGGAGGTCGACCAGCTCAGCTTCAAACGCCGATAGCCGTGCGCTCACCATTGCGGAGAAGACGTGGGTGGTTTCAGCCTGAATACGAAGGCTAATGATGCCGTCATCTACGATTTTCAAAAGCGCCTCGCGGGCCAGACCGGTCGAAACCATAGCCACTCCAGCTGTGTCTCGAATTGTCTTTATGTGGCTGTCGAGTTTCTGGCGAACCTCAAGTCGGCTTTGCACCAGCCCGATGCGATTTAATGCATAAATGTGGATGGAGGCGGAGGCTCGAGGACACTCGACGCCTTGTTGATTCACGACCGGCAAAACAACGGATACTTCAGCTTGGGGCCAAACGAGGTGCCTTGCCGGGTCGGTTCGTGTCGGGTCGATCAAAGTTGGACTTTCGACTGCGTCCGGATCCGTTTCTGGATCTGCCCATATCGCATCTAAAGTGGGAAAAGCGTCTTGCTTTCCACCCGGTTCTGGATCTCCTGTTGTAGCGAGCGCAGTTTCGAGTTCAAAAAGGGTCATCCCAACTTGAGCCGAGACCTGTCCCCTCCGCCGATTGCAATCGATGCAACTAGGAAGAAGGTTGTTCCAGTCGGCAGCGAGCCACCAGTAGCCACGGTGCCCCTTCCTTTCTTGTATCCCTCCCTTTGGCCGATAATGCTCGACGTCCACCGGCTGTGAACCTTCGTAGCGAGACTCGCAGTAGGCGCACTTTCCGTGAAAGAGCTCGCGAAGCGTCTCCTTGACGTCATCAGCCTTATAAGCTGCAAATGGGTAGGCCCTCTGGTGAGGGGGGAATTCTGCATAGTAGGCCTTAGCTCTGATGTATTCTCGAACGCCAGCACAATCTTCGCTGGAGAGAGACGCAGGAGCCGGAACTGTAGAACGGTCAACGTACCTCATTTCTCCTCCAAAGGTTTACGTAGCGCATTGAGCATGCGCTCAACGACCTCCCTTCGGGAAGCCGAGCGGCCAATCGGGGGGAGATCTCGACGTTCTGAGAGGAAACGACCTAAAGCTTCTTGGACAAGCTGGTCAGCAGCCGAATCTCCGAGCACCAGAGTACGGCGAAGCCCCTGCCCTAGGCGATTGGCTTCAATCTCAGCGCTAACATCACCTGAATCGGCTCTCGAGAGTGCAGCAACATACTCGGTGAGATCCGCCTCAACCTCGGGAGCTGCCGTGCTATTGAGGCCAAAATAGTCCGAGGTCAAAAGCTGCTCGGCCCGCATGCCGGTTATGTCGGGAAGGCCTTCCATTACGAAGATGTTTCGCGCTTCGTCTTTAAACAAAACGACCACCTCTCCGTTCTCCATGCCGCGAAGGCATAACGGATCATGGGTAGTGGCGATGAATGTAACGTGGGGCATTGCGCGGCGCAGGGCAGACATGACCCTCATCTTCCATCGTGGATGGAGATGGGTTTCGACCTCATCGATTAGGACGACGCCACGGGCATTCTCGAGTTCAGGTTGGTCACGCAACAGCTCGCGCATAATGTCGACAGCCATGGCGAATAGGGAGCGGTACCCTTCGCTCAGTCTGCCGACTGGCTCAAGCCGGCCTTGCACTCGCACACATACGCCCATCACCGCGTCGAGGACGAGGTCATCGCTTTCGCGGAGCGCAAGGATTTCACGAAGCCCGCGAGCGACCGCGTTAAATTTCTCTTTCTCATTTACCGCAATTTCCCGTAGCCAAGCGGCCGGGTCCGGAAGGGCAGCTGCCGGACGGAAAAGGCTGCGAACCCGTGCCGATCGGGCATGTGACCAAGGAGCGCCATTCTTTGAGTAGCGACGTGGACCGTATCCAATCACCACGGAACGTGGTTGAGCGTTGCTCTGGAGACGTCGGACAAGTGGATCAACGTTAAGGATCGCCGATTCCTCGCGATCGTGGAAGTTAAGCTTCACGAAAACCGGCTCTGTATCAACGAGTTCAAGACGCTGCTCGCCTTTGCGTCGCAATAGATCCTCTGCGGGGACGAGGCCGAAAGCGTCACGCTCGCCCAGCATCGCCAGAGCGATCGCTTCGAGTACCGAGCTTTTGCCCGCAGCATTTTCGCCTAGAAGCATGAGCGCGCCTGCTGTGCCTTTGTGCCGCCTATGTGACGGTACCTGCAACGTGAGGTCGCTGATGCTCTTAAAATTCTTGATCTCAATTTGGCTAATTGCCGCCGGAGCGGGAGGGCGGGCAAGATGAACCGCCCTGGAGGCGCCAACTCGGTTTTGGGCTGGATGAAATACCTTGTCGGTGTCATCCTCTATTTTTACTATCGCATTATGGAGCGCGCTGGGGTCAAGCCGACGGAGATCTTTCATCAGGGCTTCCGCAGAAGGACCGGATATGTGCCACCGCGGACGCGTGCCGGTGGCGGCCTCCAGAATGGAACCCAGATACTGAACTGCAGCTCCCGCGAATGCTGCGTCAGGAGAGATAAAACTCTCGATGGGTTTATACTCGGCGTCAATCTGCAGGATCATTGCAAGTCGCTGAACAACCTCTTGGCGGTCAATGCACAGGTACTTCCGATTGAGACCAAGGATGTTGATTGTTTCATAACCCTTTTCTGTGAGCGCCACGTAACGACCATCGTAGCAAATGCGCAAATGGCTCCGCGGATCATCGTAACAAGGATCTACTAATCTTAGTTGTTCGGATATACGAGCCTCTGCGACTGTCGAGAACGGGGGAGCCGGCAACCCGGTCACCGGCAAAGCACCTCCTTTTTGCCTGTCGCACTCGATACAGGCCAGATACAGATTTTCCCAGTCGTACGCGAGCCATGGATAGAGTGACTTGGGTCGGAAATGATCAATCGATTCGGCCGACCGACGTTCGCAGTAAGCGCATTTGCCAAAGAAGAGGTCCACCAACGAATCACGAACTTCGGACCGATGAATGATTGCCTCGTCATATGGGCTGCGCCGTTGCGCCCTTTCGTCTTCCGAGCGCTTTAAAAACTGGTGAACGCTGTCGAGCGCTGCTTTGGTGCGATCGGATACGAGCGTTTCTGGAACCGGCGTCCGATTTCGATCTATATAGCGCATACTCACTCCACGTCTTTGGCTAAGGAGACTGCAACGCTGAGTCGCGCACCCCGTCCGATTGTAAATATACGCAGCAGGTCAGATTGGCGATCAAGAGCAGATCGTTCACTTTCCCTTCCGCAAGCTCCCTGTCGCCGGTGAGATCGATCCCCGAAGGCGGATCCGGTGCCTAGGCGCGTCGTGCCCACACTCGCACCGCCCTGTTGATGAGCTACCTCAAAGGGAGCGTTTCTGACTGCGAAAAAGTTAGCTGCGGATCACTGATTGGCAGCTCGATTTGGCTCAAAAATTGGAATTTGCGTGTCTTAATGACGCGGCCCGTCAAACTACTGCGAGCTTCACTGCGGTTCCAGTAACGACAACAAGCAGCATGCCGTACTTGCCGCCGCCTGCCAGTTCCTGAAAATCGAGATCTATTCCTACGACCGCATCAGCGCCAAGATTGCGTGCTTCGACTGTTAGCTCATCGAATGCTGCCTTGCGGCTGTCGGCGAAAACCTTTTGCTGAGCCTTTGCCCGTCCGCCGACGAGATCGCGGACCTCCGTGAAGATGTCCTTGAAGATGTTTTGGCCGAACGCGACTTGAGCCGAGACAATGCCGAGGCATTCTGTGATCTCTCGACCGGGCACCATTGGTGTGGTCGCCATGACGATTGGCGCCGGAGCGGGATGTTCGGACTTTAGGCGCTTTTCTTCCTGGATCTGGCAGTTGCGGCAAAGTCGCGTTTCTGGATCATATTCATGATGATCGCAGCGGAATTCACATAGCCTGCAATAGGGCACTTTGTATCTCTCCTGTCGCTCTCGGCGTCGATCCAGGCCTCTTCGCAACCGCTATCGTTTCGGCATCAAAGATCGGCGCGATCTCTCAATCGGCTGCAAGCACCCCACTGCGCCTGACCTCAAGTTTGGTCAATAGACAAGAAGTCCATTACTTTTGTGATGTCGATGTTGCTCAATGATCCCCAACTGGTGTCGACAAACGAGAGCTTGGCTGACGCAAGTTCGTCCCTGATAATAGTGATTTCCTTGGACGGCGACTGCCCACGTTTCGTATATTGTTCAATGACGCGATCAATGTTCTGGACGAACTCCCCCGCGAGCTCTAGGTCAACGCGAGAGACCTCTCTGCCCAGAAAACAGTAAGCCCGAAGAGCTTCCTCACCGTTCTTAGATTGAACGGCCTTATCAATCGCTGCTTGGTATTTTTCCATCCCTTCGGTGACATTGCCTGCTCTGAATGCGACTAACCCACTTGTCGCTAAAAGTGACGGTGTTAGTGCCGGTGAGCTTGCAATTGCCTTGTCCAAAGCGAGACGCGCCGCATCGACGTCTCCCTGATATGCTCGCAATACGGCCAGATTGTTCAATAGAGACGAATTCGCGGGATTTGCTACAAGCGCGGCCTCGGCAAGGGCCACTCCGCGTGCGATGGACGTCGCCGCAATAGACGCAACAAATGATCCGAATATAGCGGGACGAGTGCTAAATCGCTCAATATCGTGCCATGCCTCACTCTCGGCTAGGGCGTCTGACCAGGCGCCGTTATGGTAGGCTGATCTGGCAGAAGCTTCATGAGAGAGCGACAGGTCCGTCAAAAACTCTTCAGGTTGGAACACATGGGAATGAGTGCCCACCCAAGCGATCTGGGCGATAGCGTTTTCAGTGGGGCTGATCGCACTTTTACGGAGTAGGCGTAGCGCCAGCTTCCGTGATCCTCCATCGATTTCTAGGGTGCCCATCTGAGCAGCTAACTCTGAGACGTCTCGGTCTGTGAAGCGACCGTCCCTCAATAGCGCCTTGGCGCGTTTCCAACCCCTAGGGGATTTTCCATGGGCAGCCTCGGTTGCGAGTAGGGCTGCATTTAGCCATGGGTCGTCGAGCGTACGTCCGGATTTCGACAACACAGATATCGCGCGGTCGGGCTGGTTTGCGTGAACAAAAAACCTTGCGGCTGACCTGAGGACATAACGATCATCGGGTGAGAGAATTAGTGCACGTTCGATGAGGGCTTCGCTGGGTTTGAGCTGCCCCAAGTTCGCATGTAGGAGCGCCGTTTCAGTAAGACGAAGAGCGTCTCGCGGATTCAGGCGAAGCAGTCTCTTGCGTTTCGCGATCTCCAGGCGCATCCCCGCTTCGCTGATTGGCAGCGCGGAAAGGCTCGGGACAAGCGCACCGTTTATGAAGCGCTGCGCGAACTTCTTAACTGACTCGTTTGAAACATCACTGCGCAGCAGGCTTTTCGCGGCTTCCAGAACAACTCCATCATTCCACGTGTTCGCCACTAGGGCCAAAGACACAAGCTCTTCGGCGTCATACCAGTCGCGCGTTTCGAGCCAAACAGTCTTCCGCTTTTCAAACTCGTTCTCCAGAAACGTATGAGCGTTCCTCAGCAAGTCCGCTTGAATCGGAACTTTCACTGCAGACGCAAACGACGTGAACTCGCCTGTTGCTATCGAGCCCTTGATCGACAGCCAGCGTGGTATCGTATGGCGTGATGCCAATTCGTCATCTGGGGTGATCATATTGCTGTATCTTGCCGAAAGAGTACTTCAGCCTTCTTTGCGAGTTTGTCAAACAAAGACACGTACCGGACAAGTGAGAACTGGTTACCGGAAGTGACTCTGTCAAGCGGGTGGCCGCGAAGCGTAGGGTTAGGATTGCATAGTTCCGAAGCGGCTTTGATTAGCTCTTCATGGAAGGGTCCCGGAAGGTTACCCTCCAACTCTGCTAACATGTCCGTAAAGCATGCCTGCAGCATTGGGAGTGCCATCTCGTAGTCACCTCTCCAAGTTCCCCGAACGCTGAGTGGCCTCTGTGCCACATCCAATCGAGTTAGGAGCTGCTGCGTGCACCCGAAGCCGGTGGCAAAGAAGAAAATCATGCTTCCAAGGAGGTAGAGGTCACAGCCGAGCCGGCGTCGCGCAAAATCTGGATCGATGTGGCCGTACAAGATCTCCGGTGGCGCATATCCCCAATCTCCGGAAAAAGTTAGGTCATCATGGGGACCCGCTGTCCCATCGCACACAGAGCGCCCTAGATCAGCGACACGGAAGTCCTCCTTCTGTCCGAAACTCAGGACGTTGGAGGGTTTTAAATCCTGATGGGCAATTCGTCGCGAATGAAGCTGACTGATACCTACTGCGGTGTGGTGCATGGCCCGAAGCCACCATGCCAAGCGGCCCGCGGAGTTGACCTTTTGAATGCGTCGTCTGACGTCCCCATCAGCCAGCTCGAATATAAGGTAGGGAGCAGCATCTTGAAGGTTCGGGCCGACCGAGACTTGGCCGCTTTCCAGTGCGACTACGACGCGATCCATGTGACCGCCTTGGCAGATCTGGAGCAAACGCGCCTCAAAATTATGAGCTGAAGTAATGTCGTGAAGCGCTTTCAGGACGTTTACTGCTCCCATCGCGGACGAAAGATCTATTGCCTTTAAGAAAGCGCGCTTTCCTTCCTTCTCGGCTATATATGCAACAGAGAAGTGGCCGCCTGTGCCATTGTAATGATCTGTCTTTTGACCATTTACTGGGTCCCAGCCCACCGGTTCGACTATCTCCCAGCCGCTCTCCAATCTTACGCCCAGGAGTCTCCAGGCGCCGGCAAGCATTTCAAGTCCCATGACCTCTCCCTCATCCCCAGAAAATGCAACCCTAGTTTTATATGGGAAGGTGCTCTTCCGCCAGACGGGCAGGAGGCGGGAATGCGTACAATTCACAGGCGTTGTTTAGTACGGTAAGCCGGCGAAAGGCGTGGTCAGCAGTTCTATTCTATTCAAGGTGCTAGATGGTCACTGCGGTCGGTCGTCACTCGAGTCCGACGACTTTTGCAGGTGCGAACGTTTGAAAGCTCTTCACTCCGGAAATCATGCCGGACTTGAAGAGAGGTGTGCCGACGGCGCCTTTCATCCAACACTCCCGCTTTTTCTTGATGTAAGTAAAGGCAACACACCGGTCATTGTCGATGCAGGCCAGTCGGCACTGAAGTGGCGTCGCGTTCGTGATCGACGCGCGAACGCCGAGGTCGCCTCCAGGCAGATCGACATCCTCGAACAGCGCCTTCTTGGGATCGATTGTGCCCATGCTAAATGGCGTTGGGTCTGGATCTGCGCTCGCGAGGAATTTCCCAGAGATAGCGACCGAATTTCCATCCGCGCGACCTTCGTTTGCTTTCAGAAAGCAATTCGGTCCGCGCACAATCTTCGGATTGGCATTGAAGGTGAACGCTTTACAGGTGCCATTCATTTGCAGGCAGGTTGAAGCACATTCAACGACGTCGACCGTCCTCTTCGAGGCGAGGTCATCGCCAAACAGGTCAAGGCCAGTGTAGACGGCGATCCGCGTCGGCTTACGAGCGAATTCTTCAATTGCCGACAGCTTGTCACTCTGACCGGGATCGATAGGCGATGGGTTAGTCGCGGCCACTTGTTGGTTGTTTGGTTCAGGAGTGGGGACTGCGGTTGAGTTTGCCGTCGAGGGTGGTGCGCCCTCGAGACCGACGGCCGGGGTTGTGGAGACCGGCTCGTTCGAGGCCGACGCGGCGCCCTTGCGGTTGAGCTTATAGCGACCGATTTCTTCGCTCGAGAACACATGCATCTGCGACGGAGGCGTCTTGAACATCGTTGTCATGACTTCCGCCGGCGTATCAAAACGAGCGAGCATGTCGATAATGTCGGAAATCGACAGCTGTGCGTTTACCAGGTCGTTCGTTTCACTGGAGATCTGGTGGACGCCAAGCTCACCGTCTACCTGGCGCTCGACACCCGCCATAAAAATAAAGGCGCAGGCCGAATAGCAACCTTTCCCTTTCGGGATAAAGGTGGAGAGGCGCCTCTCATGCACGTCGTCAGCAATCAGCAGTGCCATCTGGACAGCGCCGCCGACGCTGTCGAGCACCAGCAATCTGGCTTTCTGAGAAGCATGCAGCGCCCGCCTGAAATTCAAGGCGGAATAGAGGTCGATCTCGCCCGCGAGGGTGATGACGCTGGGGTCGCTCTCCTCGAATGAGAAGGGACCAAATTTCTTTGTGGCAGCGAGCGCTGGATCACCCACAAGCGAAAGGGCCAGGCAGAATGCCCATATGCGAATGAGGCCGAACGGAAAACTCGGCAAGATTGATACTCCCACGCTCTGTTGATATTCAGAGAACATTGATCAAATTGAAGTTGCAACACAAAAAAGCCGCAACGGTTAACAGAGCGACAGGTCAAGGATCTCGATCGCAGAGTTCCGTGCGTGTTTGAACGATAATGCGGATATCGGTCACGAGCCCGGCTACTATTTCGTGGGCTTGCCGTCTTCCAGAAAGCGTTAAATGATACAACCCAGGGGCGGGGAAGTATCATGCGACGATTTCTTGTTGGCGGGGGCGTAGCTGCAACATTGATCTATTGGCTCGGCACGAATAGCGGCGAGCGAGCGGCGGTCAATGAAACGCGGCTGCCTTCAGCAAGAATTGTCGTGCAAGAACAGAAACCTGGGGCGGCAGGCGGCACCCAAGTCTTCGCGTCTGCGCCTCAGCGAGACAAGTCCTCTGCAACGGTTCAAAGCGCCGACACGGAAGTGATCGCCACGGTTTTCGTGCGCGGCAAGCGTGTCGCCTTACGAGAGGGACCGGGGAAAAAATTCCCGATCCTCGATCGCTACGATGCAGGTCGGCCGGTCCGCTTACTATCTGTCGACGGCGAATGGTCGTATGTCCAAGACGATCTCACACGGCGGGAGGGGTGGATCGCATCACATCTCCTGAGTTCCGACACACCTCGATCGGAGCCAAAGCGCGACAACTCTGCATCCGGAGAGTCCTCCCGTGAAGAGCCAGGCAAAGTCCCGCGCATTTCCGATTCCGTGATCGTGCAGCGCATCATCGCTGAGTCGATCTCCGATTATAGTGGCTCGTGCCCATGCCCGGAGAGTCGCGACCGCGCTGGGCGGCGTTGCGGGCGCAGGAGCGCGTATTCAAAGCCGGGAGGTGCTGCTCCAATCTGCTATCCCAGCGACGTCTCAAGTGCGATGATCGATGCGTTTCGCTCGCGACTGTAGGCTCTGCTATGGACGGCGCTCCGGGGGCCGCCAGCACTCGACGTTCACCGAGGGCCACCGGAGTTCATGATCGATCGAACGCGGAAGTCCAGTGCGGTCAGCGCCTAAACTGCGAAGAAGACGTTAAGCCGCGGCAGCTGCGACTTCAACGAAGGGCTTGTTCATTTGATGTTCCCGCTTTGTGCGTCTAGGATCGCATAATGTATCGACTGGCACTTGCCAGCTTCCCCGGTTCTCGCCGCTCTTTTTGGTGACTGAGTGTTGGTCGTTAGCGCTCAGTATGGTGGTATGGTGGGCCCGGCAGGACTCGAACCTGCAACCAATCGGTTATGAGCCGACGGCTCTCGACGGCCATATTGCCTCATCGCTCCAGTGGGACAGGCAGCTTCACGGGAAAGATTGCGCCGCCGCGCCGCCGCAGTTCGGCTCATATCGCAACTTGCCGTCGTGAGCCTCGAGGATCGTGCGGCTCTCGTGGAATCGGGAATGATTGTAATGCTCGACGAAGGCCGCGATCTGGGCTTGGAGGTCCTCCTGGAAGCAGTGGTTTTCGAGTAGGATGCGGTTCTTGAGTGTCTGGTGCCAGCGTTCGATCTTGCCCTCTTGTTAAGTCGCTCCTTCAACTGCATCTAACCCGAAGTGCAGGCGGCTGCGCTGGTCTACGAGCGACTGGCCCGCGGCGAGCTGGTGGAGCCGTTCGGCAAGGCCGGCCGCCTGGGCGGCCCGTTAAGCTAGTGGCTCATCGTCGGGTCGAACGCGGCACACCGGCCCGAGGGGCGGCCGGTCGCGAAAATTTTTTGGCGCCGCTGTCGATCGGGCGCCCCGCCGCGCATCACCCTGTTAGGAACGCGCACGGTGCGCGGGCCGCCCAAGGAGAACCCCATGCAATACATGCTCATCTTCAACGAGACCACCGCCGAAACCGGCCGCCGCGACGACCCGGCGGCCGCGCCTGCCTACTGGGGCGCGTGGAATGCCTACGTCGGCGCCATGTGGGACAGTGGCATCGTCGTCAGCGGGAACGGACTGCAGTCGCCGCGCACCGCCACCCACGTGCGCGTGGAAGGCGGCAAGCGCCAGGTGCAGGACGGCCCCTTCGCCGACACCCACGAGCACCTGGGCGGCTACTTCATCGTCGAGACGGCCAGCCTCGACGACGCGCTGGAATGGGCCGCGCGGGCGCCTTGCGCATCGGCCGGCAGCGTCGAGGTGCGGCCGGTGCTGCCGCCGCCGACGAACGCGCCGGCATGAGCGACGGTGTAGCGGCGGCGGTCGAGTGCGTCGCTCGTGAGAGCTATGGCCGCCTCGTGGCGCGCCTGGCCTGGCAATGGCGCGACCTAGCCGCGGCCGAGGATGCGCTGGCCGACGCTTTTGCCGCCGCGCTGCGCCACTGGCCCGAGCAGGGCGTGCCGAACGCGCCCGAGGCCTGGCTGGCCGCGGCGGCCCAGCGCCGCCTGCTGCACCACGCCCGCCACGTCCGGCTGACGCTTGACCCGCGCGTCACCGCCCTGCTCGACGAAGCCGAACCCGAGGCGCCCGAGCGCCAAGCCGTGCCCGACGCACGGCTTCAGCTGATGTTCGTATGCGCGCATCCTGCCATCGCGGCCAACGTCCACGCGCCGCTGATGCTGCAGGCCGTGCTTGGGCTGGACGCCAAGGTCGTCGCCAGCGCCTTCCTCGTCTCGCCGGCGGCGATGGCCCAGCGCCTGGTGCGCGCCAAGGCGAGGATCCGCGAAGCCGGGCTGCGTTTCGAGACGCCGGAAGCCCGCGAGCTGCCGGCGCGCCTGGCCGCCGTGCTAGAGGCCATCTACGCCGCCTACACCCTGGGCCGGCACGCGCTGGACAGCCCCGCTGACGACCTGCGCAAGGAAGCCCTCTTCCTGGCCCGCCTCGCCGCGCAGCTGCTGCCGAGGCAGGCCGAGGCCTGGGGGCTGCTGGCCCTCCTGCTGCATGCCGAGTCGCGACGCGCCGCGCAGTTTGATGCCGAGGGCCGCTTTGTGCCCCTGCCGGCGCAGGACCCGGCCGGCTGGCGGGACGATCTCATCCGCGAGGCCGAGGCGGCGCTGTGGACCGCCGCCAGGCTGCGCCAGCCCGGGCCGTTCCAGATCGAGGCGGCCATCCAGTCGGCCCATGCACAGCGCCGCGCCACCGGACAGACACCCTGGCGCGCCATCTCACAGCTGTACGGCGTGCTGGTGCAGCACCACGCCAACCTCGGCGCGCGCGTCGGCCAGGCCGTGGCCCAGGCCGAGGCCGGCGAGCCGGCGGCCGCGGTGGCGCTGCTGGACGCACTGCCTCTTGAGGCCACCGGCTACGCGCCCTACTGGGTGGCGCGCGCCCATGTGCTCGGCTTGGCCGGCGCGCCCGGCCGGCAGGCCGCGCTGCAGCGCGCCATCGGCCTGACCGACGACCCGCGGCTGCGCGATTTCCTGGTCGCTCAGCTGGGCTGAAGCGCCTGCGCGATCGCGGAGCGGGTGAGAAGGGCCTGTCGCGAATTTTTGGGCTTAACTGTATGTTGATCATTTGCGTGCCGCTCCTAAGTTGGAGCGAGCCATGCTTTTGAATGCCATTGCCGAGAAGCTGAAGCGCCGAAGCGCCAATCGAAGGACGATTTCAAACGCAGGCATTTCGAGGCGTGGCTGATCTCACAGGCCGTCGCCTGGTGCTTGCGCTACCCACTCAGCTACCGTGACTCGGAAGAGATGTTTCGCGTACGGGGCTTCGAGGTCGAACATGCACGGTCAACCGCTGGGTTCTCGCCTATGCGCCGTTGATCGAGAAGCGGCTGTCAATGCCGCTCGAATTTTCCCCAAAAAGGGGCCAATTCTTCGATTCACTTGACACTTGCGACCTGGATAGACCGCCAAGCCCTTCCCAGAAGAACCAATCGACCGAAACGCCCAAGTTGTCGGCTATCGCCTGAAGCCGGCTCGACCCAACCCGATTTATGCCTTTGTCGTATTTATGAACCTGTTGGAAGCTTACACCCAGCCTCTCCGCGAGTGTCATCTGGCTCACGCCCATGATTGCGCGCTTAAGTGGAGGGGGCTGCCAAGTCGACAGATTACGTTGCGGGACATTCGCGCGGATCAGCCATGATCCGCTCTTGGGGGCTTTTGGCCACTCAAAGTTCCATTATTCCTCCGCGTCAACCTAGAACCGCTCTCCCGCAAGTGCGGCAAACGCCCACCTCGCCAATCACTAACCCGTAGCTTTGTCTCTGCCCACAAGACGTTCGAAATACTGAACGGACCACCTTAAGTGGAGAACCTTTCCTTCATTAGCCTCGCTGCCAACGTGTATCCACCGGCCGCCCCGTCGATGAAGTGAATATGACCTGGTGAATGGAGGTCCGGAGCGTAACAAGTCATCAAGGCCGAAGTTCTGCTCGTGCAATCCATATCGACAGATCCCATGCATAACGGCATCCTCCAATAGACTTAAGGCTGGCGACGACCGGCTCTGACAAATCTAATGTCATTTTCAAGCCGTCATCGAATTTTCGGAAATCGCAGTTGCGCGAGATTTCGACACGATAAGCCCTTGAGTTGAAACTTCCGAGGGACAGATTCAGGCGGTCTAAAACGATGACCAATATTGTCTGCAACAAGATGAACGTGGATGCCAAATTGCGATTTTGGCGCGCCGCACTTTCGTAAGCGATGCCCTTTGTGATCATGGTAACCGGCGGGCCGTCCGCCGGAAGCGGATGCGCCTCTTGGTCCTCGCTCGCGACAAGACGTATCACCTGCGCTACAAGGTCAGAGAAATCTTGAGACTGGTGCCCTTCGACCGGTGTGACGATCAGGGAGACGATCGAACCTTTACGGGCTCTCACCGGGTCCCAGCGACAGGACAGACCCGTTAGATCCGGTTTCGATCCAGCGAGCGTTCCACCAAGGTTAAATCGTCCGGCCTTCATCTGCGCCTCCGCCCAAGTCGTGCCTCCGCCGCTGAACATGGCGTACGTCACCGCCTCGCTTGGTCGGTAGAGACAGACACGGACGTCGAAGCCTGCCCTCCGGACGGCTATAATTGGAATGAGCGCAACCCTGAGGTCTAAGCGCAATGCCTCTTCGGTCCATGTGCGAAGTTCTGACAGTACCTGTCGAGCGGTGGTGGCATACCTACCTGGAAGGGCGGCGATAGCGCCGTCTCCACCGAAGGCATACGGCATGACCGTGTAGCTACAATGGTTCGAGAGCGCACAGACTACGCCTGCACCTGCCATGTTAACTGCCTTGTAGCGACCTTCTTCAATCGCGGACGTGGAATTGACGACGTCTGCAAGCGCCAAAATCCAATCGTCTGGAAGGGGATGGTAGTTGGACATATCCGCTACATCCGCGAAGGATGATACGGTCGGGATCGTTAAAGGTAATAACGCTCCGCTCATGTCTACTGGAACCTTAACAAAAAGAACAAAAGCGCAGCCGACTGAGGACCGGCTAATGGGTCGTTCGACTACATGCGCAATATATACGCATCATCTTGGAAATTAGTTTCGAAGCGGACGATTTTTTCGTTGGATTGGGAGAAGGGACAAGTCGAAAAGAACGTTCAGGATGCGCGTCATCGGTTCTTTCAACCGATCACTCGCTCGGCGCAGGCTGCGGATTTCGGATTAACGGGACAGCGATTCCGGTAAATCCCGGACAGTCGTTTCACTAAATCGCGGACAGTCTCGCGGGATCGACTTTCGTTCGCCTGGTTTGATGTCATTTGTTATTGATTTCGGCGTTTCGCGTTTCGGTCAAGAGCGAGGTTTGCTTTTGCTTCCTCATGCTATCGCCTTCGAGCGCAATTCGGTGAGAGTTGTGAACGATGCGATCGAGGATGGCGTCAGCGATGGTTGGTTCGCCGATCATCTCGTGCCACTGCGCCACGGGGAGTTGGGCGGTGATCAGAGTTGATTTCCTGCGGTAGCGCTCTTCGAAGATTTCCAGGAGATCCAGCCGCTGCTGATCGCTGAGCGCATGGGTTCCCCAGTCATCCAAGATGAGCAGTTGAACACGTGCGAGCTTGTCGACCAATCGAGGGAACCGACCGTCGAGGCGCGCCAGTGCCAAATCCTCGAAGAGACGAGGCATTCGGACATAGAGAACGGAATAATCGAGGCGGGCTGCTTGCCGTCCGATGGCACAGGCAAGCCAGGTTTTGCCGGTTCCCGTTTGTCCGGTCAGGATCAAGTGCTCATGGGCTTTGAGCCATTCGCCTTGTGCCAGGGAGAGAAGCTGTCTGCGGTCAAGGCCGCGATGGGCGGCGAAGTCGATGTTCTCGATGCAAGCGTCGGGGAAGCGCAATTTGGCGATTGCAAGCCGGTTGGTCAGGCGCTTGTCACCGCGCACGGCCATCTCCCGGTCGAGCATCAGACCCAGCCATTCGTCGCGGTTGAGATCGCTGCCCTCGGGCTGATTGGCCAGTTCACGATAAGCTGCTGCCATGCCGGATAGACCGAGTGCGTGCATCTGGTCGAGGGTTGGATGTGTGAGCATTCAAGTGTCTTCCTTTCTTCACTGGTAATAGGAACTGCCGCGGATGTTGCCATGCGGCGGGGCTGGCTTGACCGGCTCGGCGGCTGGTGGAGCTTGATCGAGGCCGGATTTGAGGATGGTGCTGACGGAGGAATAGCTGGTCGCATTGATCGTCAGCGCCCGATCGCACGCGGCTTCAAGACGCTCAGGTCCGTACCGGCGCGCGAGTGATAGAACGCCTTGAGCGGCGCGGTATCCCTGCTGGGGATGGGGCCTGTCGCGCATCAGCCGTTCGATCAGGATCGCAGCGTTGCGGCCAATCTTTGCGGCCTGCTTGATCAGGCTCGCCGGGGTGGTGTTGGCATAGTGCTGATGCGTCTTGGGCATGTGTTCGTTGACGGTGACGTGACCAGCCCGCTGCGACGTCCGGCGGTGACTGGCGACGCGTTGGTGATCATGGAAGACCTCGACGATCCGGCTTGTGAGCCGGACATCGACCTGGCGGCCAATCAGGCGGTGCGGCACGGAGTAGAAGGCCTTATCGACCTCGACATGATAGTCGGGATGAACCTTTGCCGATTTCCATTCGGAATATTCGAATGGCGTTGCTGGCAAGGGGGCGAGCGCGTCGCGTTCGATCGCTTCGAAGAGTTGATGTCGGGATTTGCCAACACGCCGCATCGGCCGGTTATTGAGATCGTCGAGGAGCTGGCTGATCCGCACATTGAGATCAACGAGGCTGAAGAAGCGCTCATTCCTCAGTCGCGCCAGGATCCAGCGCTCAACGATCAGAACGCTGCCTTCGACCTTGGCTTTGTCCTTCGGCCGTTTTGGGCGGGTCGGCAGGATCGTCGTGTCGTAATGTTCGGCGAATGCTGCAAAAGTGGCGTTGATGGTCGGCTCGAACCACAAGGGCTTGGCAACGCCGGCCTTGAGGTTGTCGCAGACGATCGCTTTCGTTACGCCACCGAAGAAGCTCAAAGCCCGTTGCTGACCCTCGATCCAGTCTGGCAGCCGTTGAGTGAAGCTCGCATAGGCGAAGGTGTACAAAGAGGCCGGCAGAACCGCGACGAAGATCTGCGCCGGCCGGATCTCGCCCGTCGCCGGATCAATGACGGGGACGGTGTGACCAGCATAGTCGGTCTGCATCGCCGCGCCGGCGGTGTGGCGATTGCGGAAAGTGGCGCTGGCGCGCTGTTCGAAAGCGGCGAAGCGCTCACAGAACCAAGTGTATCCATAACCGTTCGGGTGCCGCTCGCGATATTCCTGCCACAACAGCGTCAGCGTCACGCCCTTTCGCTTCAGTTCACTGGCGATCTGGCTCCAGTCAGGCGCGTGCATATCCTGGGGCGGGCGGCCGCGACGATGGAACAGGCGACGCTGCAACACAGCGTCCTCGTCAAGGCCAGGCGGCAACGGCCAGCCCGTCAGCCCGGCCTCACGCGCCCGCAGCAGGTAGGTCGAAATGGTCGTTTTGCTGATCTTCAGCCGTTCCGATATCGCACGAACCGAAAGCCCCTGTTCGTGCGTCAGTCGCAATATCGATCGAATGTCCTTCACGTCAGTAAGTCTCGCCTGCTTCCGTCTCGCCATTCCCCGCACCCCTCTCAAATCGGGGTCCAGAATGGCAAAACGGCGCGTGCGAAAGTCGATGTTTTAATCGCCGAAAGACTGTCCGGGATTTACCGGAATCGCTGTCCGGGAATTAGCGGAAATGCTGTCCCGGATTTAGTGAAATCGCTGTCCGGGATTTAATGGAAACCCTGTCCGCGAATTACCGAAACCCGCACGCAGGCTTCGATAGAGCCACGGATTGAGTGCAAAACGACAAGTGGCTAGGCCGACGCTTCGGCAGTGATCTCGGCCCAAACGGCATTGGTGACCGGTCCCGAGCTTCCCGACAATCTGACCGCCATGATATCAAGCGGAGTGGCTTGCAACATATCGGAAACATCCGCGAGCACGCCCTCACGTATCCGCGGTCTCGCCAACGATTCCGGCACCCAGGCGATGCCGATGCCGGCCGTTGCCATTTCCATCGCGGCAAGCGTCAACGCGGTTTCGGCTATAGGGATCGTCCTGATCGATCCTCCGAGGCGAGGCATGATTAGCCGTCCCATCACTCTTCCGAAGAACACGTCGCCGGGATAGGCAATATACGGAACATCGCCTTGCTCAGCCTGCTCCCGTAGCCAAGCGATTGCAGCTGCCTCGAACACCGGAAGTAGCTGGTCGACACCGATCAAGGCGGATTCGACGTATCCGGCGCTGACTGGGTGCTCCTCACCCGGTACGCGATAGACGATGGCCATGTCTGCCTGGCGTGAGAGAAGCAGCCCGAAACACTCGTCCAGATTGGCGGAGCGTAGGCGCGCATGGATCGCATCGTTCTGTTGTCGCAGCCTTTTGACCAGATACGGTGTCAGCGTCGTGGTAAGCGCGTGCTGGCTGGCAAGGACAACACGGTTGGAGGCGACGCGAGCATCGAGCCTCAGATCGACAACGAGCTGGCGAAGCTCTATTGCCAATCGTTGGATTTGATCATGCTTGTCAGCCATGGTTGGCCGCAACTGCACCGGTTTACGCGTCCGGTCGAACAATTCAATGCCGATATGGTCCTCGATATTCTGAATTCTGCGTGAAAAGGCCGACTGCGTTAGAAACCGACGTTCCGCGGCTTCATGAAACGAACCGGTTTCTGCGACAGCAAGCAAATCCTCAAGCCATTCCAGACGCACGAAATCCTCCTAAAATGCAATATCTGCATTATATGTGGAAAATTTCGAATTTGCATGTGGTATTTTTGCGTGCGACTGTCCGAATAATCAAGTTCTGGAGGTCTTTCGCATGCATCTCGCCCGGTTCCCCCGCGTCTTTCTGGCTCACCTGCCAACCCCCCTAGAAAAGCTCGACCGGCTGAGCCGGGAGCTCGGCGGGCCGGAAATCTGGATCAAGCGCGACGACTGCACCGGCCTTTCGACCGGTGGCAACAAGACGCGCAAGCTTGAATTCCTGATGGCCGAAGCCCAGGCCATGGGCGCGGACACGGTCATGACGCAAGGGGCGACGCAGTCCAACCATGCGCGTCAGACGGCCGCATTTGCCGCCAAGCTCGGTATGGGCTGCCATATCCTTCTCGAGGATCGAACCGGGTCCAACGACGCCAACTACAACGGCAACGGCAACGTCCTGCTCGACCATCTGCACGGTGCAACCACCTCGAAGCGCGCGGGTGGGCTCGATATGCAGGCGGAAATGGATAACGTCGCCGAAAAGCTGCGCGCCGAGGGACGTAAGGTTTACGTGATCCCGGGTGGCGGATCGAACGCGACGGGCGCACTCGGCTATGTCAACTGCGCCTTTGAGTTGGTGTCGCAGGCCAACGACAGAGGCCTTGTGATCGACCACATCGTCACGGCCACGGGCAGCGCAGGCACGCAGGCCGGCCTCGTCACGGGGCTGAAAGCGATTAGCGCCAATATTCCGCTCACCGGCATCGGTGTGCGTGCGCCGAAGGATAAGCAGGAAGAAAACGTCTACAAGCTGGCGCTCCTGACAGGCGAAAAGCTCGGTTGCCCCGGCGTCGTGGAAAGGTCCGATGTCGTCGCCGACAGCAATTATGTCGGGCCCGGCTATGGCATCCCGCGCGAGGATACTCTCGAAGCGATCCGCATGTTTGCCCAGCTCGAAGGTATTCTTCTCGACCCCGTCTATTCGGGCAAGGGTGCCGCGGGTCTGATCGATTATTGCCGCAAGGGCAAGTTCAAGAAGGGAGAGCGGGTCGTTTTCCTGCATACCGGTGGCTCCGCCGCGCTGTTCGGTTACGATGCCGTTTTCGCCCAAGAACAGACCGCAGTCTCGGTGCAATAGCCATGGCGAGACCGCGGTTCACTGGTAGTTTCACGCAGCAACTCCCGATCCCGGAGGAAGGGATCGCCGCTGCTGTTGCCGTCATGCGGTCGGGTCGGCTGCATCGTTACAATACCGGCGTCGGCGAAGAGAGCGAAGCCATGGCGCTGGAGCGGGAATACGCCAGCTGGCAGGGCGCGCGCTTTTGCCTTGCCGTAGCATCGGGCGGGCAGGCGATGCAGATCGCCCTGCGCGCGGCCGGCGTCAAAGCTGGCGAGGCCGTACTGACCAATGCGTTCACACTCGCCCCCGTGCCGGGTGCGATCGCAGGCGTCGGTGCCAGGCCGGTGCTGGTCGAGATCACCGAGAATCTGGTAATCGATCTTACCGACCTGGAAGCCAAAGCGAAGCTTAGCGGCGCGCGTTACCTTCTACTGTCGCACATGCGCGGACACCTTTGCGATATCGAGGCATTGACGGCACTAGCGGCTGAGCTTCGCCTCACGGTAATCGAGGACTGTGCCCATACGATGGGCGCGACGTGGAACGGGCGCCGCTCGGGATCGTTCGGGCATGCCGGTTGCTTCAGCACGCAGACCTACAAGCATTTGAATTCCGGCGAAGGCGGGCTTTTGACGTCGGACGATGCCGAGTTCATGGCCCGCGCCACGATCCTGTCGGGTTCGTATATGCTGTACGAGCGCCACGGCGCGGGACCTGATGCCGCCACCTATTCGGATATCCGGCTCGATACGCCCAACATGTCGGCGCGCATGGACAACCTGCGGGCCGCTCTCCTGCGCCCCCAATTGCGCGCAATCGAAGCCGATATCGACGCGTGGAACGCACGCCACGATCTGGTCGCCGAGAAGCTGGCCGCCAGCCCCGCAATCCGCGTCCCGCATCGACCGGCTGCGGAGCACTACGTCGGGTCTTCCATCCAGTTCCTGCTTCCCGGTATCTCGACTGACGCCGCGCGCAAACTGACGGCGTATCTGGCGGATGTCGGTGTCGAAGTGAAGTGGTTCGGCGCGAATTTGCCCGTCGGTTTTACGTCCGACCATCGTAGCTGGCGCTATATCGGCCAGCAGAAACTGCCCCGCACCGACGAAATTCTGGCAGGTCTGTTCGACATGCGCCTGCCATTGTCCTTCAGCCTCGATGACTGCGCGCTGATCGCCGACCACATACTCGATGCTGTAGCGAATGTGCTTCCGGAGGACAGGGCATGAAGCGTCGGGTCGGGATTCTCGGTGGGATGGGCCCGGAGGCCACGATCCTCGTCATGCAGAAAGTCCTCGCCGCGGTTGACGCCGACGACGATGCAGATCACGTTCCGCTGATCGTCGATCAGAACCCGCAGGTGCCTTCGCGTATCAAACATCTTATCGAAGGGACAGGCTCCGATCCCGCGCCGGTCTTGGCCGACATGGCCCGACGCCTTGCTGCAGGGGGCGCCGAGGCGGTCGCGATGCCGTGCAACACAGCTCATCACTACTCGACAGCAATCCGTGCTGCGGTCGAGGTGCCTTTCCTTGACATGATCGAGCTCTCCGCTGACCGGGCGGCGCAGCTGACTGGCGCAGGGGGACGTCTCGGCATTCTCGCCTCGCCGGCGGTGCAGAAAGTCGGACTGTTCGACGGACCCTTGACCAAACGCGGATTGACGCCGGTTTTTCCGGATTCCGAGGCGGCGGGACGCATGCTCTCGGCGATCCGTCTCATCAAGGCCGAGGGGCCGTGTTCGGCGGCGCGCGACGTTCTTCGCGCGGTCTCTGCTGAGCTGGCCTCACGGGGCGCGGCCGTCCAAATGATCGCCTGCACCGAATTTTCTCTCATTGCCGATGCGGTGGCAGAATCCGCGACCGTCTTTGACACGCTCGACTGCCTTGTCGAGGCAATCGTGCACTTTTCGGGTGCCAGGCCAGCGTCGGCGCCGCGCGATGCGACTTAGCCATGCCTGTAAGAAGCACCCGTCACTGAATCTAATGGAGGAGATATGACATGACTGGTACATTCAGAAAGATCGTTCTGACGACGACGGCCGCTCTGGCCTTGTCCGTCGCCGCCGTCAAGGCTGAAACCTTGACGATCGCCACATTTAGCGATCCCACCCCGATGAACGCTGCCCGCGCACAGAAAGAATTCGAGAAGGCCACCGGCTGGACGATCGACTGGCGCGTGTTCGATTCAGGGACCGACGTGATCGCAGCCATGGCTTCGGGGGACGTCAAAGTGGCCGAACTTGGCTCGTCGCCGCTCGCCATCGCGGCCACCCAAGGCGTGGACCTGAAGATGTTCATGCTGTCCTATGCAATCGGTGACTCCGAGAGCCTCATCGCGCGAAACGGCTCCGGCATCGAGACCCTTGCCGACATTAAGGGGAAGCGCATTGCCGTTCCGGTCGGTTCGACCGCGCACTTCTCGTTGATGGGCGCCATTGCCCATGCAGGATTGCAGCCGACGGACGTCACGGTGATGACGATGAAGCCCGATCAGATCGCGGCCGCCTGGACCCAGGAAACGATCGATGCCGCCTTCATCTGGCCGCCCGCCCAGACCGAAATTCTGAAAACGGGCAAGCGCATTGTTTCGGCCAAGGATACGGCGGAATGGGGCTACCCGACCTTCAATGCCTGGACGGTGGATTCCGCGTTTCTCGCCTCCCACGAAAAGGAGGTTGTCGCCTTCGCCAAGGCGATGGATGCCGCCAATATGGCCTACCTGAAGGATCCCGCCGCCTGGACGCCCGACAACGAGCAGGTCAAGGCGATCGCCAGTGTGACCGGCGCCACCGCCGAGCAGATTCCCGAGATTCTCAAGGGGTACACTTTCATTCCGCTGAAGGAGCAGGTGAGCGACAAGTGGTTGGGCAGTGCGCCGAAGTCGCTCAAATCCACCGCCGACTTCCTGAAATCGGTCGGCAGGATCGACGCCGTGACGGACGACTATTCGAAGTTCGTGACCACCGCGATCGCGCAAGAGGCACAGAAGTAATCCGACAGTCCCGCCCGGCCTCGGGTCGGGCGGGACCTTGCACCGGCCCGGGGAGGAGCCTATGCATTTGAACATCAACGACGTCTCCGTGGTCTACCCCTCGTCCGATGGGCGGCCGCCGGTCTCTGCACTGAGCAAGATCGAGCTGGAGATCGGAGATAACGAATTTGTCGTCGCGCTCGGCGCTTCGGGCTGTGGCAAGTCCACTCTACTCAATCTCATAGCGGGGTTTCTCGCGCCGACGTCCGGACGGCTGATGCTCGACGGGGTCCCGGTCTGCGGTCCGGGTGCCGATCGCGCGGTCGTGTTCCAGAAGCACGCGCTGCTGCCTTGGCTCAATGTCCTGGACAATGTCGCCTTCGGTCTTCAGATCCAGGGTGTCAGCACCGCCGGGCGCCACGAGACGGCCAACAGATTTATCGGCCTTCTGGGGTTGGACGGGTTCCAGAAGTCGCCAGTCTACAAACTATCGGGTGGCATGCAGCAGCGCGTCGGCATCGCACGCGCGCTGACCTGCGATCCCAAGATCCTGCTAATGGATGAACCGTTGGGTGCCCTTGACGCACTGACGCGCGAGAAGGCGCAGGAACTCATCCTGAATATCTGGAACGACACCCAGAAATCCGTGTTCTTCATCACGCACAGCGTCGAGGAGGCGCTGTTCATGGGCACGAAGCTCATCGTGATGTCGCCGCGGCCGGGACGGATCACCCATACATTCGACCTTCCTTTTTCGCGTCAATTCCTTGCCGGAACAGCGGCTCGGGCAG
This sequence comes from Ensifer sp. MJa1, assembly GCF_037026475.1. Taxonomy (NCBI): domain Bacteria; kingdom Pseudomonadati; phylum Pseudomonadota; class Alphaproteobacteria; order Hyphomicrobiales; family Rhizobiaceae; genus Ensifer; species Ensifer sp. MJa1. The sequence continues at coordinate 95,596 of NZ_JAKUMO010000016.1, read as the reverse complement.
TCAAGGCCTCGCCCGAGTTCATCCGCCTGCGTGAGCAGGTTCTGAAGATCATCTTTGCAGACGAAGAGGCAGTGGCGAAATGACTGAACGAACGAAATCCCACGCACTCCGGCCGCCAGGTCTGGTCGCCCGCTTGTCGCGCGCCCGGCCTACACGACCGGGCGAGATCTATGGCGTGCCCGGACAGGGAAATACGCTTTGGCTGTCCGCGCTCTCGATCGCCTTCTTTTTCTTCGTTTGGTGGCTGGTCACGGCGATGGGGTGGGTCAGGCCGTTGTTCGTACCGTCTCCGGCTTCCATCGTCATGAAGTTCGTGGAGATTTGGAACAACGGTTTTACCGGAACGCCCTTCATCGAGCACGTTCTGATCTCCACCGCGCGCGTCTTTGGCGCCTTCCTTCTGGCCTGCCTCATCGGCCTGCCGCTCGGCCTCGCGATGGGGATGAGCCCTGTCATTCGCGGCATTTTCGATCCGCCGATCGAATTCTACCGCCCCATTCCGCCTCTGGCCTATCTGCCGCTCATGATCATCTGGTTTGGCATCGGCGAGATGTCGAAAATACTGCTGATCTTCCTATCGGTGTTCGCGCCTGTCGTGCTCGGGGCTCGCTCCGGCGTGCGTTCCGCAGCGATCGAGCAGATTCATGCCGCCTATTCCTTCGGGGCAACGCGCTGGCAGGTGATGCGGCATGTGATCATGCCGTCGGCATTGCCCGAGATTTTGACGGCCATGCGCATCGGCATCGGGTTCGGTTGGACCACGCTGGTCGCAGCTGAAATGGTCGCGGCCACCCAGGGCCTCGGTTACATGGTGCTCTCGGCAAGCCAGTTTCTGCAAACGCCTGTCGTCATCCTCGGCATCTTCATAATCGCCATCATCGCTTTCGCGTTCGACCTTCTCATGCGGTTCCTCGAAAGACGCCTCGTGCCCTGGAAGGGCAGAATGTAACGGGAAGTTAAAGCCATGAAATACCTGAAAAAAGCCGCTCGTACTGCCGAAACAGACCAGGCCGATGTCCACGCCGCCGTCACACAGATGCTGGCGGCCATCGAGGCGGGGGGTGAAGAAGCCGCCTGCCACTACGCCCGTGAGCTGGATCGATGGGACGGTGATATCGTCGTCTCGCACGAAGCGCGCAAAGCTGCCGCCGCCCTGGTGCCGGAAAAGCTCAAGGCCGATATCCGCTTCGCGCATGATAATGTGCGCCGTTTCGCAGAGGCACAGCGCGCCACCGCGACTGATATCGCGGTCGAGATCCTGCCTGGTCTCACGTTGGGACAGAAGCAAATTCCGGTTTCTGCCGCCGGCTGCTACGTTCCAGGCGGGCGCTACAGCCACGTGGCAAGCGCGATCATGACGATCACGACGGCAAAGGTCGCCGGCGTGTCCCATATCGCGGCATGTTCGCCGCCGCGCGCCGGCGTCGGCATTCCGCCGGCCATTCTCTACACGATGGATTTGTGTGGTGCCGACGTCATCCTGAACATGGGCGGTGTGCAGGGAGTCGCGGCCATTGCTAACGGCCTGTTCGGGGTCAAAAAGGCCGACATCCTCGTTGGGCCGGGGAACCAGTATGTTGCCGAGGCAAAACGCATCCTCTTCGGGCAGGTCGGCATCGACATGGTCGCCGGACCCACCGACAGCATGGTGGTCGCTGATGCGACCGCCGATCCCGAGTTCGTCGCGTCCGATCTGGTCGGCCAGGCGGAGCACGGCTGGAACTCGCCCGTTTGGCTCGTTACCTCCGATGAGATTCTTGCAAAACGCGTGATGGCGCGCGTGCCAGAGCTGATCGAGGGCCTGCCTGTCCCAAATCGTGACAGCGCCCGAGCCGCATGGGCCGATTTTGCCGAGGTTATTCTCTGCGATGACGCCGAGGAGATGGCTGCGGTCGCCGACGATTATGCGCCAGAACACCTGCATGTTCAGGCGAGCGATCTCGACTGGTGGCTGCAGCGCCTGCGCGCCTATGGCTCACTTTTCCTCGGTGAAGAAACCACGGTCGCATTCGGTGACAAAACGTCCGGTCCGAACCATGTCCTGCCGACCTCAAGGGCGGCGCGCTACACGGGCGGACTGTCGGTACACAAGTTCCTGAAGACTGTAACCTGGCAGCGCGCCACCCGCGCGGCAGCGCGGCCTTTGGCTGAGGCTACTGCCCGGATTTCGCGTCTGGAGGGGATGGAAGGGCACGCGAGGACGGCGGATATTCGGCTCGCGAAATTCTTTCCCGGTGAAGTCTTCGAATTGACGCCTGCGAGCGACGAAGCCTGATGGAACCGATGAGGCAAGGGGAACCCGATACGCCCACGCGGAGGCTTCCCTTCAGGCGCAAGGGCAAGGGGCTGCCTCTTGTCCTCGTGCATGGTTTCCTCGCAGGGAGCGTCATATGGCGGGAGCAGTTGCACGCCTTCTCTGCCGCGCATGATGTCATATGCCCCGACCTTGCTGGGTTTGGCGACAGCTCGGCCCTGACCGCGCTTGACACGATTGAGGGCCATGCCCGCGCCGTGCTGGGCTTAATGGATGATCTCGCGATATCACGCTTCGACCTCCTCGGGCACTCCATGGGCGGAATGGTCGTGCAGGAAATGGTGCGCCTCGCGCCGCAGCGTGTGCGCAATCTCATTCTCTACGGGACAGGACCGCAGGGTGTGCTTCCGGGCCGGTTCGAAACAATCGCGCAGTCGCGTGAACGTTTCCTGCGCGACGGCGTCGCTGAAACCGGCGCGCGGATCGCGGCTACTTGGTTTCTTGATGGGAAGAATGCGAAAGGTTACGAGCGTTGTCGATCAACGAGCAGCAGGGTGAGGATGCAAACTGCGCTGGCCAGTCTAACCGCTTGGGAGGGCTGGGACGGACGCGCCGCGTTGACGAATTTCCGCGCCAGAACACTTGTGCTCTGGGGTAGCCGGGATCGCTCATACGAATGGTCGCAGCCGGAACTACTCTGGCGCTCTATTCCCGGAGCCGATTTAGCGGTCGTACCTGGAGCTGCGCACATTGTGCATATGGAAAAGCCGCGTCTCTTCAATGCAATTGTCGCTGAATTCCTCACAATGGGTTCAATCGAGAGCAATTGTGACACGTCTAATAAGCCGGAATTGTAGGGGCCGGACCGAAGCCATGACATTCGCTACCTCCATCCACGAGCGCATCCGGAGCATACACCCCGGGTTTGCGACCTATTGGCCGGGCTTCGCCGTCACAGCGGCGGTGGCCGTCGCTGCCCAATTCCTTTCCGACCACTACGGCGCGCCGGCCATGCTCATGGCGCTGCTGCTCGGCATCGCCTTTCACTTTCTGTCTGAGGAAGGGCGGTGTGTCGCCGGCATCGATTTCTGTGCCAAGAAGGTGCTGCGCATCGGCGTGGCGCTGCTCGGCATGCGCATCAGCGTCGATCTGCTGATCGGGCTTGGCGCAAGCACGATCCTGCTCCTCATCTCAGCCATCGCTGCGACCATCGGTTTCGGTCTGCTTGCCGCAAAGCTTCTCGGTCGCGGTTGGCGGCTCGCGTTGATCACCAGCGGTTCGGTTGCCATCTGCGGCGCGTCTGCGGCCATGGCGATCGCAGCCGTTCTTCCGAAGAACGAATTCTCCGAGCGCAATCTGATCTTCACCGTGCTTTCGGTCACGGTGCTCTCGACGCTTGCGATGATCGCCTATCCGATTATCGCCCAGACCATGGGGCTCGACGCGCGCGCCACGGGCATCTTCTTCGGCGGCACCATCCATGACGTCGCGCAGGTCGTCGGCGCTGGCTTCTCGGTCTCGCCGGAGGCGGGCGAAACGGCGACGCTCGTCAAGCTGATCCGCGTCACCATGCTGGCGCCGGTCGTCCTCATCTTTTCGCTGTCACTGCGCAAAGTACCGCAGCCTGAGGGCGAGACCGGTAAGCGCCCGCCGCTTTTGCCCGGCTTCGTCGTCGCGTTCCTGATCTTTGCGGCACTCAATTCTTTCGGCTTCGTACCCGAGCTCGTCGCCAAAGCCGGAATGGAAACGTCGCGCTGGGCGCTGCTTGCCGGCATCGTCGCCGTGGGCATGCGGACATCGCTTCGCCGGGTGCTCGATGTCGGCGGCGATGCGGTGGCACTGGTCGTTGCAGAAACCGTCTTCATCGCCCTCTTCATCCTCGTCGGCATTCACTATCTGGGGCACGCCTGATGAAACCGCTCTGAAATATTCTCGGACGGGCTTTTCGCGGCTGGTTCCGCTCGACGCATGTCGTTTGGCACGTCTTTGGTTGCCGCCCCGTTTGGCAAGAAGTTTCTGACTTTTTTGACGTGTGATTAGTGCGGTCTTCTGTCAGGCCCTTCGTTGCGACGCTTGCAAAGGCCGCCGGTCGGTATAGTGCTCTGCGGAGCGGGTCCAAATCTTAAACTCGAGCTTGTAGGCTCAAAGTGCCAAACTGGTTTTCCCGTTCTCAACCGGTTCTATAATGCGCCCATTCAGGTCGTCGACTTTTCACAACCCCGTTGCCGGTCCTGGTTACCGCAGCAGTTTGCTTTCACACCCCGGCATTGCCAGGGCTGGGTCTCGATTTCCTGCCTCGTTAGCATGGCCACCTTGTCCGAGCCATCTTGTTCGCCAGTGCGATCGCCACCAGCATGCGCGGCTTCTCCGCGAGCATCCGCGAGCCACGATCCTTGTACTGGCGGTTTGCGGCCGGCTTAACTCAAGCGCGCCATTGTCCCGATGATCAGGAGCCTACGGATGTCGGCCTGACCAGCCTTCGACACCCGGCCAAGCCTTTCTTTCCCACGAGAAGAGAACTGTGCGGAACGAGGCCGAGCCAAGCAGCAAAGTCACGACCCCATCGGAAGCTCTGCATCACCGGTGCGAAAGCTTCGACGGCCAACGCGGTCAAAGGTCCTACACGCGGCATGGTCTGAAGCCGGCGCGCGGCTTAGCTTCGCCGAGACAGCTCTGTGAGCTTCCTGGCCTTATCTTCGATCCGGGCCGTCTTCTCGCCAATCTGGGCGAGAAGCTCCGGCACAATCTCGGGTAGGCCCAATTCAGTATTTATGGATTGCATATTGCGATGCCGTCGCGACATGCGGCAAAAGGAAAAGAGAGGAGAGGCCACCAGCCGATCGTATATGTGGGTGTCGTTTGGCAGCTAAACGTAAGAATGCGGCCGTTACTTTCTTGGTTGACATTTAATTTGAGATTCCGTGGGCTGGGAATCTCAGATTAAGTGCAGCTGCGAAGACCTCCGCGACTGGCGCTCGCAGTCCAACATCTCTTCTATAGAGCTGCCGAAGCGGGCTTTATTCTCACCCATCATATGGCCACGCAGCATGGAAAGCATCTCCGGCCCAGCTCGCTGGACGATGGCCACACCCGCTAAAAGAGCTGGCCGCAAGTGCAGCGGCAAAATCGGACTTGCTGGGGTAGGAAGTTCCCTCGTTTCCATCTTTAAGACGTCATCGAGATCAGGAATGATGACGCCGAGCACTCTGTAGCTTGACGGTTCGTAGCGATCGGGGAGCGACTTCGGAACGCGCCGCATCAGCAGGAGGCGGGCAATCTCACTTGGCGATAACCAGTTTTGGAACCATGCTCGGCCTCGTCGTTAAGCATCCCTTCTCCCATCAGCGCAGCATGGTGGTAGCCGCTGAAAGGAGAGGGGCGGTCACTCCCGTCAATGGTTTGAAGGCGACCTCCGCAAAGCGGGCAGGTGATCCGCCAGCCGAGATGTTGGCTTCGAAGAATGATGTGCGACCCGTCGACAATTCGGGGACAGCTGCTGCATGATTGCCGAGGCTCGCCGGCGATCAGCCGCCGTGACGGCGGTACCGACATTTCTATTGATCAGCACAAGTTCCATGATCAATTCACGCACGGCGTCAGCGTCGACGACGCTGCTCTCATGGCAGCCGGCCAGCGGCCGATCACTGAGGCTGCATGAACGGAGTAGTCTGGCAAACCGGCTTGGAAGGCGTTGCCCTCGTACTTCATCTACGGCGATGGCGACAAGAACATCCCAGCCAAGGCGCTCGGCTTTATGGCTGAGCGAGGCGGTTCTAAGCGCACGGTCGTCGTCGAAGGCGCATCTCACGTCGTCATGGTCTCGCAGCCCAAGGCCGTGGCCGAACTCATCGAAGAAGCTGCTAAGTAAGCAAGCGAGAATTGAGCAATAGACCGGTCAAGCAAGTGGCCGGTCTTTTCATCGCTTCGCGGCGGCTGTCCGCCAAGGAGCGACGCGTCGTCACGGTCGATGGCTGACTTTGAGCTGACGGGCATAATATGCGCAAGGAAATTTGGACCGGCGAACGTACGGGTCCGGTGATCCGTGACTGCCTCCGGGGGCGGAGCGGGGTGGTTTTCTAATCTAGCTACTGCGGCGATGTTGCAACGTGAACCGGGTATCGATTATGCGCGACTCGGTAAGCTTCTCGCCGTTGAGGTGGTCTTCGATCAACCGCGCGGCTTCACGGCCGATTAGATCGCCGGAGGGGCGAATCGTGGTGAGGGGCGGATTGCATGCAGCGCTGAAGCTGAGATCGCCGAAGCCGACCACGGCCAGCCGGTCCGGCACAGCGATTTTCAGCCGTTCGCACGCGAACAGTGCGCCGACCGCGATGTGATCGTTCGAACAAGCGATACCGTCGGTGTCGGGATGGAGCCGCAAGGCTTCCGCCAAAAGCATTGAGCCGATTTCAGCGGAGGCCGTATCTGGATGTTCGACGACCTTGGCGACCGCGCCCGCGGCGTGCGCAGCCCGAAGAAATCCGTCACAGCGTTGTTTGGCGCGTCGGTCCTGATGCATGCGAGCGCCGAGAAAGACGAGATTGCGGCGACCCTGTTGGATAAGGTGTTCCGCCACCGCGATGCCGACCTGATCGTGATGAAACCCGATGGCTGCGTCGATCTGCGGACCACCGAGCTCCCAGATTTCGATAACGGGAATGGTGACGTTGGCGAGCAGGCGGCGCGTTGCGGGACTGTGTGACAAGCCAGTCAGAACAATGGCTGCCGGTGCCCATGACAACGCCATGCGCACCAGTTCCTCCTCTTCTTGCTCATCGTACTCGGTGTGGCCGAGGATGAGTTGCAGGCGCTGTTTCTTGAGTGCTGTCTGCATAGACGCGACCGTCTCGGCAAAGAACGCGTTGCGCACAGACGGGACAAGGATGCTGACAGCGCGGGAAGACGCCGCAGCAAGTCCCCCGGCCATCAGGTTCGGCACGTAATTGAGTTTCTCGATCGCCCGACTGATTGCTTGGCTCGCCGTACCCGAAACCGCCTCCGGCTTGCGCAAGAAGAGCGACACCGTGGAGGGGGAGACGTTGGCGAGCTCGGCCACGTCGGACATGGTGACGGACTGCATCTTACGGCGATTGCGGGGTGGCTTTCGCATCCTGTCGTCCATGGGTTTCTCCGTAGCGCTATTATCGCACTATTAGCATACTTTTCAGCTGTCTTCAACAGCAATCGCAGTTAAGCGAACATTTAATTAACTGAAAATAAAGCGATTTTTCCTTGGTCTGTGTCGATATTTTCTCGCGATCTGCCGCCGTAAACATTTTTTCAAGTCCATCTTGCTTCGAAAAAATCGTAGCGCTATTATTGATCGTAGTTAAGCCGGATGCCCGGCCGCTGTTGGGAGGGAAGAATGGCTTCTGTCAGCCTGCGAAAGCTGGAAAAAAGTTACGGTTCGCTGCGCATCGTGAAAGGAGTCGACCTTGAGATCGCCGATGGCGAATTCGTCGTCTTCGTCGGTCCGTCGGGTTGTGGAAAGTCCACCACATTGCGCATGGTCGCCGGGCTCGAAAGCATCACTGGCGGCGAGATCCGCATCGGCGAAACGCTGGTCAATCGCCTCCCGCCGCGCGAGCGCGATATCGCCATGGTCTTCCAGGACTATGCCCTCTATCCGCACAAGACGGTGCGCGAGAACATGGGGTTCAGCCTAAAGGTGCACGGCGTTGCGTCGCGCGAGGCCGATCAGCGCGTCAATGAGGCTGCTGAAATGCTTGGCATCGGCCACCTGCTTGATCGCCGTCCAGGTCAGCTTTCAGGCGGTCAGCGCCAGCGTGTCGCCATGGGGCGCGCCATCGTGCGGCGCCCGAAGGTTTTCCTGTTTGATGAGCCGTTGTCCAATCTCGACGCAAAGCTACGCGGTCAAGTGCGCACCGAGATCAAACGCCTGCATCAGCAGATCGGGACAACGATCATCTATGTTACGCACGATCAGGTCGAGGCCATGACGCTCGCCGATCGTATCGTCATTCTCAAGGGCGGCGACATCGAACAGGTTGGCACGCCGGACGAAGTTTACAATCGGCCGCAAAGCGTTTTCGTCGGCGGCTTCGTCGGGTCGCCGGCGATGAACTTCGCCAAAGCGAGAATCCAATCTGGCTTTCTCACTTTTGCCGACGGCAACAAGCTGGCGCTATCTGCCGTTCGGGCGGGACGTGAGGCTGGTCTCGAGGGCCGCGATGTCATCGTCGGCATCAGGCCGGAACATTTCGGTGTGGCCCCGGATCCGGCGGCGACGCTTGCAGCGCGTGTTCAGGTTGTCGAACCGCTTGGTTCTGACACCCTGGTGCATTTTTCGGTTGGCGGCGATGTGCTGACCGCCCGCATGCCGCCCGACACGCGGCCCGAGCCGGGCGCCGAAATCCGCATGGGCGTCGATCCATCGAAAATCAATCTTTTCGATGCCGCGAGCGAACGCGTCATCAACTGAGCGCCAGGCGTTTTGCGTCACCAATCAACGGGAGGATAGAATGAACATCAGGACCATGGCGAGCGTGTTCGCCGCGACCAGCGTGCTTGCATTTTCCATGCCGGCCTTTGCCGACACGGATCTTAAAATCTTCGTTTCCAGTCAGCACCAGCCGGATGTCTGGCGCAAGGTGCTCGACAAATACGAGGCGGCCAATCCGGGCGTCAAGGTGGCGATCGAGACCGGCGGCAACACCTCCGAGGCGCAGGCGCAGTATCTCAACACCGTCATGTCCGCCAAGGACACCAACCTCGACGTGCTGATGCTCGACGTCATCCGCCCTGCGCAATATGCCGCCGCCGGCTGGACCTCTGCCTTCGAGAACAAGGACATGTCGGTCTACCTCCCGGCCTATGCCGGAGCCAATACGGTTGATGGCAAGGTCGTTGCGCTCCCGGCCTTCGCGGACGCGATGTTCCTCTACTACCGCAAGGATCTGCTCGAAAAGTACGGCATCGCTCCTCCCAAGACTTGGGAAGAGTTGGCCGCAGCCGCAAAAAAGGTGGCGGAGGGCGAGAAGAATCCCGATCTCCAGGGCCTCTCCTTCCAGGGCAAGGCCATCGAGGGTGCGGTCTGCACCTTTCTGCTGCCCTATTGGAGCCAAGGGAAGAATCTCGTTGAAAACGGGAAGCTCACCTTTGACCACGATGCGGCCGTGACGGCGCTGAAGCTCTGGAAGGATTTTGTCGATACGGGCGTCGCCAAGAAGAACATTGCGGAAGTTGCCACCGACGACACGCGCAAGGAGTTCCAGGCCGGCAGCGCCGTGTTCGCGGTCAACTGGTCCTATGCCTGGACGCATTTCCAGGGCGCTGAATCGGCTGTAACCGGCAAGGTCGGTGTCACGCGCCTGCCGGCACTCGGCGGTGGCGAGCAGGCGAGCTGCCTTGGCGGCTGGGAATGGGGCGTTTCGGCCTACTCCACCCATCAGGACGAAGCGAAGAAACTGGTCGAATATCTCTCGAGCGAGGACGTCTCGGTGTTCATGGCCGCCAACGGTTCGCTCCTGCCCACCTATGCAGCCGCCTATGGCAATAACGAAGTGCTGAAAGCCGTGCCGTGGTTCGCCGATGCCCTGCAGGTGGTCGAGACCGCCAAGCCACGCCCGGTGACGCCGCGATACAACGAGGTGAGCGAGGTCATCCGCACCACAGTCAACGCGGTGCTCGCGGGCGTCACGACACCGGAGGACGGTGCCAGTCAGATCGAAGCCCGCCTGAAGCGCATCCTGCGCTGATCGCAATCGCCGGAAGGGATTTTCCCTTTCGGCTCCCCAACCTGAATTGTCGGGAGTTGCACCGGTGACGACGACCTCCATCCTCAATGCGGCAAGCAATGCTGACCGCGGACCGCCAGCCTGGACGCGCTGGCTCGACCTTGGCGACCGGGCGCTTGGCGTGGTCTTGCTTGCCCCAGCGGCGATCCTTCTCGCGCTGATCATTGTCTATCCGGTGCTGCGCCTCGGCTACACCAGCTTTTTCAGTCTGTCGCTGACGTCGGGTCTACCCGCGGAATTCGTGGGCCTGGAAAACTACAGCCTTATGCTGGAAGACCCGGTCTTCTGGGAAACGACGTGGAATACCGTCCTGATCACCCTCATCACTGTGCCCGGCGCCCTCCTGGTCGGGCTTGCACTGGCCCTGCTTGCCAATCTCCCTTTCGGCGTGCAGTGGCCAGTGCGCCTTTCTCTGCTGATCCCCTGGGCGCTGCCGCTCTCATTCGCCGGCCTGATCTTTGCCTGGTTCTTCCATTCGGAATACGGCGTCGTCAACGACGTGCTGGTCCGCCTGGGGTTCGAGGGTATCATCTGGTTCAACTCGCCGAATTGGGCCTTCGCCGCGATCTGTCTGACCATCGTCTGGAAGACCTCGTCGTTTATGGCGCTGATCATTCTTGCCGGTCTGCAGACGATCCCGCGCTCCCTGTATGAGGCGGCCGACGTCGACGGCGCCGGCCGGGTTCGCCAGTTCTTCGAGATCACGCTGCCGCTCCTGAAGCCATCGATCGTTGTCGCGCTGATTTTCCGCACCATCACGGCGCTGCAGACCTTCGACATCCCCTACATGATGACGGGAGGCGGTCCCGGCACCTCGACCTCGACGCTCGCCATGTACATCCACCAGAACACGGTCTCTTTCCTCGATCTCGGCTACGGCTCGGCGCTTGCCGTCGTCATGTTTGCCCTGTCGATGTGCGTGACCGCCGTCTATCTGCGCGCCATCCGGACCAAGGAGTAAGCCATGAGTGCCGTCGCCGCCCCCGGACTTTCCGGACTTCTTTCCGGCCGCCCGCTGCGCTTCCTCGCCGGAGCCGTGCTGATCGTCAACGGCATGTTCCCGGCGCTCTGGATACTCTTCACCTCACTGAAGACGGAAGCGGAGCTCACTGCCAAGCCCATCACCTGGGTTCCACACGCTCCGACGCTGGCGAACTACATGCAGGCCTTTTCCGACCAGCCGCTGCATCTGTTCCTTTTCAACAGCTTCATGGTCGCACTGCTGTCCACCTGCCTTACGCTGCTCGTGTCGGTGCTGGCAGCCTATGCACTGGCTCGGCTGGATCTCCGTTACCGTGGCCTCATCCTGTCGCTGATCATCGCCGTGTCGACCTTCCCTCTGGTCACGCTCCTTGTGCCGCTCTTTGAGATCATGCGCACGCTGAACCTCCTCAACACCTGGGTTGCGCTGGTGCTGCCCTATACGGTCCTGTCGCTGCCGGTTTGCACGCTCATGCTCGTCTCCTTCTTCGAAGGAATTCCGCGAGACCTTGAAAACGCGGCGATGATCGACGGCTGCACGCGGCTGGGGGCGCTTTTCAAGGTGGTCGTACCGCTCTGTGCGCCGGGTGTGTTCACCGCCGGAATCCTCGCCTTCGTCAATGCTTGGGACGAGTTCCTGCTGGCGTTGTCCTTCAATTCCAATCCGGCTTTGCGCACGCTTCCGGTCGGCATTCAGCTTTATCAAGGCGAGTTCGCCTTCCCTTGGCCCGTCATCTCGGCCGCGCTGGTTGTCGGCATCGTGCCCGTCGCGGTGCTGATCGTCATCTTCCAGGAGCGCGTCGTCTCGGGCCTCACCGCCGGGGGTATCAAGGGATGACTAGGAGGCTCGACATTTCCGAACTGCGTAGTCAGCGCTGGTTCGCTACCGACGATATGCGCGCCTTCGCGCACCGCCAACGCACGCAACAGATGGGCATGCGGCGCGAGGAGTTCTTGGGGCGGCCCGTTATCGGCATCATCAACACCTGGAGCGAGATGAGCCCCTGCCATGCGCATCTGCGCGATCGGGCCGACGCTGTGAAGCGCGGCGTCTGGCAGATGGGCGGCTATCCCGTCGAGCTGCCAGCGATCTCGGTCGGCGAGGTCATGGTGAAGCCGACCACCATGCTCTACCGCAACTTCCTCGCGATGGAATGCGAAGAACTGTTGCGCTGCCACCCGATCGACGGTGCAGTACTGCTCGGTGGTTGCGACAAGTCGACCCCAGCGCTGCTGATGGGCGCCTTCTCGATGGATATCCCGGTCATCTTCTGCCCGGCTGGACCGATGTCTAACGGCCAGTGGCGCGGTGTTAAGACAGGTGCCGGTACCCATACCAAGAAGTACTGGGACGAGCTTCGAGCAGGCAACATCACCCGCGACGACTGGGTGGATCTCGAGAGCCGCATGACGCGGTCGCCGGGTACCTGCAACACGATCGGCACAGCCTCGACCATGACCTCTATCGTGGATGCCATGGGCATGACGCTGTCCGGCGCTTCCTCCATCCCCGCCGTCGACTCCGGTCATACGCGCATGGCGTCGGCTTGCGGCTCACGCATCGTCGAGATGGTCTGGGAAGATCTGAAACCGTCGAGTATTCTCAACCGCGATAGCTTTCTCAACGGCCTTGTCGCTTACATGGCGCTCGGCGGCTCGACCAACGCGGCCGTGCATCTCATTGCAATGGCCAAGCGCGTCGGCGTCGATCTGACGTTGGACGATATGGCGGCGATGGCCGGCAAGGTGCCGGTCGTTGCCAACGTCTTTCCCTCTGGCGAATACCTGATGGAGGACTTTTACTTCGCCGGCGGCATCAATGCGCTTTTGAAGAAGCTGTCGCGCCACTTGACGCTCGACCGGCCGACCGTCAACGGGCGCACTCTCGGCGAGAACATTGCGGCGGCCGACTGCTGGAACGATGACGTGATCCGCGGCGAGGATGATCCCATCGTGCCGCTCGCCCGTGGCAAGACACTCGAAGTGCTGCGTGGCAATCTCGCCCCGAACGGCGCGGTCATGAAATCGTCCGCCGCCAACCCGAAATTCCTGAAACATGTAGGTCCGGCAATCGTCTTTGACGATCCCCGTACCATGAACCGAACGCTCGATGATCCTGACCTCGACATTACCGAGGATACCGTGATCGTGCTGCGCAATGCCGGCCCGGTCGGCGCGCCGGGCATGCCAGAATGGGGCAACCTGCCGATCCCGAAGAAGCTCTTGAAACAGGGGGTGCGCGACATGGTGCGCGTCTGCGACGGGCGCATGAGCGGCACCCACTATGGGACCTGCGTTCTGCATGTCTCGCCGGAAGCGGCGATCGGCGGCCCTCTCGCTTTGGTCCGGACCGGCGACCTCATCGAACTCGATGTTGCCGCCGGAACGATCAACATGCGTGTCTCCGAGGAGGAGCTTGCTCGGCGCAGGGCTGAATGGAGGCCGTCAGCGCCGGTCTACGAGCGCTCCTTCGCCGCCCTCTATCAACGCCACGTCAGCCAGGCGCATGAGGGATGCGACTTCGATTTCCTGACCGGCACGCAAGCCGTGCCCGAACCGCCGATCTATTAAGGGACGATCCAATGAACAGTAACAATCCCTTCAAGTCCTGGCTGAGCGACAAGTCGCGCGCCACCCCGCTCGGCACCTGGCTGATGGCTGCCGCACCCGCGACGGCCGAAGCGCTTGGTTACGGTGGTTTCGATTTCCTCGTCGTCGACATGGAGCACGTGCCTGTCGAATTCACCGATCTGGCCCATATCTTGCGCGCCATCGGCTGCACGCCCGCGGACGCGGTGGTGCGGCTTGCCTGGAACGATCAGGTGCTTGTCAAGCGCGCGCTCGATGCCGGTGCACGCACCGTTATGCTGCCCTTCGTGCAAAATGCGGAGGAGGCGAAGGCGGCCGCTGCTTATACCCGCTATCCGCCGCTTGGCGTCCGTGGTGTTGCCGCCGTGCATCGCGGATCATGCTTCGGCACGATCCCGAACTACCTAAAATGTGCAAACGACGACATCTGCACCATCGTGCAGCTCGAGACTCCAGAGGCGATCGCGCGCCTGCCGGAGATCGCCGCGGTCGCGGGGATCGACGCGCTCTTTGTGGGGCCGGGCGATCTTTCCGCCGCGATGGGGCATATCGGCAATATCGCCCACCCGGAGGTCCAGGCCCTGATCGAGAAGGCGGCGAAGGACGCGCATGCGGTCGGCAAGCCGGTCGGCATCGTCGGTCCCAACCCTGACATGGTGAAGCGCTTTATCGGTTACGGTTACGATTTCGCGGCCATAGCCTCCGACATCGCCATGATGACCGGCCGTGCAAACGAATGGCTCGCACAGTTGAAGGGCGCGACCGAAGCGCCTGCGACACCAGCGGCGGCTTACTGAGGGCGAGGCTGTGGAACAGGTGTTTGCCCCAGTTCTCGATTTCCAGGCGGCGCTCGGTGAATGCCCGCTTTGGTCGGTTGCCGACCAAATGCTTTACTTCGTCGATATCAAGCGCTGCCGCATCCACCGCTTCGAACCGGCGACGGGCGCGCTTGCGACAATGGAGCTTCCAGAGGAGGTTGGCTGCATCGGTCTGGTCGAAGGCGGCGGCTTCATCGCCGGATTGCGCTCCGGTCTCTGGATGCTTGAAGCCGATGGCACGCCGCGCAGGATGATTGCCGCAAATCCCGAGGACCAGGAAATCAGCCGCTTCAACGACGGGAGCGTCGATCCGGCTGGTCGCTTTGTCGCTGGTACGGTGGACGAAACGCGGCAGAAGGGCTTTGCAAGCCTCTACCGTTACGATGCCAGCGGCCTCACCCGCCTTGCCGAAGGGTTGCTCACGTCGAACGGCGTCGCGTTTTCGCCGGACGGCCGACGGCTCTACCATTCCGACACGCTGCGCTACACGCTCTACACCTATGACTACGACCCGGCGAGAGGTGCGGCGACAAACCGACAGGTCTTCGCCCGCTTCGGCTCCGATAAGGACAAGGGCCGCCCGGATGGTGGCGCCGTCGATACCGAAGGCTGCTACTGGGCGGCTCTTTTCGAAGGTGGTCGCGTGCAGCGCTACGCGCCCGATGGCCGGTTGCTTGCCGAGTACCCTGTTCCCGCCAAGTGTCCAACCATGGTCGCTTTCGGGGGGCCGGATCTGAAGACGCTCTACTGCACCAGCGCGAGCGTTGGCCGGCCGGAAGAAGAGCTCGCCGCCTATCCACTCTCCGGAGCGCTCTTCGCCATGCGCACCGAGGTTGCCGGCCTTGCCCGGCCTCTATTCAACCCAAGCTGCTGAGATCCGCCATGACCTATGACACAGTTCGCTATCGTTCGCTCGAAGGTCGCAACGTCCTGATAACCGGCGGCGCTTCGGGTATCGGAGAGGCCATGGTGGCGGCGTTCCGCAGTCAGGGTTCGCGCGTATCCTTCCTCGATATTGATGAGGACGCCGGCAAGGCGACTGCAGCGAAAACGGGCGCGGATTTCTATGGCTGCGACCTGACGGACATTGCGGCCCTGCGAGACGCGGTGGCGAAGGTCGAGGTGCGAAATGGGACGGTGGACGTGCTTGTCAACAATGCCGGCAAGGACGACCGCCACCGCATGGACGAGGTTGAGCCGGACTATTGGCGACGTATGTTGGCGCTCAATCTCGACCACCAATTCTTCGCCACGCAGGCCGTTTCAAAAGGTATGCGGGAGAAGGGCGGCGGCTCCATCGTCATGATGGGGTCGGTCTCGTGGATGCGCGGCAATCCGGTCATGGTTGGTTACACGACGGCCAAAGCGGCGATCAATGGAATGACGCGTACACTCGCTCGCGACCTCGGACCCTCCGGCATACGTGTCAACTGCATCGTGCCGGGCGCGATTGTTACAGAACGCCAGAAGGCGCTCTGGGCCGGTCCGGAGGAGGACCAGAAATTCATTGATCTGCAATCGCTGAAGTTCCGCCTCGACGCCGGCCATGTTGCTCGCTTGGCGCTGTTCCTCGGCTCGGAAGAAAGCAGCGGCTGCACTGGCGCGAACTTCATCGTCGATGCCGGACTGACCCAGAATTGAGTACGAAACCCATGAAACTTGAGACCACCCCAACCGGCTTCACTCTATCGATCGATGGCCGGGCCATCCTTCGCCATAGCGCGTCTTCCCCTTGCATCTATGCCGGCCATGGCGAAGAACGCATGGAAATGTACCGCGGCAACTTCGAAATCGAGGATTACGTCGTTGAGCGGAGCCCGCTCGCGCACGCCGAAATCGACGGCTGCCGCATAATGCTTTCCGAGGCCGAGGGCCAAAAAATACGTTTGGCCCTGACAGTCCTCGACGGTTCCATCGAACTCACGGCGGTGGATCCATCGGTGAACAGGCTTTGGATCCGTGTCGTTGCCGATCACGACGAACACGTGTGGGGCGGCGGCGAGCAGATGTCCTATTTCGACATGCGCGGTCGTCGCTTTCCGCTCTGGACATCGGAACCGGGCGTGGGCCGTGACAAGACGAGCGAAATTACCTTCAAATCGAATGTCAAGGATCGTGCCGGAGGCGACTACTTTAACACAAATTATCCGCAGCCGACCTTCATCTCCTCGGCTCGCTACGCTTTGCATGTGGAAACGTCGGCCTATTCCGTCTTCGATTTTCGCCGCAAGACGTTCCATGAGATCGAGACCTGGGCGGTTCCGGAACGCATCGAGATCTTCAGCGGAAACACATTCGTCGAGTTGGTCGAAAAGCTTTCGATGCGGTTTGGACGCCAGCCGACGCTTCCCGACTGGCTCTATAACGGCGCGATCGTCGGATTGAAGGACGGGGTGAATTCCTTTGCGCGCCTTCAGAAAATGAAGGAGGCGGGCGTTCGCGTTTCCGGACTGTGGTGCGAGGATTGGGTCGGCTTGCGGCAGACGTCTTTCGGCGCCCGGCTTTTTTGGGATTGGCAAGCAAACGAAGAAAGATACCCAGGACTGAGGCAGCGCATAGCGCAATTGAATGATGAGGGCGTTCGTTTCCTGGGTTACGTAAATCCCTATCTCTGCGTCGACGGCCCACTGTTTGCGGAAGCTGAGACCGCAGGTTACTTCGCCAAAGACGAGTTCGGCCGCACGGCACTGGTTGATTTCGGCGAGTTCGACTGCGGCGTCGTCGACTTCACCAATCCGCAGGCGTCGGAGTGGTTCGCTGACGAGATCATTGGTGGCAAGATGCTCGACTACGGCCTTTCCGGCTGGATGGCCGATTTCGGGGAATATCTTCCGATCGACGTACAGCTTGCGAACGGCATCGACGCCAAGCTGATGCATAACCAGTGGCCGACTCTATGGGCCGAAGTGAATGCCAAGGCTGTCGCCAGCCGCGGCAAGACCGGGGAAGCCTTGTTCTTCATGCGTGCCGGCTTCACTGGGGTTCAGAAGCACTGCCCACTGCTATGGGGGGGCGACCAGTCAGTCGATTTTTCCCGTCATGATGGACTGGTGACGGTCATCTGCGCTGCGTTGTCGTCGGGGCTCTTAGGCAATGCCTATCATCACTCGGATATCGGCGGGTACACGAGCCTGTTCGGGAATGTTCGCACCCCGGAACTGCTCATGCGTTGGGCGGAAATGGCCGCCTTCACCCCCGTCATGCGCAGCCACGAGGGCAATCGCCCCAGCGAAAACATTCAGATTGACCAGGATCCGGACGTGCTTGCTCACTTCGCGAGGATGACCGGTATATACGTACATCTGGCGCCCTATCTGAAGGCACTTTCGAACGAGGCGTCGACCCGGGGTCTACCGGTTCAAAGGCCGCTGTTCATGCACCACGAGGATGACCGCAACACGTACGGGATACAGGACAGCTATCTCTACGGTTCGGAGTTGCTTGTCGCGCCCGTCTGGCAAGCGGGTGAAGCGGAGCGCATCGTCTACCTGCCGAAGGAGGCGCGCTGGGTGCATGTGTGGAGCGGCGCCGTATACGAGGGCGGTCGCGAGGTGACCGTGGCTGCGCCACTCGGCAAGCCGGCTGTTTTCTATCGTGAGGACGCGGTGCAGGCAGATCTTTTTGCTGGCATCGGGGCCTTCTGATTATGGATTCGGCGAGCCTTGCCGTCCTGCTGCTGCTTGCGGCGGGCGCTTCCTATGTGCAGACGCTGACCGGTTTCGCGCTCGGCCTTCTGTTCATGGGCGGGGTGGGGCTGACAGGCGTCGTGCCGCTGCCCGATGCCGCCGTGCTCGTCGGTGTGTTCGTTATCTTGAACGCGGCGCAGGTGCTGGCCAAGGGCTGGCGCGATATCGCAGGGCGGGAGTTCCTGCTGGTGATCTTCGTAAGCCTCGCCTTCCTCGTTATCGGCTATTGGCTCCTTGGGCTTTTGGTTTCCTCCTCGCTCGACTGGCTGAAGTTGGTGCTCGGCGCGATCATCGTCCTGTCCAGCATTCAACTTCTCTTGCGGCCCGCACCGCTTAAGAAGCCCTCGGGACCGGCGTCCTTCGCCTTTTTTGGAGCCATTGCCGGCGTCATGGGCGGGCTCTTTTCCACTGCCGGGCCGCCGCTCGTCTACCATTTCTATCGCCAGCCGCTACGTCCGGCCGCCATTCGAGAGACGCTCGTCGCCGTCTTCGCTGTAAATGCGGTGCTTCGCCTGTTGCTCGTCGCCGGAGCGGGTGCCATGCCGTCGGCTTCCTTCTGGTGGGGCCTGCTGTGCATTCCGGTCGTGATGGCCTTCACCGCGCTCGCCCGCCGCTATCCGCCGCCGCTGACCCCGACGGGCCTGCGCCGCGTCGCCTTCTGCCTGCTGTTCCTGTCCGGCATTTCGCTTGCCGCTCCCGCCTTCCTCAAGCTTTTCGGAGATCTTTCATGACGCACTCGCTCAAGTCAGCACTCAAGGATGCAAGCCTGCTCATCGACAAGGCCTTCGTCGGAGGGCAGTGGGTTTCGGCCGCCGATGGGCGCACTTTCGCCGTTACCGATCCCTTCGACGGTTCGGTGATCATCGACGTTCCGTCGCTCTCGCGCGAGGAAGTCGCCACCGCCATCGACGCCGCCGAGACAGCACAGAAACTCTGGGCCAAGCGCACCGCCAAAGAGCGCGCCAAGGTGCTGAACACCTGGTTCCAACTCATCCTCGAGAATGCCGATGATCTGGCGCTAATCCTAACCTCGGAACAGGGCAAACCGCTTGCCGAGGCCAGGGGCGAGGTGATCTCCAACGCTGCCTACCTCGAATGGTTCGCCGAAGAGGCCAAACGCATCGACGGCGATATCATCCCCGGTGCCAATGCGGGCCAGCGCATCATGGTGCTGAAGCAGCCCGTCGGCGTCTGCGCCGCCATCACACCGTGGAATTTCCCGAACGGCATGATCACTCGCAAAGCCGGGCCGGCGCTGGCTGCCGGCTGCTCCATGCTCCTAAAGCCCGCCTCGCAGACGCCGCTCTCGGCGTTGGCGCTCGCCGTGCTCGCCGAGCGGGCGGGCGTACCAGCGGGCGTGTTTTCCGTCGTCACCGGCGAGGCGCGGCCGATCGGCGCGGAGTTCTGCCATAACCCGAAGATCGCCAAGATCACCTTCACTGGCTCAACCGGCGTTGGACGTTGGCTGATGAAGGAAGCCGCGGACAGCATCAAGCGCCTGTCACTGGAGCTTGGTGGCAACGCGCCGTTCATTGTCTTCGACGACGCCGATCTCGACGCGGCCGTGGAAGGCGCCATGATCTCGAAGTTCCGCAATGCAGGGCAGACCTGCGTCTGCGCCAACCGCATCTATGTGCAGGAAAGCGTTGTCGAAGCTTTCACGGAAAGGCTTCTGGCCAAGGTCGCGACACTGACGCTGGGCCGAGGCACCGACGCCGGCACGAGCCAGGGCCCGCTGATCGACGATAAGGCCGTCGCAAAGATGGAGGAGCATGTGGCTGATGCGCTCGAAAAGGGCGGGCGGCTGCTCGCAGGCGGCAAGCGCAGCGCACTCGGCGGTAGCTTCTACGAGCCAACCGTCATTGCTGGCGTCACCCAGTCGATGAAAGTTGCCAGCGAAGAAACCTTCGCTCCGCTTGCGCCCATCATCGCCTTCAAGGATGAAGCCGATGTGATCTCCATGGCGAACGACAGCGAGTTTGGCCTCGCCTCCTATTTCTATGCAAAGGACATGGCGCGTGTCTTCCGTGTCGCTGAGGCGCTGGAGGCCGGAATGGTTGGCGTCAACACCGGCATGATCGCAAACGAGATGGCGCCGTTCGGCGGCATCAAGCAGTCAGGTCTTGGGCGCGAGGGTTCGAAGTACGGCATCGAGGGCTTCCTCGAGCTGAAGTATGTCTGTGTCGCCGGGCTGTGAACATGGCTTTCGACTACGGCATTCTCGTCATCGGCGGCTGCATTAACGGCTGCGGCATCACGCGTGACGCGGCCGGCCGCGGTCACAAGGTACTGCTCGCCAAAATGAACGACCTCGCGAGCGGCACATCCACGGCGGCGCCCCACATCATCTCCTTGCGTGCATGGGCTGAAAAAAATCGCATAATGTATCGTGGGGAGAGAGCGCTACGGCATCGCGCTCAGTCGAATGGTACGGTTGAAATCGACGCCGACTCGCGTGTCGCTATCCGTCGACGTGGAGACGGAACTCTCGCATTGTCTTATCACTTCATTTGACGATGATGGCCCAATGCAGCTCGAACACAGCCAAGTACCTTGCGAAATGAAGGCGGTCGTGACCACTGGTATTGGAGGTTACGATAAGCTTGAACTCATGAGGGTAAGTGTCCCCGTTCCCGGCCCCGGTGAAGTGGTGCTAAAAGTTCTCGCCGCGGGAGTGAATAACACCGATATCAACACGCGCCTCGGCTGGTATTCACATTCGGTCACACAGGGTACCGGAGGCACAGTCGTAGCCGAACGCAATGACGGCGGCTGGCAGGGAGCAACACCCTTTCCAATTATACAAGGTGCTGATTGCTGCGGGCAAATCGTCTCTATGGGCGCAAACTGTGATAAAAACCGCCTCGGTCAACGTGTTCTGGTACGGCCCTGCATGCGCAAGGACGGTTTCAACCGGATGGATCACATGTGGATGGGATCTGACTTCGACGGTTCCTTCGCGCAATATGTGAAGGTTCCTGAAAATGAAACCTTTACAGTGCGTTCTGCTTGGAGTGATGCTCAACTCGCGACGATACCGTGCGCTTATGGCACGGCCGAGAACATGGTTCACCGTGCAGGCGTAGAGGCGGGGATGCGTATCCTCGTGCCGGGAGCATCGGGCGGAGTTGGATCGGCACTCGTGCAACTCTGTAGTCGCCGCGGGGCGGAGATATTCGCGGTGACCGCTGCCTCAAAGCGCGATGCGATTTCGCGAATTGGCGCACACCACGTCCTATCACGCGAGGATGATCTGCTGGGGTTGCTGGGGCCGGAAAGTATTGACGTGGTCATCGATAACGTTGCTGGGCGTGCGTTTGACATGATGCTGAAGCTGCTTCGGCGCGGTGGTCGGTATGTTTCATCCGGCGCGATTGCGGGGCCGATCGTTAGCCTCGACATGCGGGTTATGTATCTGAAGGACATCACGCTGATCGGCTGCACGGCATGGGACGAGCCGGTGTTTCGAAATCTCATTGGGTATGTTGAGAGGGATGAAATCAGGCCACTTCTGGCTAAAACCTACCCGCTCGATCAGATCATCCGGGCGCAGAAGGATTTTCAGGAGAAGCGCCACATCGGAAAGTTCGTGCTAATCCCGTTATAGCGACACCCGTTGAGACGGGACGGGCCTTTTGGGTAACCTCACATCACCGAACCACGTCCTGCCGACCTCGAAATTAATTCTTGAAGGCGGTAACATGGCAGTCCGCCAACCGCGCCGCCGCACCGCCTTTGGCTGAGACCGCCGCGCAGATCTGCCGGATCTCGGGGTTTTGAGGGGACGGATGGGCATCCGAGAACGGCGTATCTCCGGCTCCCGAAGTTTTTTCATGGTGAAGTTTTCTTACAAAGCTGTCATTAGCCAGTCGCAGAAAATCTGAACTTCTTCGCCAGGGATAGATTTGCCGCTGCGCACTAAGAAATGGGCCAATCTGATCGGAAGCCGATAGTCGAAGGGAGCGATTAGAATACCCTGCTTGAGGTAATGGTCCGCGAAACGTTTTAGCACCATCACGGAACCAGCCCGAGCGATCGCCGATTGCAGTGCAATAAACGAGGAGTCCACCTTGAACCAGTCACCGGTTGTTTGAAGGTTCAATCCGTGCTGTTCGGACAATTGAGCCCAGTCGGATTCAGAGCCCATTATGCTGATAATCCTTCCCGCAGCCAATGCTTGAATGGTCAGCGGCTGCGGGAACGATGCAGCATAGTCCGGGTGGCAAACCGGGATTGCGTATTCATGGCCGAGATGCTGCACGGTGCCATCGTCCCAGTCCCCTGTACCATAACGAATATCGATGTCGGCGGGATCGTCGTCAAACTTGTCCGCCCAGACAAAGGACGTCAACTGGACCGAAATGTCGGGATGTAACGCATAGAATTCAGCAATACGCGGCGCAATGACAAGCCCTGCAAAGGAGATGGAAGCGCGCACGCGCACTGTTCGCATCGTTGAATTTCGAAACAAGCTGTTCGTGGCCGACATCATGTCCGCAAAAGATCGCCGGATGGGCTGTGCGTATGCTTTGCCAGTGTCCGTCAGGGTCACACCCCGCGGAAGCCTCACGAACAATTCTGTGCCGAGCTTGCGCTCCAAAAGTCGAATTTGCTGGCTAACTGCTGCAGGGGTTATCCCCAACTCTTCTGCTGCTGCCGAGAAACTAGCATGTCGGGCCGCTGCTTCGAAACTGTGGAGCCACGTGACATGGGGCAGCCTAGCCATATTCTACCTGCAATGAAAATTATGCCTTTGCTTAAGAAAGCATTGTTTGTGTTGCAAGTCCAGGCCTGCGATAGACCACCCCATAACCGCGAATGTCGACATGTCAGTTGGGAGGCCGATCGGGCGATGAATGAAGTTCTATTTGACTACATCATCGTAGGCGCTGGATCCGCGGGCTGCGTCTTGGCGAACAAGCTGAGTGAAAACCCTCGTCACAAGGTGTTGCTGATCGAAGCTGGAGGCAGCGACGCGCGATTTTGGATCAAGGTCCCGTTGGGATATGCGAAGACCTTTGCCGATCGGGCCGTGAACTGGGCTTACAAGACCGAGTCCGACCCCGGCCTGAATGGGCGGCAGGCATATTGGCCACGTGGCCGGGTGATCGGGGGGTCAAGCTCAATCAATGCGATGGCCTATTTGCGGGGCTTGCCACATGACTTTGACGATTGGGAACGCGCAGGTGCGACCGGATGGAACTGGGAGGCCGTCCGCAAAACCTATGAAGCGCTAGAATGTCAGGTCGAGGGTGCTATCAAAAAGGGTAGCGGGCCTTTGGTGGTGAGCGACGTCAGTGCGGAGATGCACCCTTTTGTGCAGAACTTCCTGGATGCTGCTGGTGAAATGGGTTGGACGGTCGCCCGCAACCTGAACGGTGAGGATGCCGAAGGCCTCATGCGCATGCGCAGCACGGTTCGCAACGGTCGACGCTGGTCGGCTGCGGACGCATTCCTTCGGCCTGCAATGAAGCGATCAAACCTGCGCGTCACCTCGCGGGCATTCGTCGAAAAGCTCGTCGTTGAAAATGGGCGCGCAGCCGGCGTCCAGTTCCGCTCAGGCGGGGTCCAACATATTGTCGGGGCGAAAAAGGAAGTAATCTTATCCGCGGGCGCTATTAATTCTCCCCAGATTCTTCAATTGTCAGGAATTGGCCCGGCGGCACTGCTGGAGGCGCATGGCATTAAGGTTTTGCATGAACTGCCCGAAGTCGGCAAAGGCCTGCAAGATCATTTGGCCGTTTCACAATACTATCGCGCGACTGAGCCTACATTGAACAATACTTTGGGCACCGGCCTGGGCAGGATGTTGGCCGGGCTCCGCTACATCCTGACGCGCAAGGGACCGCTGAGTATACCTGTAAATCAGATTAGCGGGTACGTCCGCTCATCGCCGGAATCGGAAGTTCCCGATGTGCAGGTGTACTGCAATCCGATGTCTTACATTACACACACTTCAGGCGTGGTGGCCGTGGATCCTGCTCCGGGATTTCTCCTGTGCGTCCAACCCAGCCGCCCAACCAGCCGGGGTCAAGTGACAATTGCCTCGGCCAATCCCGCGGACCCGCCGCTGATCCAGCCCAATTCGCTCGCTAACTCTGAGGATTGCGAAACGGTGATCAAGGCCAGCCGACTTCTTAAAAAATTGGCTCAGACAAAAGCTATCCGCGCAGTGACCGAGGCGCCACTTCAGCCCGACATCTCCACCATGGACGATGCTGCGCTACTGGAGAACTTTCGTAGTCGCGCGGGCACAGTTTTCCATCCAAGTTGCACTTGCCGGATGGGCCAGGATGCGAGCGATTCCGTGTTGGACGCACGCTTGCGTGTTCATGGAATGAAGGGGCTTCGCGTTGTCGATGCGTCGGCCTTTCCCAATGTCACGTCCGGCAACACCAACGGTCCAACCATCATGTTGGCTGCGCGAGCTGCCGAGCTGATTTTAGAAGATGCGTGATCGCAAAGGGCCCAGTTCATGAAGCTTGATCGGATAGAGACTTTCGTTGTCGCCAACCCGCCGCCGCGACACGGCGGCCGGTATTTCATCTTCGTCCGCCTGACCACCGCCTGTGGTATCAGCGGGGTTGGCGAAATTTACAACGCCACCTTCGGCCCGGACCTTTGCGCGGCGATGGCCGTCGACATGTTTACCCGCCAGTTCGAAGGCAGCGATCCACATCATATCGAGAGGATGTGGCGCAGATGCTATGGCGCCGGCTTCACGATGCGCCCCGACGTGACTGTGATGGGCGTCCTGAGTGGCCTCGAAATGGCCTGCTGGGATATCGTAGGCAAGGCCGCCGACCAGCCTGTCTACCAATTGCTTGGCGGCAAGGTTCACGAGCGGCTGCGCAGCTACACCTATCTCTATCCCCCGCATGGTGACGTTTATCCCGATCCGAGCCTTCCCAACGTCTATAACGATCCGGATATTGCCGCCGAAGTCGCAGCCTCCGCCGTTGAAGAGGGCTTCACGGCCGTCAAGTTCGATCCGGCCGGCCCTTATACGATCTATGACGGTCATCAGCCGCGCATGGAAGATTTGTGGCGATCTGAAGCGTTCTGCAGACGCATCCGGCAAGCCGTCGGCAACAGGGCCGACCTTCTGTTCGGCACCCATGGGCAGTTCACCGTTTCTGGCGCCAAACGCCTGGCACGGCGACTGGAAGCCTACGATCCGCTCTGGTTCGAGGAGCCCATCCCGCCGGAAAATCCCGCCGACATGGCCGAGGTGGCACGCTTTACCTCGATCCCCGTCGCAGCAGGAGAGCGGTTGACGACGAAGCACGAATTTGCTCGCCTGCTCGAGGCGGGTGCGGCCTCAATCCTGCAAATGAATCTCGGCCGTGTCGGCGGCATGCTGGAAGCCAAAAAGATCGCCGGGATGGCGGAGACGCGATCGGCGCAGATCGCTCCGCATCTCTACTGCGGGCCGGTTGTGGCAGCCGCCAACATCCAGATCGCGACATGCAGCCCGAATTTTCTGATCCTGGAATCGATCGGCCGCTTCGACGGTCCTTTCATGCGGTTTCTAAACGAGCCGATCGTTTGGGAAAACGGCTTCGTTATCCCGCCCACGGCACCGGGTCTCGGCGTGACGCTGAACGACGAGGCGATCGCCCAAAGCCCCTATACGGGGCCCGAACTGCACCTCAACCTAGTCACCGAACCGGTCGCGCCCTGACCTGCATCCAAACGGAATGAGAGACCTATGAAGAAGTTGGACAAATTCTATATTGGTGGCGCCTGGGTCGCGCCCGTATCAGGCACACCGCTTGCCATCACAAACCCCGCTAACAGCGAAGTTGTTGGTCAGGTGATTTTAGGCGACAGCCGGGACGTCGACGCAGCAGTGGCAGCGGCAAAGCTTGCGTTCGACACTTTTTCGAAGACAAGCAAAGAAGAACGGATTGCTCTGCTGGAGCGGCTGAAAGCGGTATTTTCCTCTCGGGTGGAGGAAATGGCGCAGGCGATAAGCACGGAAATGGGCGCACCGATCAGCATGGCGCGAGAACAGCAGGCTTTTTGCGGCGTCGAACATATCGAGGCGTTTATCGCCGCACTGAAAGGCCAGGCCGAGCGCGAGATCTTAGCCAATGGCGATACGCTGCTTCGTGAACCAATCGGGGTTTGCGGGCTGATTACACCTTGGAACTGGCCGATCAGCCAAATAGCGCTGAAAGTCGTACCCGCCTTTGCCACGGGGGCGACCTGTGTGCTCAAGCCGTCAGAATATGCGCCCCTGTCAGCGGCGCTGTTCGCGGAGATCGTGCACGAGGCAGGCTATCCGGCGGGAGTGTTCAATCTCGTCTTCGGCGATGGACAAGAGGTGGGCAGTGCGATGTCGCGCCATCGTGATATCGCGATGATATCATTCACGGGATCCACACGCGCAGGCGTCTCAGTTTCAAAGGACGCCGCCGATACGGTCAAGCGAGTAACGCTGGAACTGGGCGGCAAATCCCCGAACTTGGTCTTTGCCGACGCCGATTTGGAAACCCGTGTTGCCGCATCGGTTGCCCATTGTTTTTATAATACGGGGCAGTCTTGCAACGCACCCACTCGGATGCTGGTCGAACGAAGCGTCTACGATCGCGTTCTCGAAATTGCAAAAAAGGTTGCAGAGACGCAAATGGTCGACGATCCCGCCAAGCCCGGCGACCATATTGGTCCCTTGTTCAACCAACTGCAGTTCGACCGTGTGCAGACCATGATCAAGATGGGTATCGATGAAGGTGCTCGCCTTCTGGCGGGGGGGACTGGCAAGCCCGAAGGGCTGGAGAAGGGGTGCTTTGTCAAACCCACAGTCTTTGCAGACGTAACCAACGAGATGCGGATTGCGCGCGAAGAAATCTTCGGTCCGGTTCTGGTCATCATTCCCTTCGATACCGAAGTCGAGGCTATCGCCATCGCAAACGACAGCGATTTTGGCCTAGCCGCTTATCTGCAAACCGGGGACGTGGCTCGGGCTGAGCGCGTTGCTGACGCCCTTCGCGCGGGCACCGTGAAAATAAATGGGCAGGCCACGAACTACGGCTCTCCCTTTGGCGGCTACAAACAATCGGGCAATGGCCGCGAAGGTGGGATCTTCGGGCTCGAGGACTACCAGGAACTGAAGGTTCGTAGCTCCATCCGCGTTTAAGCCTAAGCCCGCCTTGGCGGGCGATTTGGCATTTCACCCCACCTCACTAACCGCACGGTTTCACAGCTTCATACTCTTGGGAGGAGTTAAGGCGATGGCTAAATTAAGTCCGGCCACAGGCATCGGCAAGGCGCAACCGCACCAGTCTGGCCTCCAGCGCTATTTTCAGTTCTTCATTCTTCTGCTCGCGGCGGGCTCAATCTATCCGCTGATTTATCTTCGCCAGAACTTCGAAACGACAATTCTCGAAACCTTCCACATCTCCAGTTCCGAACTTGGCACCTATTATTCGATGCTCGGGACGATGTTTCTGCTCACCTATCTGCCGAGCGGCTGGTTGGCGGACCGCGTATCACCGCGCCTGCTCTTGACCTTCTCGATGATGGCCACCGGCATTCTGGGGCTTTGGTATGCCAGCATTCCAGATAAGTCGGCCCTGTATTGGATATTTCTTGGCTGGGGCATCTCATCCGGTCTGACTTTCTGGGCGGCCCTCCTCAAGGGCGTCAAGATGCTGGCTCGACCACATGAACAGGGACGATTCTTTGGCGGCCTGGAAGGGATGCGCGGCCTTGTGGAAGCTATCCTGGCTACCGCCGCGGTCGCTCTATTTAGCTACTACGTTGATCGTAAAGGCCTCGCTGCGGCAGAGACCTTGCCATCGGTCATCATGCTTTATGTCTACAACAGCTTCGCAGTAGGGGTCTTGTGTTTCCTATTCCTGCGTTTGAAGGATGACACCCCGGTCAAGACCTCTGCAAGCAAGAACAATCTTCTGGCTGATCTCAGGTTCCTCCTGGCAGTGCCCGAGCTTTGGCTTATCGCCATTATCATTCTTTGTGGCTATCAGTTGTTTTGGGCGACCTATTCCTTCTCCGCTTTTCTGCAGGAAAAATACACGATGTCGGCAAGCGCCGCCGCGTTTATCACTGTGGCAAAATTGTGGATGCGTCCAATCGGTGGTCTGGGGGCTGGCTTTCTGGGCGACAAGATCGGCCGGGAAAATGTACTGGCGATCACGATGACATTGAGCATTCTCGGGCTGCTGGCGCTGCTGTTTCTGCCATCGACGGCTGGCAGTTTCATCCTGCTGTTTGTCGTATTGCTGATCGGGATTATGACCTACGCCACTCGAGGCTTGTATTGGTCGATCCTTGAAAGTCGCAATATACCGACTCGGGTGACCGGGCTCGCCATCGGCGTGATTTCCTTGATCGCATATACACCTGACATTTATCTCCCTAAACTGAATGGGTACCTTGCTGATCACTATACGGGGCTCGCAGTTTATCAGATGTACTTCGGCTTCATCGCCGCGTCGGGTATCCTTGGTCTGCTTGCCATAGGTCTTCTGAAGTCACGGACGAAAATTAGAGCGGCGGCACAAATACCGACCACGGTGGCCGCGGAATAGTAAGGCTGCGGGTGGAGTAAATTCCGGCTCTGCTAAGTGGCCGTTTCGCCTCCGCTTATGATTTCACCTATCGGTTTAACAAGGATCGAATGCCAATGATCTATGGCTATATCGGGCTAGGAAATCTCGGAGGGCGCCTTGCTGCCAGCCTGCTCAAGGCCGGCTTCAAGGTGGTCGTGCATGATCGCCACAAACATCTTTCAGATCGCCTCGTTGCAGAAGGGGCGACCTGGGCGGATTCTCCGGAAGCGATGGCGCGGCAGTGCGATGCTGTAATCACCTGCCTACCCTCACCATCTGTTTCCGAGCTGGTTCTTACCCAGTTACTTTCGGGCCTGAGACCCGGATCGACCTGGATTGAGATGTCGACGCTGAGCCGTGATGAAATTCTTCGTCTCGCTGCTGTTGCGGCGAGGCATGGCGTGCGAGCGATGGAGCTGCCGGTGACGGGCGGCGTGCATCTTGCCGCGCACGGAAAGATCACCATGCTTGCCGGCGGCGACAAGGACCTCTTTGACGCCCATTTGCCGGCGCTCGAAGCCATGGGCAACAAGATTTTCCACATGGGTACGCTTGGCAATGCTGCGATCATCAAGGTGATCACCAACATGCTGGCCTTCATCCACCTCAAGGCATGCAGCGAAGCGTTAATGCTTGCCCGGCGCGGCGGCCTGGATCTCGGTCAGGCCTGGCATGCCATCAAGGCTTCCTCGGGCAACTCCTTTGTCCATGAGACGGAGGGCGCGCTCATCCTCAACGGATCGTACGATGTTGCCTTCAACATTGACCTGGCGCTGAAGGATCTCGGATTTGCCATGGCGTTCGGCCGTGAATTCGGCGTCCCGCTCGACCTTGCGGGGGTAACCCAGCAAACTTACGTTGCCGCCAAGGCGGCCTATGGAGGCAACGCCGAATCGCCGATGATCGCCAAGCTTCTGGAAGACCTGCTCAAGACCGACCTGCGCGCACCGGGCTTTCCGGCTCGGCTGGAGTGATGAGCCGCAGCATTGCGACGGGAGCCGAGGGGACGCTGCGACTCGCTCGCCGAAGGCTGTGTGCCGAAATAGTCCCCGGATCATGTTGCCTCTGCTCGAGGCGTGGCGCGGGCACCGTCAGGTAACGGCATTTGGAATTTGATGTGCAAGTAAGGGCTACGATGAACCGTGGCCCGCGCTACCGCCGCCATCGTTTCCCGGTTGAGAACATTTCCCACGCCGTCTGGCTCTAATCGCTTCCTCTCAGCCTGCGGAAGGTCGAGGACATGCTGGCTGCTCCTCGGATCATTTTTTCACATCAGATGGTCCGGTGATGAGCGGCGCGTTTCTGGCAGCCTTTGCCTAAGACATCCACCGTCGTTCTTTTAATTAGCGATTGCAAAAAAGAGCGCATCTACGCATCGAATGGTTCATCGGCTATCAAAGCAGAGGCGGCAATAATGTTCGACCTTTTGCGACTCTGATATTGTCCTCTTCCACCGTGCAGGATTGATCTATATTCCACGACAGTCTTGCCCCGAACAAGCAGTCGCACGGGCCATCCCTGAACATTAAGGCCTTCATAGGGGGTGTAGTCGGCGCCGTGTTGCAGGATCTCGTTGGTTAGAGTCACCCGTTCGGCCGGATCCCAGAGTGCGATGTCGGCGTCGGATCCGATCGCGATCGTTCCCTTCTGCGGGTACATTCCGTAAAGCTTGGCGTGGTTGGTTGAGGTGATCGCGACGAAGTGGTTGAGGTCGATCCGACCTTTCATCACGCCTTCGGAAAAGAGGATCGGCAGGCGCGTCGCCACGCCCGGGATGCCGTTCGGAATCCAGCGGAAATGGCGTTTTCCCTTATCGTTCAGCTTGCCTTCCGGATCGTCGAAGCGGAAGGGGCAGTGGTCGGAGGAGAAGAGGTCGAAGACGCCCTGCTCGATCCCCTCCCAGCACGCATCCTGGCTTGCCTTGTCGCGCGGCGGCGGCGAGCAGACATATTTCGCCCCATCCAGACCTCCGAGGTCGAGATCATCTGCCGTCAGCATCAGATATTGCGGGCAGGTCTCGCCGGCGATCTTCTGGCCACGCTGGCGGGCGCGGCGGATTTCCTCCATCGCCTCGCGGTTAGAGACATGGACGATAACCATCGGCACATCGACGATTTCGGCGAACGAGAGGGCGCGATGCGTTGCTTCGCGTTCTGCCGCGACCGGCCGGGTCGTGGCATGATATTTGGGCGCGAGTTTCTCCTCTTCTTCATGCCGGCCGATCAGGTAGCGGATCGCGTCTTCGTTTTCGCAATGGACCATGACCAGCGCGCCGGTGCGACGCGCGGTATCGAGGGTTGCCAGGATCTCGTCGTCCCGCAGGCGAAGTCCCTCATAGGTCATGAAGACTTTGAGAGAGGTGTAGCCGTCTTCGACGAGAGCCGGCAGTTCCTGGCCGAGCACCTCGGCCGTCGGGTCGGTGATCACGAGGTGGAACGAGACGTCGACATGGCAATTGCCGTCCGCCTTGGCGTGATAGACCTTCAGCGCCTCGCGCAGCGACTGACCCTTTTCCTGCATGCAGAAGGCGAGCACCGTGCTGTTGCCACCGATCGCGGCCGAGCGGGTACCGCTGTCGAAGTCGTCAGCCATGACGATGCCCTCGCCGGAGGGCTGGTCGAGATGCACATGGCTGTCGATGCCACCGGGAAGGACGAAGAGGCCGGCGGCGTCGATTACCTCGTCTGCATCCGTCAGCTCTGCCGCCAGCGCCACGATCCGGCCGTCCCTGATGCCGACATCGCTCACAAATGTGTCGCTTGCCGTTACCACCGTTCCGTTGCGGATCACCGTATCGAAGCGCATCAGTCAGTCCTTTTCGTTGATTTTCAGCTCGCCCTGGCGAGGCCGGCTTCGCCGGCGAGGATCCGGTCGAGGGCCGCGGTGAAGCGATCGACTTCCTCGATCGTGTTGTAATGCACCATCGAGACACGCAGCATGCCGCCATGGTCGGTCAGTCCAAGATATTCAGCAAGCCGACGTGAATGGAAGTCTCCGAAGCGCATGGCGATCTTCTCGGCGTCCATGGCCTTGCAGAGGTCTGCCGCCTCGCGTCCATCGAAGCGGAAGGCAATGGTGGGCACACGTTGGCTGTCGGGGTTCGCCGACTGCCCGATGATCCGGCAGTCGTTGCGCGAACGAAGATAGGTCAGAAGCCGCTCGGTGAGCGCGTCTTCCTGAGCGGTGATCGCGCCATAGGCAGCTTCGATCTTCTGCCTGACAGTTCCGGTTTCGCCGGCCTGTTCGCCGAGTGAAACGAGATAGTCGACGATGCCACAGGTCGAATAGGCGAGTTCGTAATTGGGATTGCCCGGCTCCAGTTTGCCCGGCACTTTGTCCCGGCCGTAGAAGTAGTGGTAGAGCGTGTCGAGCTCGAGCAGCAGGTCGTATTTGCCGTACATCAGCGCGTAATGCGGACCATAGGTCTTGTAGAGGCTGAAGACGTAATAGTCGACGTCGAAGGCCTGCACGTCGACCGCCCGGTGCGGGGCATAGGCGACGGCATCAACGCAGATCTTGGCGCCACGGGCATGGACGAAATCGGCGATCTCGCGGATCGGATTGATGGAGCCGAGGATGTTCGAGCAATGAGTCACACAGACGAGCTTCGTGCGCTCGCTCATCAAGGGGGCGAGATCGGCGAGGTCGAGTGACAAAGTTTCCTTGTTCAGCGGCCAGATCTTCAAGATGACGCCGCGTTCCTGCAACCGGTCCCAGGGACCGATGTTGGATTCGTGATCCGATACAGTGATGATGATCTCGTCGCCGGCCGTCAGCTGGCTGTGCATGGCGCGGGCGAGGTTTTGCAGCAGTGCGGTGGTCGAGTTGCCGAAAACGATCTCTTCCGGACGCTGTGCATGGACGAGATGCATGGCGGCGGTACGCGCCTCGTAGAGGGCTGCCGCCGCGGCCTGCGAGACTTCGTATGAACCGCCGATCTGGACGTTCTTCTCATAGAGGAAGGTGTTGATCCGCTCGACGGCAATTTTGAGGATCTGGGAGCCTCCCGCATTGTCGAAGAAGGTCCAGCCGCGGGCCAGGCCCGGGAACTGGCTGCGCACATAGTCGAGATCGAGCGACTTGGTGGAAGGTGTTGCCATTGCGGGTGTCCTCCGATGTTTTTTCTTGTTTAATGGTTGAGGACTGCGCGGAGGAAACCGCGCGTCCGCTCATGCTTGGGGGCGTCGAAGATGTCTGCCGGGGTGCCGCTTTCGACCAGCCTTCCGCCATCCATGAAGATCACCCGGTCAGCGACCTGGCGGGCAAAGCCCATTTCATGGGTGACCACGACCATGGTGACGCCTGATCCGGCAAGCTTGCGCATGACATCAAGCACTTCGCCGACCATTTCTGGATCAAGCGCCGAGGTCGGCTCGTCGAAGAGCAGGACGCGCGGCTCCATGGCCAGCGCCCTGGCGATCGCCACGCGCTGCTGCTGGCCGCCGGAGAGCTGACCTGGGAACTTCTCCGCTTGCTCGGAGATGCCGACGCGGGCGAGCAGTTCGCGCGCTTTGCGCTCGGCTTCCGCTTCCGAAGTGCCGCGGACCCGCATCGGGGCGAGCATGACGTTCTTGAGCACTGTCATGTGCGGGAAGAGATTGAAGGACTGGAAGACCATGCCGACTTCGGCGCGGACCTTTGCGAGGGCCGGGCCGGGCTCGACGCGGATGCCGTCGACGGTGATCCGGCTTTCCGGCGCGAAAGCTTCGAGATGGTTGATGCAGCGGATCAGCGTGGACTTGCCCGAGCCCGACGGGCCGATGACGCAGACGACTTCGCCTTCGGCGATGTCGAGGTCGATACCGTGCAGGACGGTGAAGGCGCCATAGGCCTTGGTGAGCCCGCGGATAGAAATGAGAGGAGCGGTCGTTGCGGTCATCAGCGCTTCCCCCGGCTGAAGTGTTTTTCGAGACGCGAGACGACGGCGACCATCGGCCAGAGCAGGGCGATATAGATGAGCGCCGCGCCGATCAGCGGTGTCGGATTGGCGGCGAGCGCCTGGGCCTGGGTCGCCTGCTTGAGGAGATCCGGCATGGCGACGACGGAGGCGAGCGCCGTATCCTTCATGACGTTAATGCAGTTGTTGGTGAGCGGCGGAATGACGATGCGGATCGCCTGGGGCAGGATCACGTCGATCATGGTGTGGCGGTTCGACAGACCGAGCGCTGCGGAGGCCTCGAACTGGCCGTGCGGGATCGCCTCGATGCCGGCGCGGAAGATTTCCGCCGTATAAGCCGCCGAGACCAGCGACAGTGCAGTGACGGCCGAGAGGAAGGGTGAAAGGCGAATGCCGATGAAGGGCAGGGCATAATACACGATGATCAGCAGCACCAGCAGCGGGATCGAGCGGAAGATGTCGATGTATATGCGGATGAGGATCTTGATGAGGCTCGGTGCATAGAGGCGCGTGACCGCCAGGAAAAGGCCGCCGGCAAGACCGACGAGAATGCTCGTCACCCCGATCTGCAGGGTCACGATCAGCCCCCACAGTAAGACTGGAAGGCTGTTAGCCAGGACATCGAGGTTGAAGAAGGTATTGATGAGTGTCATGCCGCATCGGCTCCCATGGCAGGCCGGCGGAACGAGACCGTCCCGCCGGCCGCGTTTCGAGCGTTACTTGCCCTTGGGCATGTCGAGCACAGCGACGGTCGAGGTCGTGTCCTCGGCCTCCGCGCCGAACCAGGTCTCGTGCAGCTTGGCGATGAAGCCTTCCTGCTTGAGCTTAGTGATGACGCCATTCACTTCGGTCGCCAGCGGATCGTTCTTGTTGAACATGATCGAGTATTTCTCGCCGGTCGGAATACGCTCGACTACCTTCAGCTCGGGCTTGTCCTTCACGTAGTAGAGAAGTGCGGGAATGTCAGAGATGTAGCCGTCGACGCGACCGGCGACGAGGTCGAGCATGGCTGGCTGCAAGCCTTCGAAGCGGCGGATCTCGCCGAGCTTGTATTCATCCCTGTGGCCTTCGGCCCACATGTCGCCGGTCGAGCCAGTGTCGACGCCGACGACCTTGCCGCCCATGTCCTTGAGGCCGGTGATGCCGGAAGCGGCGGTCACCGTCAGCGACTGGTCGCTGTCATAGTAGGGCTGGGCGAAGGAAACCGATTCCAGGCGCTTCTCGGTGATGGTGATCGAGGAGATTGCCATGTTGATGCGGCCGGACTGAACGGCCGGGAAGAGGCCGTTGAAGGGCGTGTTGACAAATTCGACGGTCTTGCCAAGACGCTTGGCGATCTCGTTGACGAGGTCGACCTCGAAGCCGGTGACCTTGCCGCTGGCGTCTTCGAATTCCCACGGCACGTTACCGATGTTGGCGCCGACCGTGAGGTCTGCGGCATGGGCGGAGGTGCCGAGGGCTGCGGCAAACAGGCCGGCCAAGAGCGTTGACTTGAAGATGGTTGAACGTGTCATGAGAGTTCCCCTTGTTTTTTGAACGTGACTCAATCTACATTGGTCTAACTGGTCAGACCAGTCAGGCCAAAAAAAGCATGCCGCTTTCCGCTTGGCAAGGGGATGCCTGAAAAAATAGATTGCACGACGAAGCACGCTGCCGGAGAAGGAACCGCATGTTCAACAAGACGCTCGTTCCGCAATCGGTGGCACGCGAGATCCAAAGCATGATCCAGTCCGGCCAGTTGAAGCCGGGGGAAAAGATCCCGTCGCAGCGGGAGTTTTCCCAGAAATTCGGTATCAGCCGGGCCTCTCTGCGGGAAGCGTTGCTGACATTGGAAACGCTCGGGCTTTTGAAGACCGAGGCTGGGCGGGGCACCTTCGTTGCGAGCCCGTCTGCGCCCAGCTCGGGTGCAGCTGGTCACATGGCACCCTGGCGCTATTCCGACAGCTATTCGGTGTTCGACGTCTTCCAGACGCGCATCCTGCTGGAAGGCGAGATCGCCCGGCTGGCCGCGGGGCGTCTCACCCAGTTGCAGCTCGACCAGATGGAGCAGGCGACCCGCACCATGGAAGAGTGCTGGGCGAGCCAGGATCTTCTGGCCAATGTCGAGGCGGATCTCGAGTTTCACGGCACCATCGTCTCCGCCTGCTCGAATGCCATGCTCAAGGCGCTGTACCAGACGGTGCGGGATCAGGTGACGGAGACTCAACGTCAGCCGATCCCGATCACCGACCCCGAACGCATGCAGGAATCGATCGGCGAACATCGGAAGATCATCATGGCTCTTAGGTCCAATGACGGTGCGCGGGCGAAGCTTGAGATGGAAACTCATATTCGCAACACCGCCCGTTGCGCCGGGTTGGAGCCGAAATCGTTGTCTGCAGATGCAACGCTTTAGACGGACTGATCGCCGCGTCGACCCCAACAGAAGCAAGCTCTCGACGAACGGTTACGCGCACAAGAGATTCACGCAAAGTGCGGTACAGAAGTTCGGACAATGTATCGACGGCAATGTAGTCTATGTCAAAAGCGCGGTCTTACGAATTACGGCGTGGCTTGTTTTTTCATCAATAGACGCTGCGCTCTAGCATGGAGAGATGGACGATATGGCGATGGAGCGATACCGGCGGCTGTGACGGTCGCGCTGGCCATGTCTGGGGTCCGAGCGCGGATTGAATCCGAAGACATGAAAGTTAATCGAGCAAAGTCGAGTTCGAATATTGCCTCGTCCGTTTCTGCCTCAATTATAGCCCGGCGATCTCGATTGCCGCCGTGCACTCAATCGTTTGTACGCAATCTAACCCTCGCTAGCAGCCTACGGGCGCGGAGTTCCGCAACGGGCCAGGACGCGCGTTGAGTCATTGGTGTGCACTATTTACTGACGCCGTGTCGTTTGGGAGTTAAACGGGTTGTTCTTCAATTTCTGGGGTTAACAGAGTGTCAGCCCAGCGACTACTTCGTTAATTTTCTGGCTGCTCTCGATCGACAGGCCGAGGTCAGCATCACAAAACCGCTCCCCCCGGCGCTCACATTTCGTGCGCAACTAGCTATCAGTCTCATCCAGTTCCATAAGGTTGGACACAGTAAAGATGTCCTTATCTCCGCGGCCGCAGAGGTTGACGATAATGACTTTATCCGGCTCCATAAGCGGAGCGCTCTTCATGACCTCGGCGATGGCATGCGACGGCTCCAAAGCGGGGATGATGCCTTCAACGGTCGATAACAACTGAAAAGCTTGCAGGGCCTCTTCGTCAGTGGCTGAGGAATAGGCGACGCGTCCACTATCCTTGAGCCAAGAGTGCTCAGGGCCGACGCCAGGATAGTCGAGACCCGCGGAAATCGAGTGGCCCTCGTTGATCTGACCGTTACCGTCTTGCAGCAGGTACGTTCTGTTGCCGTGTAGGACCCCTGGAGTGCCTGCTGTGAGAGAGGCACAGTGTTCTGGTGTGTCCAGACCCTTTCCGGCAGGCTCGACACCGACCATCGCAACTTCGCTATCGGACAGAAACGGGTGAAAGAGACCTATCGCGTTCGAGCCGCCACCGACGGCTGCGACAAGAAGGTCAGGGAGGCGGTTCTCATGCCGGACTATCTGTTCTCGCGCCTCACGGCCAATCACAGACTGCAAAGTTCTCACCATCTCCGGATAGGGGTGGGGCCCCGCTGCGGTTCCAATGAGGTAGTAGGTATCTTCAACATTTGAGACCCAGTCGCGAAGCGCTTCGTTCATGGCGTCCTTAAGAGTGCCGTTTCCGGAGCTAACGGCGCGGACTTCCGCTCCCAGTAACTTCATGCGGAAGACGTTAGGAGCCTGCCGTTCGATATCGGTCGATCCCATATAAATCACGCAGTCCAGCCCGAACCGCGCGGCCATCGTCGCTGTCGCAACCCCGTGTTGACCCCCCCCCTTTCTCGGCAATGATGCGGGTCTTACCCATGCGACGGGCGATCAGGATCTGGCCCAGGCAGTTGTTTATCTTGTGAGAACCGGTGTGATTCAGTTCGTCCCGTTTCAAATAGATCCGCGCGCCGCCTAAGTGGGCCGTCAGTCTTTCCGCAAAATAGAGCGGACTGGGTCTGCCGACATAATGTCGAGACAACTCGTCGAGTTCTTCCCAAAAGCACTGATCCGTCTTAGCGGCCTGCCATTCCTTGGTCACCGCGATAAGCAACGGCATGAGCGTTTCGGCTACAAATCGGCCGCCAAACTTTCCGAAGAAACCCTTGTCGTCGGGCAATGCATTTAATGACATCAGTGACATGTCGTATCTCCTCGCTTCGCGTTATACGATGCTCGCAAAATTTAGATCAAATATCTGAGTATCAAATCTGCACCCGTCACGGGCGTTCCGGTGGTGCTCTTGGCAGAGAAGTTGCAGATTGGCGAAATACCCGGTGCTTTTGCCGCGGTGGCCGCCTGACCCAAAGCAGGTTCGGCTTCCGACTTGCGCATCTTCCCAATAGAGGCGGCAGCGACGGGTATCATATTGTATCTGGCCAAGCTTCATGGCTGTAGGCGAGCAGTGCGGGTCTCATAAACTAAGAGATCGTCATTAGGTTCTAGCCGCTTTAGGGACGCGGCATCACAGCCTTTTCGCAGATGTGGCAGATATCGGCCGATACGATCACATGCTGATGACCTTGGTGGGTGTTGACCCTTTCGATCGGCGGCAGCGTTCCGAGCAAAATTTGACCCGGTTCCAATCCTTTGCCCACTTTCGACGCCATTCGAAGGCAAGCCCACAGCTTGGGCAGATCTTCTTGGGCAAATCCGCCTTCTTGATCATCCTAGCCAAGTTAAGCTCCGCCAATATCTTGTGTGTTGCGCGAGATCACACGCGTTTACCAGCATCAAGATCTGCAAGAAATGCCCGTGCACTTTGGCGGTAGAGCTCCTGTTTGTCGGCAGACATTCGCTTCCACGAAGAGTACGTCTGGCCGAGGCGATGATTGTTAAAAAGCGTGTCAGCGTTTCGATCGAGGAAGTCCCAGTAAAGAGCATTGAAGGGGCAGGCGTCCGTACCTGTCTTCTTCTCGACATTGTACCGACATCCTTCGCAGTAGTCCGACATCCGGGAAATGTAGGCGCCGCTTGCGGCATAGGGTTTTGAGGCCATGAATCCGCCATCCGCGTATTGGCTCATGCCGATGACGTTCGGCAATTCCACCCATTCGAACGCGTCCGCATATACGGAGAGATACCAGAGATGAACAGCATGAGGGTCGAGCCCCGCCAGCATCGAAAAGTTTCCAACCACCATTAGGCGCTGGATATGGTGGGCGTATGCGTAATTGATCGTTTGAGTAATGACAGATGACACGCAGGCCATATCCGTTTCGCCGCTCCAAAAGAATTCGGGAAGCGACCTATGCGCGTTAAAAGCGTTTGAGTTTTCATAGCCTGGCATTTTCAGCCAGTAGATGCCGCGGATATATTCGCGCCATCCGATAATCTGGCGGATGAAGCCTTCGACGCTGTTGAGTGGCGCATGGCCTTCCATGTAAGCGCGCTCGGCCGCGCGGCAGATTTCCAGGGGATCAAGGAGCCCGATGTTTATGTAGAATGAGAGCAGGGCATGGTTGAGGAACGGTCGCTCTCTCAACATCGCATCCTGCGTTTCGCCAAAATTCGGGAGGAACTGATCGATGAAATCATCAGCCGCCTCTTCGGCTTGGGCGCGAGTGACTGCAAACCCAAAATCGCTGGTGGAGCCCATGTTTTCGGGGAACTTTCGTTCTACAAGCCGAACAACTTCTCTCGTGATAGTGTCCGGACTGAACCGACGATGCCTGGGTTGGAAAAGATCAGGCTGCGCTGGCCTACGGTTCTCGGCATCGAAGTTCCATCGCCCCCCCTCAGGGTCATTCCTGTTCATCAATAGACCGGTGCGACGCCGCATATCGCGATAAAAATATTCCATCGTCAAAGTTTTGCGGCCCTGGGCCCAGTCTTGAAACTCACTTTTGGAGCAGAGGAAGCGCGTGTCTGGCCTTATATCGACAGGCAGACGAAGCAACGTCTCCCATTCTTTCATAGCCTCAAGAACCCGCCACTCTGAGGCCTCGCATACGACCACTCGTCGGGGCTTGGCTTTAGCGACCTGGCGCGCGAGCTCTCCGATGAACGAACCACTGTTTTCTGGATCGTCGAGCGTTGTGTAATGAACATCAAATCCAAGTTCACGAAGTTCAGCTGCAAAATGTCGCATCGCAGAAAATATGAAGGCGATTTTCAGCTTGTGATGACTAACGTAGGTGGCCTCTTCCATTACCTCGCACATCATCACGATGTCCTGTCCGGGATCAAAATTCTCCATGCTCGAAACTGATCTGGAGAGTTGATCGCCGAGTATGAGAACCAGATTTCGAATCTTACCTGCAGGAACATCCGGCATTGGTCACCCGAACGTGACGAAAAACAGCTTCGAACGGTCGGCTACCAAGGGATAGGACTACCGTCATACGCGAAAAAGCCGCCTGTGTCCGATGGTTGAAGCTCATCAAGCACCGCTAGTATTCTTTGCGCGACGTCCACGGGCTCCATTCGCTCGTGTCCCGATGCAAAAGGCTCTGAAAGGGTTGTCTTAACGCTTCCTGGATGTATCGAGACAACAACCGATTGAGGGTTGATCCTGCCAAGTTCAATCGCACCGGTGCGAACAATCTGGTTGAGCGCAGCTTTCGAGGAACGGTAAGAAATCCATCCACCGAGTGCATTATCGCCGATGGATCCTACCCGAGCCGATAGGAATGCGAAGATCGTCCTCTCCTTGCGAGCAAGGAGCGGGGTGAAATGCTTGAGGGTGAGGGCGGGCCCTACAGCATTCAAGGCGAACTGCGCCATCATCGCTGACTGCGAGATTTGTCGGATGGATCGTTCCGGGCCGACCCCATCGATGGTGAGCGCGCCTGTCGCACAGAGGATCAAATCGTACGCACCGGGCTCAAGCGCGTCGGCAGCCCTCTTGATGCTTGCCTCGTCGGATATGTCAAAACCATCGGAACTACGAGAAAGAGGAACTGCCGCAAAACAGTTGGGATCAGATTTCAAGGCCGCACTGATGGCGCCACCGATCCCGCCACTAGCTCCGATTATAACAGCGGAGTATCCCGCTTTCAGCGATTTCATCGAGTATTCGGCCATTTACGATTCTTTCAGCGATGGTGGAGTCGGTTCATGTTTCCTAACCGCGCACGAATTGGATGAATCTTGTCTGGTCTCTGGCCGATCGTTCGAACTTTCCAACGAACGTCGTCGTGATTGTCTTGGCACCTTGTTTCTGGATGCCGCGCATTGCCATGCACATGTGCTCGGCTTCGAGCATCACCGCAACACCTTTCGGCCTCAAGCTTTCGTCGAGAGCTTTGGCGATCTGGGATGTCATCGTTTCCTGGGTCTGCAGCCGGCGCGCATAAAGGTCAACCAGACGGGCCATCTTGGAGAGACCAAGAACCCCGCCCTCGGGGATATAGGCGATGTGGGCAACGCCATGGAAGGGCACCATGTGGTGCTCGCAATGAGAATGGAACTCGATGTCTTTAACGATGACCATATCGCTATAGCCGGCGACGTCGGAAAATGTCGTCGCCAAAATGTCTTCCGGCGTCGCCTCGTATCCCGCAAAAAGCTCACGATATGCTTTCGCTACCCGTCTGGGTGTCTCGAGGAGGCCTTCGCGCGACGGGTCATCGCCGGCCCAACGTATCAAGGTCCGCACGGCTGACTCCGCTTCCGCCTGAGTCGGAACATCTGATGCGAACAAAAGATCGCTGTCCGTCACAATCGCGTCCATCAAAAACTCTCCTTATTTGGTCAGCCACACCACTACGATTATTTCCTTCGATTGGATCAAATCGGCCATAGGGACGGATCGCATATTTTTTGATCTGTTTCTAAAAAGGTGTCGTATTGCCGCATTTTGATGGAGTAACAGAAAATGGCGCGAAGTATCGTGGTTGTTGGCAATGGCTCGTTCGCTGACGCTGATGCGCTTGTAATTGACAGTTGTGACCTTGTCATTCGCTTCAATGACTGCAGATCCGTCGGAGATGGAGGGAAGCGCACGGATGTCGTCGCAGTCTGCAATACGGGCCGCCCTGCGGCTGCGATGATAGGACAGCCCGCGTGGCGGAACAACTCGGCGGTCAAAAATGCCGGAACAATATTGTGCGTACGCGAGGGGTCGAAATTTGCCGAGCTAAAGCAACAGCTCGCAATACAACACCCTTCGCTTGATGATTTTTGTGACGACTATACGGGGGAGTTTGCAGACTTCGCTCTTAATAACGGGAAGAACTTTACGGTGATTCCGCGCCGATTTCATGACCATACTGACCTGGAGCTTCGAACACTGACCCCAGGTAGTTACATCGTGCCAAGTTCGGGCCTCATCACGATAGCTTATGTGGTTGGTGAAGTTGCTGGGCCTGACGACACGGTTTTGCTATCAGGTTTCTCGCATCGCGGATGGAACGGACATCCATTTGATGCCGAGCGTAAACTCGTCGAAAGGCTTATCGACCAGGGACACGTGCGCCGCCTCTGAGATTTGGGAGTAGTCGATCACATTGACACAAAAGTTGGCAAGGCGGATGTCGCGCGAGTATTGCCGAAGGCAACGAATTGCCATTGCCGGCGCGTGCAGGACGTCCATTAAGCAGCCAGATCGATTTCAGGAATGGCGGAGTAAGTGAGTTCATCGTTGTGGCGGTCCGCGAGACAGCAGTCTCTGCAAGCTTCGTCTGTGCATCCGAAGTAGACGCGCGGTCGCAGAAACATTATTTCCAGTTTCGGCATACACGCTGGTTATATGCTCCCAGCGAACGTAATCGGCTGACGTGATCCTCGCCTCCGCATCCTGTGAATTGATCCCAAGTACTTCCAAGATTTCGCCTGCGTCGGCCGGCTTGCTCAGAACTTCGGTGGCCCCGTGTTTCACCGCGGCCACAACTGCATTGATATGACCATAACCCGTGAGGACAAGCGATTTTGTGGCCGGAGAGATTTCACGCGCCAAGGAAACGATTTCGATACCACTGCCTTCGCCGATACGGAGCTCCGTAACGACAATATCAAAATGGCGGGTTCTGAGCGCAATGATTGCGTCATCCACGGTCGTGCAGATTTCAACGGACAGCCCGCGATGAACAAATTCGTTGCAAAGCCTTTGCACGATCTTGATGTCATCGTCGACGAGAAGCGCTGTCAGCAACGACCGCGTTCCCTCGGGCGACACGTTCGTAGAATCCAGATCAGGTGTTCGGTTCATCTCCTTCTCCATCGTGCGCGTACGTTGCAGCCGCTCAAAGGCGTCAATAGACCGCGTTTAGGTTCTACGTACTTTGGAGTTGGTCAGATCAAAGCTCGCGGGATCGGGAGGCAATGCTTGTGCGCCAGCACGACGCTTCAGAACCGTCAGAATGCGGTCGAGATCGATTGTTGAGATCGATTGTTGACTGTCGGCCGGCACGGACTGATCCAAACCGCGCGAGAAACGTATTGGAACAAAAATCTCAATTGAAGGAGTGCGGTTGATGGTGGACAAACTTGCCAATCATCCCGTCATCAAACGCGGCAACATCGGAGTTCTCCTCGTCAATCTCGGCACGCCCGATGGCACCGACTACACCTCGATGCGTCGGTACCTGAAGGAGTTTCTGACCGACCGCCGGGTGATCGAATGGTCGCGGTTCTTCTGGTATCCGATCCTGTTCGGCATCGTGCTCAACACCCGCCCGGGCAAAGTCGGGAAGGCCTACGACATGATTTGGAACAGGCGATTGAACGAAAGTTACCTGCGGACCTACACCCGCAATCAGGCGAACCTGATGGCCGAAACGTTTAACGAATGCCCTAACGTCATCGTCGACTGGGGCATGCGCTACGGCCAGCCGTCGATCGCCTCGCGCATGGACGCACTGCAGAAGGCCGGCTGTGAACGCATTCTCGTCTTCCCGCTCTATCCGCAATATGCCGCCGCCACCACCGCCACCGTTAATGACAAGGCCTTCGAGGCGCTTCTGAAGATGCGCTGGCAGCCGGCACTGCGCACCGTTCCGCCCTACCACGACGATCCCGTCTACATCGACGCTCTGGCAACCTCGATCGAGCGTCACCTGGCGACGCTCGACTGGGAGCCGGAGGTGGTTCTGACCTCCTTCCACGGCATTCCGAAGAGCTATTTCGACAAGGGCGATCCCTACTACTGCCAGTGCCAGAAGACCGCGCGGCTTTTGCGCGAAAAGCTCGGCTGGTCGAAGGAGAAGCTGCAGGTCACCTTCCAGTCGCGCTTCGGGCCTGAGGAATGGCTGCAGCCCTATACCGACAAGACGGTCGAAAAACTTGCGCAGGACGGTGTCAAGCGCATTGCCGTCCTCAACCCGGGCTTCGTCTCCGACTGTCTGGAAACGTTGGAAGAGATCGCCGAGCAGGCGGCCGAAAGCTTCCATCACAATGGCGGCGAGAAGTTCACCCACATCCCCTGTCTGAACGACAGCGCCGAAGGCATGGCCGTGCTCGAACACGTCGTGCGCCGGGAGCTTGCCGGCTGGCTCTCCGAAGCAAACTCGGAAGATACGATGCGGCAAATGGTTGCTATCGCCCATTGAGGAAGTAAGTGAGGGCTTTGAGAATGACTGAAGAGCGAGAACTCACAATCATCTACGACGTTGTGAAGAAGGCAGTTTTTGTCGAATTTCGCGGAAACCCGTATTATCTTGAGGGACCGTTTGCAAGC
This sequence comes from Ensifer sp. MJa1, assembly GCF_037026475.1. Classification (NCBI taxonomy): domain Bacteria; kingdom Pseudomonadati; phylum Pseudomonadota; class Alphaproteobacteria; order Hyphomicrobiales; family Rhizobiaceae; genus Ensifer; species Ensifer sp. MJa1. The sequence goes on along the minus strand of NZ_JAKUMO010000016.1, from coordinate 51,304 downwards.
CGGAAAGACGGGGTCAGGGCGGCTGAAGAGCTCTGTCGATCGCTCGGGTGGAAGCCCAGATCATGAAGGTAGCGGCATTAAGAGCAACACGGTGTCTCGTCGGAATCCCGAAGTCGTCCTACGCGAAGCCTGATCCAGAGCTGTTTTGGACTTGCAAAGTTTATCTTGAACGTCAGCTTACCTCAAACCCTGTCGAGTGGCGGAGCTCCGTTGCATCAGGTTACGACCAAAAACCCGGATGTATCAATTGCAACTTTACTGGTCGAAGCAAATGCTGGAGTCATGTAGGCTTCGTCAGGACCGCCAATTGCTTCAGCAGGAAACAAGTTCGTTGCGCACTGCAGATCTTGGATCATTATATTGGAGAGGACCGACACTGGAACTTGAGGTTGCGAGAACTCTGAAGTTTCGATCGGTGCGAAGGGCGGATCGTCTTAGATGATACTGTGTGCATCGAGTAGGGGACGAACGAGTGGGTTTGGGAACCGCCGCTTTACGGTGATGGCATAGAATGACTCCACGACGCCAGGCAGCGCGTCAAACTCTACAAGCCCGCCGGCCGCCAGTTCACCTTTAACGACAATTGGCGGCAGGACCGCAAGACCTGCACCTTCCCGAGCGAGTAGTCTCAACATTGCCATGTCGTCGACCTCCGCCGCGATCTGAGGCGTGATACCGAGCCGGGTGACGAGCGCGTCGAACTGCGAACGCACGCCGCTTTCAAGTGTCGGCAAGATCACCGGGTGCTCGCCGAGGAGCTCCGCAAGCCTTGTACCATTGTTGCCATGGGATGGCTTGCCGATGAGGCTTACCCGCTGCTGATAGAGGTGCTGGGTTATGAGAGGCGTGACAGCATCTGGCATCGGCGCCTTGTTCAGGAGCACGATGTCAAGGTTCAGGGACTGCAGCGCCCCGAGCAGTTCGCTCGTGCTGCCCGAGCGCAGGATCAGATCGACATCAGATCTTCCGAGAAGTGGCCGCAGGAATTCTATCTGAAAGTTGCGCGACAAAGTAGCCAGTGCCCCCACGCGTATCGGCCTGCGGGTTCTACCGGTTTCTTTGAGTGTTTCGATCAGTTCTTCGCCTGTCGAGAAGATGGTGTCGGCATGGTCGAGAGCGATCCGGCCAGCCTCCGTGAGAAAGAGTTGGCGGCCACGCCGCTCGAAAAGAGCGTGGCCGAGGCGCTGCTCTAATTGCTTGACCTGCGTTGATAGGGCCGATTGCGACAGGTTCAGACGTTCGGCCGTGCGCGTCAGGTTGCCGTCGTGCGCGACGGCACGGAAATAGCGGAGGTGATGATAGTTGAGATCGGTCATCATTCTATTTTAAAGAACGGATTAAATGAAACAATGAATTTTTATTAGGTTCATGCGGCTGATATCAGGTCCGTGAGTTTGTTGCTGCATCCCCCAAGCAGTGGCCCTGACCGGAGAATTTGCGTGATCCATGCTTTGCCGCTTCTCGCACCGCTGATGCTCGCCGGTGCCTCGTTCTATGCTTTCCGGGCGCCGGGGCTGCGCCCACGGCGTGCTATCCGTATCGTCGAATTGTCGGCTCTCGCCTCGATTGTCGTTGCTGTTGTGTCTGGTATCGGCCTCGCCCTCCAAGGACCGGGGACGAGCCCGCCGCTGGGTTTCGGCTATTTCGCGCTCGCCGCCCGGCTCGACATGGTCAGTCTGGTAATGCTGCTCCTGGTTTCGTTTATCGGATGGGCGGTGCTGCGTTACGCCGGCACCTTCCTCGACGGAGAAGAGCGGCAAGGGCCGTTCATCGGCTGGATGACGGCGACGCTGGCCGCCGTCCTGCTGCTGGTCCAGTCCGGCACGCTGCTGCAGCTCGTTGTTGGATGGGTCGCGAGCAGCCTGCTCTTGCATCGGCTCCTGCTCTTCTACCCGGAGCGGATCGCAGCGCAGCGGGCAGCGCGCAAGAAGTTTCTCGTCTCGCGCACCGGTGATGCCGCCCTGATCAGCGCGGTGGTGCTGATCGCCGTCTCCTTTGAAACCGGCGACATCGCGACCATACTTGCCGCTGCACGTGAGGGCGGAGCGCTGCCGCTGACGATCGCTGCCGCAGCCCTCTTTGCAATTGCGGCTCTTCTAAAGTCGGCACAGTTTCCGACCCATGGTTGGCTGACGGAGGTGATGGAAACACCGACCCCGGTTTCGGCACTCCTACATGCCGGTGTCGTCAATGCCGGCGGCTTCCTGCTCATTCGCTTTGCCGATGTCATGGTGCACGCGCAGGTGGTACTCGCGGTGTTGGTCATGGTCGGAGGCTTTACCGCGCTTTTCGGCAGTCTTGTGATGCTCACCCAGTCAGCAGTCAAGACGTCGCTTTCCTGGTCGACTGTCGCGCAGATGGGCTTCATGATCCTACAATGTGGCCTGGCACTCTTCCCGATAGCTTTACTGCACATCGTTGCCCACTCGCTCTACAAGGCGCATGCCTTCCTTGCCTCAGGCTCGGCCGTCGAAACGGTTGCCTCCATCAGCCGCCCTGGTCCAGTTGCGATCCCGAACGCCAAGGCGGTGGGGCAGGCCTTCCTGCTGGCGCTCACCATCTATGCGGTGATTGGAGTGCTCTTCGGACTTGCCGACAAGCCGCCGCAGGCGCTTGCGCTGGGTGCGATCCTGATTTTCGGCGTTGCCTATCTTATCGCGCAGGGGCTGGCGGATGCCGCTCCCTGGGCGCTCACCTGGCGGACCTCGCTCTATTCGATCTCGGCGGCGGCCGCATACTTCGCGCTCCAGCGCATTTCGGACAAGCTGATGCGCGACACGCTGCCGATCACGCCGCTGCCCGGGCCGCTGGAATGGACGCTTATGCTGCTTGCCGTCGTTACCTTCGGCGCGGTGGCGGTTGCCCAGTCGCTCTTCCCGCTCTGGGCTTATCATCCAGCGGCAGCCGGCCTTAGGGTCCACCTCGCCAACGGCCTGTACGCGAACGCCCTCTTCGATCGCCTGCTCGGTGGCTGGATGCTTCCCCGCACCGCCTCTGCACCCCCAGCTTCCGCAAAGGAGTGAACCCATGACCGAGATGACAACAGTCGAGATTTTGCATGGCGAAGCGCTCTCGCGGGCGGCAGATAAGGCGGTGCGGGCGATCCCGCCGGCTTGGCCGCTAACAGCGACCGTCGCCGTGAACCCCTTCCTCGATCAGGTGAACGAGACGCTCGATCAGACGGCGGCCCGGCTTGCCCGCATCGGCGGCGTCAGGCTTGCACTGCCACGCAAGCATTATGCCTATAAGATCGCCGCAGGCGAGATCACGGATGAGGATCTGATGGCCGCACTCCAGTCGAACGCGCTCTCAAATCGTATCGACCTGCCGGCGCTGAAGACTGCCGTCGCTGAGGAGCCACAGCCGGTTGTCGCGCTGCCGACCGTTGCGGAGCTCGCGGCGGGAGGCACGGGCACGGACTGGCCGGGGCTCGTGTCCGAACGGATCGGGACCTTCGCTGCGGGTTTCTTCGATCAGGGCCAGGCCCTGTGGGCAGCTTCCCGCCGCAACGGGCTCTACGCCGCCTGGCGCGCCTTTGCGACTCACGATCTCACGCCGGAAATCTTCGGGCTGAAGGGCTTCAGCATCCATGTCGACGACACGCCGGAGAACCCGCATGCGGCCATCGAGCAGGCCGCCCTCTCGCTTGGCCTCGGCGCCGAGCCCGGCACCTATTTCCACCAGCTCTTGCTGAGCGTCGGCGGCTGGGCGCAGTACGCCCGCCACATCCAGTTCAAGGCGGAGATCGAGGGCCGGACGGATACGACGGCGCTCGAACTACTGGCGATCCGACTTGTCTTCGAAGAAGCGCTCTATGAACAGCACAAGGCGGCAATCGAAAGCGAATGGCAGCAGGTGCGACGGGCCCATGTCGAACCGATCAGCCCGCACTTCGACACTGTCATCGACGGCTTGCTGCAGGTCGCCGCCGAGCGTGCGTCGCAGCGGAAGCTTGCTGCCACCCTTGCTGCGCCCTCGGCGATCAAGGTTGCCGAGTTGCGGCCTTTCCTGCAGGCAGCCTTCTGCATCGACGTGCGCTCGGAAGTCTTCCGCCGGTCGCTCGAAAGCGTCGATCCGGGCGTTCGGACGGTCGGCTTTGCGGGCTTCTTCGGTCTCGGTGCCAGCCATAAGGGCTTCGCCTCAGACGTTGCCGAGCATCGTCTCCCGGTCCTGTTGAAGCCGTCCGTCTTCAGCTGCAGTGCTGTGGATCACGACGCGGCTGCCGACCAGCAGGCGCGGTTCAGGGCGCGCGCCGTTCGCGCCTGGGGCCGCTTCAAGCTGGCAGCCGTCTCCTCCTTCGCCTTTGTCGAGGCCATGGGCCCTGTTTATGCCGGCAAGCTCCTGCGCGATGGTCTCGGTTTTGGGACGGGGAAAGGGCCGGACGCGGCCAAGCCACGCTTTGACCCCAGTCTTGATCTCGACGCACGGGCCGTACTTGCCGAGACGGTGCTGAAGGCGATGTCGCTGACCGAAGGTTTCGGCCGCTTCGTGCTGATCTCCGGCCATGGCGCCAATGTGGTCAACAATCCCTATGCCAGCGCGCTTCACTGCGGCGCATGTGGGGGGTACGCGGGCGACGTCAACGCGCGCCTGCTGGCTGACCTGCTGAACGACCGCGGCGTGCGGGAGAAGCTTGTAGCCAACGAGATCAAGATCCCGGCCGATACTGTCTTCCTCGGTGGCCTGCATGACACAACGACCGATGTGGTGACACTGTTCGAAGGCGACCTAGAAAATGACATTGCGCCTGACAACATCAACCGCATTCGGCATTGGCTCGCCCAGGCCGGCAGCCTGGCGCGAGCGGAGCGGGCGCGGCGCCTGCCGCGGGCTGCGGCAGGCAGTGTCATCGAGCGCAGCCGGGATTGGGCGGAAGTCCGGCCCGAGCTCGGGCTGGCGGGGTGCCGCGCCTTTATCGCTGCGCCGCGCGCACGAACTGCCGGCAGGTCACTAGAAGGCCAGGCCTTCCTGCACGACTATGTCTGGCGCAAGGATGAGGGTTTCAGGGTCCTTGAGCTCATCCTGACCGCCCCCGTCGTCGTCGCGAGCTGGATCAGTCTGCAGTATTTCGCCTCATCGGTCGCGCCTTCGCTCTTCGGCGCCGGCAACAAGCTGTTGCACAATGTTGTCGGAGGCATCGGCGTTGTGGAGGGCAATGGCGGAAACATGCGCGCTGGTCTTCCTTGGCAATCGGTGCACGACGGAGTCGATTTCATGCACGAGCCGCTCCGGCTCACTGTGGCTGTAGAGGCTCCTCAGGAGGCGATCATCGACATTCTGCGGCGGCATGCACAAATTCGTGCACTCTTCGACAATGAATGGTTGACCTTGTTTGCGATCAACGATCATGGGCAGATAGCTTGGCGATATGAAAACGGGTTGCGCTGGAGGCCGCAGAAAGGCCTTGATTTAGTCGAGCCAACTAAAATCGCAGTATGAGCGGGACATCGAGACTGATGCGCCTACAAAATTTCGCTCGAGATGAGACTGGTAACCCATATGCGGTACTCACGAGTTAGTAGTGGTGGTTGGGCCAAGATTTGGAGCGATCCTGGAGAATGAGCGTGGTCAGCCCAATTTCTCGGTTCCGAATGTTAGGCGTGCTGAAAGCTAGCGGATTATATCTTACAGATCAGTGCGATTGTCGGTTCAACCGGTAGAGTATCAACGCGATGTCTTCCTGGATGTCGAGGCATATTTCGCGATAGCCGCTCACAAGGTCATGGTGAGGGGAATGAGTCTTCAACAATTCTTCAACTCTCGCCGCCGCGAGCGCGTAGGTTTCGAAAAGAATGTCGAAATCTTCCCCTTCCAACCCGTGTAACTTTTCGCGATGACGCGGCAAGGCAAGCGCGACGCGTGCTCGACCGATCTTTGCCAAAGAGGTTTTCATCGGATTTTCACCGTGCAGAACAGGCCTTCATCTGTGAGTTGTAGATGCTTTGTTCGCTACGCAAGTTTTTTCACGGCCTCGAGCGCTCGCGCTCTGCCATACCCATGGTCGACGATTGGCCGTGGATACGTCTGACCGAGCACCACACCGGCGGCTGCCATTTGTGAAGTCGAGGCTTCCCAGGGCTTATTGATAAGGCTCGCCGGGAGACCCGCCAACTCGGGCAACCAGCGCTTTACGTAAGTGCCGTCAGGGTCAAATTTTTCACCCTGCAACATCGGGTTGAAAATCCTAAAATACGGCGCCGCATCTGCACCGCTACCCGCCACCCACTGCCAGCTCGCGCTGTTGCTGGCTGGATCCGCGTCCACGAGGGTATCCCAAAACCATTCCTCGCCTTTTCTCCAGTCTATAAGGAGATGCTTCGTCAGGAAGGACGCGACAACCATGCGCACGCGATTGTGGATCCAACCCGTGTGCCACAGCTCTCGCATGCCCGCGTCGACCAGCGGATAACCGGTGCGGCCTTTACGCCACGCGTTTAGATCAGCAACGTCATACCGCCACGGCATCTCCTCGAACGCCGGCCTATAACTCCGATAGGCCAAGTCCGGAAAATGATAGAGTAGGTGGTAGGAAAACTCGCGCCAACCAAGCTCCGACAGAAATTTTTCCAGGCTTCGCTCCACTCCTGAAACGGAAGACATGAGCGCCGCATGCCACACCACCCTGACCGAAATATTTCCGAACCGCAGATAAGGAGACAACTGCGAGGTCACCGAACGATCAGGCCGATCACGCTCCGTGGCATATGTGTCGAAGCCACACTCGAGGAAACGCTCCAGCGTGGCCTGCGCGCCGGTCTCCCCCCGTGACCACCTTTGTCTCAGGCCGGAAGCCCAATCCGGCTGGGAAACCTCTAGTCCAAGTTCGTCAAGCTCAACACGCCCGACCGCTAATCCTCTGAACCCACGATGCGGCCCCAGCCTGCGCGGCGGCGGCAGCGGGCGAGGCGGTGTACCTATTGTCTGGACGGCGCGCCAGTAGGCGGAGAAAACGCGAAACGGGCCGCCGTCGGTCGTTTGAAGGGTCCAGGGCTCGTTCACTAGATTTCCGCTGAAGCTCTTCGCGGTTTTCCCTTGGCCACGCAGTGTGGCCTTAATTTCCGCGTCAATACGGCGCTCAGCAGCTCCATATCGACGGTTCCAAAATACGGCCGATGCCCCGCATTCTTGGGCGATGCGCGGTATAAGCTCGCTTGCCTTACCGCAAAAGATCGCCAAGCCATTTCCGAGACCGAGAAGTTTCTCATCCAACTCCCTCAACGCGCCATGAAGCCACCAGAGCGCGGCTCCGCCGAGCGGGCGGATACCAGGGCTTTCGTGATCATGCACGTAAACGCACACAACCGGCCTTTCGCTGCTGGCCGCTTCCCAGAGCGCCTCGTTATCGCAGATCCGCAGATCGTCGCGGAACCAGACAATGATTGGCTGTTGTTCTTCAGTCATGAACGTTTTCGCCTCCTTGAAAGGCGGTCAATTGAGGAACCAGATTGCAAAATTCAGTGCGGCCGCAAAGGAGACCCACGCCGCCAGCGGCACGAGGCAAAGCGCAGCTGTCTTGTCGACGTTCCAAGCCTGCGCGATCGTTGCGAGGATAAACCCGATTTGCACGATGATGTTCACCAGGCCGGCGACCGGACTTTGCATGGCGAAAAACATCCATGACCACAACGCATTGAGAGCGAGTTGAACATAAAATAGGGTCAGTGTCGCCAACCTGCCGGGTGTCCTGATAGGCAGTCTTATCACCCGCCAGGCAGCGTAAGCCATGAGGATGTAAAGCGTCGTCCAGACCGGCGCAAACACCCAGTTTGGAGGATTGAAACTCGGCTTCTCCAGCGTCGCATACCAACTTTCGATGTTCGGGTAGGTCGCCATTTGCCCGAGAATGGATGTCGCGACAACGGGCAAAATCGTAAGCAGAAGTGCCTGGAACCATCTACGGTTTTGGTTCGCAGTTCTCTGTAGCATCCCTGTATCCTCAATTCCGTCCACCGCTGACAAAACATCGTCATTTTGGAGTTCTGACACCCGGGGCCGCGAGAGTTTTACCGTGCGTGGCTACGCTGCATTTCTCCCTATACGAACGAGCGTGGTCATTGGATCAGCAAGTTGAAGATTGATACCTTGGGCGGGGCGGCAATCGCCAATCCCGTTCGCGCTCGTTCACTGAGGGCAGCCGTTCTTGAGTGGCTTGCCGCGACGGCGGTCAAAATCACGTTGGGCGCAGCGGTGATCCAATTCGGCCAGGATGCCGTAACGATTGTGCTGGACAACATCCGGCTGGGAACGCCCGCATGGTGCGGGCCTGCAAGGAGGAATGAACGAAATGAAACGGTCCCTCAAACGTACCGCCGCGATTGCATCGATTTTCGCTCTCGTTGCCTTCACCGCGAATGCCGACAATCCTATGGTCGGTGGCGCGGCCATGTCCGAAAGCAAGAACATCGTCGAAAACGCCGCGAACTCAAAGGACCACACGACACTCGTTGCAGCAGTAAAGGCCGCAGGTCTGGTGGAAACGCTTTCAGGTGATGGTCCGTTCACGGTGTTTGCGCCGACGAACGCAGCCTTCGAAGCCTTGCCTGCCGGCACTGTCGACACTCTGCTGAAACCGGAAAACAAAGAAAAGCTGGCCAAAGTCCTGACGTGTCATGTGGTTGCCGCCAATGCGCTTTCCGATGCGGTCGGCAAGATGATTGCCGACGACGGAGGGAACCATCCGGTCAAGACCGTCGGCGGTTGTACGCTCTCGGCAAAGATGGATGGCGATAAGATCACCCTCACCGATGAAACAGGTGGCACGGCCACCGTGACGATCGCCGACGTCAAGCAATCGAACGGTGTCATTCACGTGATCGACAAGGTCCTGCTTCCGAAAGCGTGACAAAACTGCCGCGTCACTCCGCGCCTTTGCCGCCGACCATGTCGGCGGCAAACCGGTTAGATTGCTCCCTGCGACGTTCAGCATTACAACGACGCTTGAAGTCAAACCCGACGTTTTCGCCGTGCATTCAAGATCTAAGTTCGACGCCGCGTAACAACTCTCACCACTCAACGGGCATCCCGTCAAAGGCGAAGAACCCTCCGGTTTTTTCCGGGGTCAACTGATCAATCACCTGGAGCATTGCACATGCGCTCTCGCTCGGATCCATTCGGCGGTGATGGGTAGCATAGTCGGCCGTCATGTTTGTCGCGACGGTTCCTGGGTGTAGTGCGACGACCACTGCGCGAGGATGGGTGCTGTTCACTTCGGCAGCGGCTGTGCGGACAATCTGGTTGAGCGCGGCCTTCGACGCTGTCCGGCGCCAGCTCACATTATCCCAAGTTGCCTGCGAACCGCTCTGGCGAGCTCTTTCGCGTTAGAGGGCGCACGTAAAATATCCCTATGTAAATGATGTTCCGTGGTCAGCGGGCTGGTTTCGAGAGAATTGAGAATGCGGGACGACAAGTCTCGGACAAAGCGAAATGGCGCGATCAGGACAGCGCGCCACTTTCTGACTTCAGAGCCGCTTCCAGAAAATGACTTTATCGTCGCCTTCACCCCAGAAGTCCCGAATACGAGCTTCCTCGGTATAGCCGTTCTTGCGATAGAATTCTCGCGTCTGACGGAATGGATCCGTTCCAGAGGTGTCGGCAATCAAGACTCGATGGCCGCGCTCACGAAGAACAGATTCCAACTTTTCGACGATAGCAGCCCCGACCCCCGCACCCTGTTTCGGCGGCGAAACAGCGATGGCCAGCATATTCCATGTTCCTTCTGCAAGCGGCTCGGGCGCAGCGTAGCAAAAGCCGATAGCCGTTCTGTCATCTTCGCAAGTAAGCCAAATATCCTTGCTTTCTTCTGCTGAAAGGAAGCTGCTCAACATGTCGGGAAGCATTTCGCTTGGGAAAAGCTCGGTTTTCTCCACTATCATTTTAAGGGCTGGAATGTCTTCGGACTTCGTTGATCCTATTTTCATGGTGGTCATCCAAGGTCGCGCTCAGGTTAGTTGCGAACTTCTGCGTCCGGCATTGCAGGTTTCTGCCGGAGCGGCAGTGACAGATGCTGACGCCTGCCAGAGCGTAGCACCGCCTCACTGTTCCAAGCCGCACATCGGATAACCATTCTTCGCCGCTCTGGTGGCCCCATATACGTCGTGGCTCACGCAAGTTCGAGGGTTAAGTAAACTTCTGAAGCGACACAACAGCAACATATCCGGCGAGAGCGGACGCCGTGGTGATGAAGACACCCCATACCATGTCCACCAAGCTTACCTGCAACGACCACCCCTTGATCGTTGCCAGATTTGTCATGTCGTAGGTGCCGAAAGCGACAAGGCCGAGCAGAGCTCCCGATACCAGTGCTGTCGTCCAACGTCCGGAGCTGAGCGCAGGTATGACGGCAAAATATGAAACACCGGTTACATAAATGACGTAAAATGCAGCTGCGGCAATGAGATTTGGCTGGTCGAGCAGAAGCTCTCCAATTCGGCTGCGATAGAATTTCGACGACCCAGTCAGCCACAAAAAGTCCAAGCCGAGAAAGACGATCGCTGTCGCCACGTAGGATATCGCGTAGGTCATCCGTCGCCTCCGATCAGATCCGAAGGACAGGTTGAAGCAAACGCATAAACCAGCTCCGGAACCTGAGCGGCGCGTCGGTTACCGCCAGACAGATACAATCTTGCTCAGGCGTTGCCAGGGGCTGATGTTCAACGCTCGTGTCTGCCTCCTCTATATCTCCGCGGGCGAACAAGAGTTCTCCGTCATTGAAGCTTCCGCTGAGCACGAGCGTCAATTCGCGCCCTCCATGGCTGTGTTCCGGCACGGGTTTTCCGGCCGGTATGCGAAGCAGACGCGCCGTTGTCGAACGATCGGCGAGCTTTATCGGAATATGATAGGCGCCACGTCCCAGAGACTTCCATTTCAGCTCCGCCAGATCTCCTCCAAGATAGGATCGCAACGGTTCCGGGATGGTTGGCGGCGAAACGGCTTTCACTACTCTCGCGGGTTGCTTCGGCGAGGCGCTTGGGGGAGATTCCGCGGTTCGTAGGCGCTCTTTCAACCGATCGAAGGACGAGACTTCTATTGGCACTGGCTCCATGCTCTCGAGCAGCTCTCCGGCCGTATTCTCCATCAAAGTCAGTCTTGTCCGGCAGTTCGGGCACAACGCAAGATGCGTAGCAACAGCAAGCCGCCAACCCTCTTCAAGCGTGCCGGATGCATATCCCACCAGCAATTCGTCGCTCACATGATGACGGATATTCATTTTCCGTCCTCCAGCGCAGTCCGAAGCCTCGCAAAGGCAAGTCGGATTCTCGACTTCACCGTTCCGAGCGGCAGGTTCAGCTTGGTGGCAATCGCACTGTGAGAACAATCGTCGAAGAACGACAGCTTCAGCAATTGGATCTGTTCCTGAGGCAAGTCCTTCATGGCGTCCTTCAACCGGGTCGCATCCTGGCGTTCCGCCAGCTCGTTCTCCGCGCTTTTTGCATCGTCTGCCACAAATGCGGGGTCATTGACGTCGAAATCCGGCCTCCGGTTCTTGCGGTAGGCGTCAATACGAAGGTTGCGGGCAATCGTGAAGATCCACGTACCTGCGTTACCGCGTGTCGCTTCGAACTGGCCCGCCTTGTTCCAAACGGTGATCATCACTTCCTGCATCAATTCCTCGGCGATGTTTGGATCACGCGTAAGGCGCGCCATATAGGCCTTTACGCGCGGAGCGTAGTAGCGGAACAGCGCCTCGAAAGATTCGATATCTCGCTTGCGACCGACTGCCTCGAGCAGTGAGCAGGCTTCATCTTTAGTCAGTTCCCCGGCCGGCTCTACCATGCGTCCACGCTTCTTATGCCTCCCAAGGTCGACCAGCGGCTCATGCCCAGATCGAACAAATGGGATATCTGGAACAGCGGTAGCGGAAATCGCAAGAATTGTCTCCATGGCACCAGTTACGGTGCCTTCGGCTTCTTGGATCATTGTTGTCCAAAATTTTGCAAGGTGATCAATCCGATCGGGAGATTTTTTCGTAGTGCGTTCGTAATTGTTCGTCAGATTGAGGGGATAACATGCGGTTTGATCGGGGTATGAGGGGTGAATTCGGGCAACGGCGTGTCGCTGTGATTGGCGCCGGTATTTCGGGGATGTCCGCGGCCTGGCTACTCGGTAAAAGCTTGGAGGTGGTGCTATACGAGTCCGGCGACAAGCCCGGAGGTCACGCCAATACAGTTGTCGCCCCTACGGCTTCTGGGCCGGTTCCCGTCGACACCGGGTTCATTGTGTACAACGATCGCAACTATCCAAACCTTGTAGCGCTGTTTGACCACCTTGACGTCCCGACCCAAGCTTCGAATATGTCGTTCGCCGCTTCGTTGGATGGCGGGGCATTCGAATACTCGGGCTCTGGATTGACAGGCTTGTTCGCTCAACCGTTAAACGCACTTCGTCCGCGCTTCTGGAGAATATTGTCCGACATTTTGCGCTTCTATCGAGAAGCTCCCAAAGCGCTTAATCGGCCTAATCTCGCTAGCAAGACGCTGGGGGAGTATCTCGACGAGAATGGCTACAGCAATGCCTTTGTTACCGATCATCTCCTTCCCATGGGCGCTGCGATCTGGTCCACAACGACCAAACGCATGCGGGATTATCCGCTGCATGCCTTCATTCGATTCTGCGACAGTCATGGTTTGCTTGCATTGACGGACAGACCTCGTTGGCGAACCGTAACCGGCGGAAGCCGAGAATATGTCAGCAGGCTGATGTCGGACTATTGCGGTGAGCTTCGAACAAGAAGGGCAGTCCGGGAGATCCGCCGCGAGGTGGGGACGGTGGTCATAACAGATCGTGATGGCAATCGTGACACTTTCACGGATGTGGTCATCGCGACTCACGCAGATCTAGCGCTGGCGATGCTTGCCGAGCCTGACGCACGTGAAAGACAGCTGTTGTCGGCAATCGGTTACACGAGCAATAAGGCGGTTCTGCACACGGATGCGTCATTGATGCCCAAGCGGCGAAATGTGTGGTCGAGCTGGAACTACATTGGCGCGTCGGATGACTGCGGTGAACGCCAGCTGTGTGTGACCTACTGGATGAACCGGTTGCAAGGCATCGATCCGGCAACGCCACTTTTTGTGACGCTCAACCCGCATCAAAAGATAGCCAGTGAGCGGATAATCGCGACGTTCGACTATGACCACCCACTGTTCGATCAGCGAGCCTTGGCGTCTCAGAAGGAGCTTTGGCGTCTCCAGGGACGGGGCGGTGTCTGGTTTTGCGGGGCGCACTTCGGGAGCGGATTCCATGAGGACGGTTTGCAGTCCGGGCTTGCGGTTGCCGAGGCCATCTCCGGCATGCGACGTCCGTGGGCGGTCCGTGACGATTCTGGCCGCATCCCCTCCGAGATCGGTTACGCGGCGGCTCAATGATGTCGAGGTCGGCTCTTTACAGCGGGCACGTGTGGCACGTTCGGTTTCGGCCCCACCGGCATCGGCTTTGCTACAGGGTCTTCTCGCTGCTACTCGATCTGGAAGAGGTGGCTTCGCTGGACAGCAAGCTGCGCCTGTTCGGCCATAATCGCTGGGCTCTGTTCAGTTTTCGCGACAGCGATCACGGGAACGGGGAAGTCGGCGCCCTTCGCAGTTGGGTCGAACGGCAGCTTTCCGAGGCTGGAGTGGACGCGCAGCAGCTGCGGATCCGTGTGCTATGTTACCCCCGCATACTCGGCTACGTCTTCAACCCTTTGACCGTCTTTTACTGCGAAACAGACGATGGCCAAGTCCGGGCCGTTCTCTATGAGGTCTGCAACACGTTCCACGAACGTCACACCTATGTCATTCCGGTGACAGACGACCACGGCGGAGCGATCCGGCAGTCGTGCGTCAAAGAACTCTACGTTTCTCCGTTTGTACCCATGGATTGCCGCTACGAGTTCAACCTCAGGCCGCCGGGGGAAAGTTTGCTCGTCGACATAACCGAAAACGATCGTGACGGACGACTTCTCACGGCGGCGTTTTCCGGAAAAAGGGAAGAGATCTCGGACGCGAGGCTTCTTCTGACCTTCCTCAAACACCCCCTCATGACTGTGAAAGTAATGGGTGCGATCCACTGGGAGGCGCTCAAAATCTGGCTAAAGGGCATGCCGGTGCATCGTCATCGACCGGCGGACCTGCGGGTCGCCACAACGATTGTCTCCCGTTCGGAAGAGAAAGACCTGATGCATGAGCGAGCTTGACCGGGGTGCGGCGTTGCCAATGCCGGGCCGCCCGCTGTGGCAGAAAATAGTATGCGGTTGGCTTGCCCGTATCAACCGCGGGCAGCTGCGCGCGGAGTTCCCCTGCGGGGCAGTGCATCTGGTCAAAGGCAACGTCCCCGGTCCGACTGCAGCGATCGTCTTTACGAATGCAAGGCCGGTCTGGCGTATGCTCACGAGCGGCAGCCTTGGGTTTTCGCGATCCTATCTCGATGGGGACTGGGAGACGCCAGACTTGGGTGCGCTCATGGATTTGGCGCTTGCCAACGAAGAGACCCTCAAGCCTGCGCTCGCCGCTCGCCCGTTGCTAAGCCGCCTCGCTTATTTCCGGCATCTGTTCAGACGAAACTCCCGTGCCGGGAGCCGGCGAAACATCGCGTTCCATTACGACCTTGGAAACGCTTTCTACCGCACATGGCTCGACGAGACGATGACGTACTCTGCCGCCCTCTTTGAGCGGCAAGGGCAGTCACTCGGTGAGGCCCAACAAGCCAAGTACGACAGGATCCTAAGAGAGCTTCGAATCGGTCCGCTGGATCATGTTCTTGAGATCGGTTGCGGCTGGGGCGGGTTTATGGAGTATGCTGCCTCGCGCACGGGGTGTCGCATTACCGGGCTGACTTTGTCGAAAGAGCAGGCAGAATTTGCGAGAGCTCGGCTGGCAAACAAGGGATTGTCTCCATTGGCCGAGGTGCGGCTGCAGGACTATAGAGATTGCGAGGGACGTTTCACCAAGATCGTCTCGATAGAGATGTTCGAAGCAGTCGGAGAGGAGAATTGGCCGGTATACTTCGAGAAGCTGCGGACGAACCTCGCTCCTGGCGGACAAGCGCTGGTCCAGGTGATTACGATCGATGAGACGCGGTTTGAGCGGTATCGGCAAAACGCCGATTTTATCCAGACGTACGTGTTTCCCGGCGGCATGCTGCCTTCTGCGGCAGTTTTCAGGCAGAAGGCTGTCACCTCCGGATTGATGGTGCTGGACGCATTTTCATTTGGCCGTGACTACGAGAAAACCCTGCTCTTGTGGGAAGGTGCTTTCCTCAAAAGTTGGCACAAGATTGAATCCGCTGCATTCGACGAACGGTTCAAGCGCTTGTGGCGCTACTACCTTCACTACTGCGCCGCCGGCTTTCGCAACGGGACCATCGATGTCTACCAGTTCCGGCTCGAACCAACGTGACGGAGGTCAGGTCTGGTCCTCACGCAACATGCGGCGCGTCAAGGCGAACCGCAGGCTCGCAGGAAGCGCCTTCAATAGCTTCAAGGCCACTTTCATTCTCCACGGGAAGGCTATCTCAAATCGCCCTCGCTCAAGCCCGCGCATGATGTATTCCGCCGCAATTTCCGCCGAGATCAGGAAGGGCATTGGAAAGTCATTCTGACGGGTCAAAGGCGTATCGACAAATCCTGGATTGATGATTGTCATCTGAACGCCCTGCCTTTCGAGTTCGGGATAGAGGGCTTCGCACATGTTGATCAACGCGGCTTTCGTCGCGCCGTAGCCCGCGGCCCCAGGAAGGCCCGTGTAGCCCGCAACGGACGCCATTACTGCGATCCGTCCCGACCTGCGCGCGGTCATTGCCGGCATGATTGCCTGCAAACAGTTCACGGTTCCCATGATGTTGAGCCCGACCATATCTCCGATCGCCGCGGCGTCGAAGGTCGACAGGCTATCGCGCCGGTACGTTCCTGCGCCGAAAACCGCCAAGGAAATTGGACCCAGGCGCATTTCAATGTCGCGTACGGCGATTTCTGTCGCTTCGCGGTCGGTCACGTCGAGGGGAAAGGCGTGGATCTTATTTTCCGCCGATTGTGCGAGCATCTCAAGCTCAAGGGTGTTCCGCGCGCTTGCGGCGACGGTCCAGCCGTCAAGTGCCAAACGGATTGCAAGCGATTTTCCGATGCCGGAGCTGGCGCCGGTAACCCATGCTACCTTTCGCCAATCGGTCTCGCGGAGGACGTGATTGTTGATCAAATCTCGAGCGATAGTCATCGAAACCTACCTCAGTGGGCGATGGGGAAAACGTGTCATCAACCTGGCAGCCGTAGACGAGCGCGATAGCGTCAAATCCGGCCAATGAGCTCTCTTTGGGCCACACGATCGATCGGAAAGCCCCACATGAGGCCGATTGCCGCGAGCTTCGGGACGATCGGTGCCCAGGCGTAAAGCATCGAAAGACCCTTAAGAGCGTCGGGCGACGAACGATCTTGAGCCGGATCGAAGCCAAGCAGACTGAGCATGGGAAACGTCACCCCTAAGGCTGCCGCGAGCGAAAGCTTTGTTGCCAGCGCCCACGCAGCGAAATACATGCCGGAACGCTGAGAGCCTGAGACTGCTGTGTCGTTGTCGATGACGTCTGCCTGCATGGAGGGAGGCAGGACAAGATCGAAGGAGAGCAGAATACCGGTGCACACGCATATCGCGCCAAAGGCGACCAGGTCTCCGTCGCCGAGAAATCCTGATACCGCAAAGATCGAGCACGTCGCCAGCATAGCCCCACTCCAGGCCCTGTGCTTGCTCCAGCGCCTTGCGGCCTTTACAGCGAGCGGTACGCCAAGAACTGCGCATGCGAAATAGAGTAGGAGAAACGGACCGCGCCAATCCGCTGCGCCGAGACGATCGGAGACAAAGTACAGAAAAAGGGTAGCCGGCACTGCATTGGCGAATCCATTCAAAAGAAAAGCGGCAATGAGACGCAGGAAGGCCCGGTTCTTCGTCATGAGAAGCAGGCTTTGAACGATGTTAACGTCGCGGGTTGATCGGTTGACCGGTTCGGGAACGAAAACGAAGGCCGCAAGACCTGTAATCGGAAGGAGGAGCGCGACCAGGACGGCTATCGTCTTTAGCCCCTCAACGCCTACGGTCACAGTCGACCCAACAACGAAGGGGAGGCTGATTGCCGTTAACGTCCCGAATAGTGTCGACCCCTCGCGGAAAGCGGCAATACGTGTTCGCTCGACATAGTCGTTTGAAAGTTCTGCGCCCCAGGCTGTGTAGGGGAGCGAGGACCAGGTAAAGCCAAATGACAAAAGCCCACCCCATAGGACCAGGTAGCCAAGTCCGGCCGTTTGCGGTGGCCAGAAGAGCATAAATGCGGCGCAGGCAGTGAGCGGGATCGATGCGAGAAAAAAGCCGCGCCGGCGACCGCCGAAGGCATTCCACCGGTCGGCAAGCCAGCCGAACATCGGATCGCTCGCCGCATCAAGAATACGAATGGCAAAAAGTACACCGCCAACGGCCGCGACTGGTAGGCCCAGGACCTCGGAATAAAAGGTTGGAACGACAACGAAAAGCGGCAAAGCCAGCGCCGCCAACGGAAGCGCAGGTAGCGCATAGATTACGAGTGTCGCGGCGCGCGTTCTCACATTCATCGCCTCGAGAACTCGACGCGTGTCCACGCGACGGGCAATCCGAACTTCGTCACATAGGCGGAATTGAGGAGTCGACCATCAGCGTTTAACGTCATGGTGTCGTGAAAGCGCACCTTGTTTCTGCGGTTTTCTGGATCCAGCAACACCAAGTAGCTGAAGCGCGCGACGTTACTTTTAATTGACACCTCGGTCTCTCCAATCACGTCCTCCCGCGTACCCCTGTATTTGCCGGGTCCATCCTTGATGAACCGCCATGTCTTGCGATCTCGCGTGCCGTCATCGAACGTGAAATCTTCCCTGAGCGTCAGCGTGCGGCCGTCCCATTTCCCCAGCAACTTAACCTTGAAGGTCTTCTTGACCCCGGTGATGCTGCGAAAGCTACCTTCGGCGCTAGACCTGCCTGTGAAGAACCCCTCAAGCGAAAAAGATCCGGCGGCCACGGGTGTAATCAACGCGAGGTTCATGGCGATGACCGTGAGAAGAACATTGAAGGTGCGCATGCTTGTCCTCCGTCAAATCGACTGCGCGGCATAAACATCAATTCCATTCCCCTTCCCGGTGCCACTTCAAAGCTCGGGACCTATTCGGGCGATGCCGGTCTTTCCGTCGTCGCGGATCCACTTCAATCTCCCTTCATCGACGCGATAAAGCTCGAAGCACATCGGGCGACCGGCGTACCAGGTGCGAAATCGCTGGCAAAGGAGGTCAGACTGTATCCACCAAGTGCCAGTGTCTTTGGGTTTGACGAACCGGCCGAGGCCCAAAGCTTCGCCGTCACCGTCGACCCCGCCACTTCTTCGATAGTTGAGCGGGAATTCCCCACCCAGTGGAGCTTCAAGAAAGATACGCCTGCCGACGATCTCCCCCTCGATCTCGTTTGCTTTGTATCGCTCCGCAGCAGCCCCTGAAGCTGTAGCCGCGAACAAAGCTGCGATTGCTATTGCAGTTCGGAACATGGCTCGTTCGTCTGCTCTCGTTGTTTTCCATTGAAGAGAATTACGAGAAGCGGGCGCGGTTGGATCATTCCGGGTGAGCCAGGTAAAGGTTCTTGTAGGCGCCAAGATGCCTCATTCTATTCTGCAAAATTGAAAATTAGGCCAACAGGATGTGATGGGCGGGATGATTCTAATGCCCGGTCAGCCGTCTTTTGAGGGTATGCTTCCATGGTTTTCGCAGCCCTCCAGGCTTTGGTGGGGAGCGGGTAAGTGACTGGAGCTCTGCGCGGGCGCAGCGTTGCAGCGTGAACTGCTGCATTCGCGGCTGGCGCCTGTTCCGCCTTCGCCTTCGGTTCCCGTATTGACCGGCAACGGTGTCATGCGCCAACTGATAGATGATGTCGCGATGCGCAGTTGTTGACTCTGCGATCCACCCAATGGAAAAAGATGATCGGTTCGAGAGGGGAAACATTCATGGCAGACGAGAGCAATACCGAAATCGTGGAGACAGCGCCGCCGGCCGAAGTGGCGCCGCCCAAGAAGCGTCGGGGGCCGCGGCCCAAGAATGTCGTCGCGGAGGCGAGTGCAGAGTTACCCACGGCAACTACTGCCCAGCCGGTGAAGGGACGCAGGAAGCGTGCAGACAAGTCGGCGGACGGGAACCTCTCGGCGGAGGCGCTGGCCACTGGCAAGGCCAGCGCAAGGAAGGTCGCCAAGGGCGCTGCGAAAACCCGTGCGGCACAGCAGCCGACGGTGACTCCAGCTCCAGTCCTCGACGACATTGCAGATCTTCTCCAGCTCGAAGAAGAAAACGCGCGGCTACGCAAGGCGCTTGCCGAAAAGCTGCGGGCCGAGAACGCCGACCTGCGCAAGCGGTTGGGCCTTGCCTGATCAATTGATAGAGGGCTGATCGGATAGCCTGATTGGCCCTTGTCATCGCATTCTGGCTGGAGTTCCTTTTAGGGCTGCGGCCAAGGATGCCGGTGCGATTTGATCGGTTGGCGGCTCACTATGAAAGCACCATGGAAATATCTGGTTCAGCTGGCGTCCCTGGGACGAACGGTCAAGGCGCCGCAGACCCCTCCTGAAGTCGACACCGAGGACCCGACAGTTGCAGTTGCTGACCCGGTTGTGGAAGCCTCGAACGAGGCGGCAAGCAGTCTCGACGCTTTGAACATCGATGCTGCGGCTGACCAAAATGACGGGACGCTTGCTACAATAGTCGACCGGTCACCTGCCGACGCTCAAGGGATGCTTCCGGAGCCCGCCGGGTCACCACAGCCACTGCCGACCAAAAGGCGAAGGCGCAGCCGGAAAACGAGCGCTGGCGATGTTGCAGTGGCCGAAGTCGTCGAGTATGGAGATCGCAGTTCCGGTGCCCCACAGCCGCCGATGACCTTCGTCGATGAGATGACCGCACTGGACGAGGACGTCAGGCAACTAAGACGCCGGCTTGCAGAAAAGTTGCGGTTGCAGAATACGCAGCTCAAAAGAATGCTTGGGCGGTATGACACGCCGTAAACTGATATCGCACCCTTAAACGTTGGAGCCGCATGAAACCGCAGCAGCGAAAATTTATCGTCGAAGTCAAATCGGCTCGCCGGCGGTCGACTACCAGCCAGTCTTCAATTTGGGGCGACACGGACCTCAAGGCCCTGGTGCGCGCGGCGGAGACAGAAGCACCGCATCTGTTTGAACCGGCCCAGCCCAGGGAGCTGCCGTCTCCAGAGACCACTGCAGAAGTGTTGCCAAACGAGGACGCCGTAATCGAGGCTGCTGCGCCAATCGCAGATCTGGCGGCACCTACAGAAGGCGGCCGTGGTGTTGAAGATGCTGCTGGGCCTGTTCCGATCCTGCCCTTGGAAGTGGATCGCCCGAAGGCTATCCCACAAAAAACGAAGCCGAAGCGCCGGGGCTCGGCGCGCCGTGGTCGGCCTATTGGCAACCGGACGGATATCGCTACTACCCAAGCAATTGACGACGTTGCCGCACTCGAAGAAGAGAACCGCCGTCTGAAAGCGCTGCTCGCGCAACGGCTTCGGCAGGAAAACTTCCTGCTTCAAGAAATGCTTGAACGCTTCAAGACAAACTGAACGGTGGCTTGCTGACCTTCGCTTCGAAGGCCAGCGAGTCCTTCGTTGAACCGCAGCTCGCGATTTTCCTGTCTTACGGTCCTGGCCAATGTCGTAGCTGACCTTTTGGCCGTCTCGAAGCGGACTGCCGCCTTCAACCGCGCACACATTGACAAACACGTCCGTTCCACCGTTCTCAGGTGGAGATGAAGCCGTAACCCTTGTCTTGATTGAAAAAAACGCCGTGATAGCTGCAACTATTGTCCAAGTGCAGGAAGCAACCAGGATGCTTAGCGGCCTTCCCCCGTGCTCGTAGTCACAGTATCCGCCGCCGGTTCCGCCGGCGTCATGCGCTTCAGGAGCCCGATCAGATCGCGCATGGTATCATGCGGTAAGCGTTCAATGAGCCTGGTTAGCGTCCGGCGATCCTCTGCCTCTTCCGGTGTCTTGCCCCACAGGTGGGGGGCGGTTTCGAAAATCATGTCGATCGGCATGAAGCCCATCAATTCACAGAGATGAATAAGGCGAGGAACCGTCATGCGCGATTCGGAACGCTCGTACCTTCCATAAACGGACACGGAAAGTCCAAGCAGCTGCGCCATCTCGGCGCGGGAAAGCCCCTTATCCTCACGCGTTTTCTTGAGAAAAGCGGATATGCGCTCGTCCATCTCGCGCGATGTTTGAATGCCGTCGAAACCAGTCTTGCGATAGACGGGCCTCTCCAGTTCAGGATCGTTTGTTTCCACTAAATCCCGCGCGCCCATATAGCTGCTTAAATCACTCACCGGTCATACCCTCTTAAGCCGCTCCCAGCAGCTACTCCGCACCAAATTGCATCGACTTGCCTTGCTCCATCTCAGATGAGCGCCTCGGAGTCCACTATCTTTTTGGGGGTTATTTTCGATGGTGCGTTTCCTTCAGGCGGTGAACCGAAATGCTTCAACATTGCCCCGAGCTTCGAGCCTATTTGCATCTAAGAGAGAGCAAACAGGAGAAAAACGCAATTAGCGATTCTTAGCGGCTACCCCTCCAGCCTTCGGTATTTTCATTGAAAACAGTTGCAATTTCTCTCTCGCTGTCAGGGTGAGTCGCGCCGCCAGCTCGCAAGCGAGTTCTTCGTCGGAAACTCGAAAGCAACGTCTGACGTTCAACTCAGAGCCAATACGATGCTCAATGACGTCCGATTTCGCCCATGCGAGCAGCTGCGGTCTCGCTTCAACGTCCGTTGGCCACGCAACGTCTCGGACATGGCGTCAGCAGGATCCTCTTGAGGCAATATGCTCTCGGTGAGGCTTTCATTCATGTCGTCGGGCGGCCGGGATGATGCGCCTCGAGGACCTACGGCGGTCGACCTTCTATCAATAGCCGTTATCTTTGAGGTACTGATCGATTGCCGCCTGCATGATCTTGGTCATCTTCACGTCGTTCTCGAAGGACGCTCTTTCCAGCCGTTTCTTCGTTTCATAGTTCAATGGGCAGTTGACGTAATGTTTAGATTCGCGATCGTGCGCCCTCTTCAGGTCACGCAGCCGAACTCTCGAATCTTCTCGTTGTAGGGCTTTGCTCACCGACCGCTCGCGCCGGGCTTCCTCTGTCGGCGCTATCAAGCGGCTTGGCCTTTGTTCAGCATCAACATGGGATGCAGGTGCGTGAGGCTGGTTTTCAGCGCCAGCTTCCTCTGACGCCCGCTCCGAGCTCAGGGGAGCATCATCCCGTTTCGCAGCTGGGTCCCCTGTACGGCTGCGACGCGGTGCGACCGCAAAGTCTGAAACCGTTGTTTGACCTTTAGCCATTGGCCGTTACCTCTTTCTGTCCGGAGAGAAGGTCTTCGATGTTCTGAACCAGGCTCATCACTTCGGCTCTCGCTTTTTTCACCGGATCCGTGAGGTCCAGCATCTGCAAAGTACCGTAGCCATTTCGGATCTCACGATAGCAATTGCGCTCCATGAGTTCGGTCTCGAGCAGATAGGAGTCGTAGCCACCTTCCCGAAGGTTCTCCACAAAAGGTCTGATCAGCCGATACGCTTCAAGCGCTCTGGCCGGCAACGTTATCCTGGTGACTAAATTGGCGTGGGGGATCAGTCGTCCGACTTTGTCTGAGATATCCGCCGTGTCAGCCGCGGCCTGTCCTGCCGCTTTGATCTCGTCCTGGTTCGGCTGGATTGGCGTGAGCACGATATGTGATCCGGCGATGATCGCATCTCTCAGAACGGTGTCCTGGCCGGGAGAGTCTATCAGGACGACATCGAACCTGTGCGCGTCATTTTCCAGAAGCTGTTCGACGGCGGTCTGGCGGGCCGCGGTGACCAGTTCAATGTTTTCAGGGAGGTTGTCTTTCGCCTCGCTGCGTTTCCACCATTCCTGCAGGTTTTGACGGCCGTCGGCATCGACGAGAAGAACGCGCTTTCCCTGAAGGGCGTATTCCCCGGCGATCAGAATTGCCGCTGTCGTCTTTCCGGCTCCGCCTTTGCCGCTCACCGCTGAAATGCATAGAGGCATATGTGGCAACTCCTCTTGGCAACCGATACATATCTCGGCCGCTAGTTGGGTGTCCGGCGCGGCTGTTCAGGGCCGAGAACGCACACATGATGTGAGCAATCGCTCACACGATATCGCAACATGCTACTACCATGCGGTGTAGCCCATCTCTGCCATTAAACCAAGTCCGCACCATGTGAATAATCATCCCCATGATGTGTCGGTATGTTTATGTGACCACATCGTGTGAAATCTTCGTGGTGCTAACTCGTGTGGAGTTTTCACACGAAGCCCCTGCAGGCGCCGTCAGATCAGTGAACCCCGGAGCCGCGTGAGGCCGGCTTTGACGCTCGCACGGAAGCGGCAAGGGCGAAGAGCGGAGCGTCCCTTGCGGCTGAGTACGAGGGGCAGACAAAGGCCTTCAGAAGCGGATTTCGGAGGTGAACCCTGGTGAGCGTTTCCACGATTGAACGACCGGGCGAAGTCCCGGTCTGAAGGAATTGAATGGGCGAGCGAAGCAAGTGCGGCTCGAAGTTGCTACGTTGAATTTCTATATGGTGAGAGTGGCAGGATACGGAAAAATGTGCTACGCAATTTCCCTGCAATCGAGGGACGAGCCCTCGATCATCTGTCGCAAGCGCCAGTAGGGGGCCAACGGCCAAATGGATGAGGGGAAGTTCAACGCTCTTCTTGAGCCGCCGAAGAAGGATCGCACTCTGCACGTGCGTGTCACGGATGACGAACATGCGGCGATCGAGACGGCTGCGGCCGCCGCCGGCATGACAGTCTCCAGCTTTTTCCGTTCCTTGAATCTGGAAGGGGCGGGCGTTCGGCCAATCCTGACCGGCGATGATCGCCTGGTTATGGCGGCGCTGCTTGAAGACATGCGGATGATCGGCATTAACCTGAACCAGGTCGCGAGGTCGCTCAACAGCGGTCGGGGCGTCCACCCGAGTGAGTTGGACATCAACCTCGAGAACGTGCAGCGGGTTCAGGCCGCTGTCATGAGCGAGCTCCGTGCTCTGACCCGGCGAGCTGGTTATCAGCGCCGAGGGGAGAAGTAGCGTTTGGAATTCTTCTTCGGCGCATTCACCAGTGAGTGGGAGCAGCGGCGCGCAGCGCTGTTGCATGAAATGTCGTCTGGTGGGCGTCGTGCTTCGGCCGAGGAAGAGATGCGGAAGCGCCTGAAGAAGATGGCGGAGCTTGGCTCGGCTGGTGGCGGTGGAGGCTCCGGCACTTCTGGTGGTCGAGGGGGTACGGGGAAGGGGCGGAGTGCGCCTCGATTACAAGCGGCGCCGGCGAGCGTAGCTGGCCGTCCGATCGAGGTCAGGTTGGCGGCAGTCGCGAAGGGCAGCCAACCAGCCGTCGTGAAAATGGCGTCCTATGGCGGCGGCGCTCGCGTCGGTGCCATGTTGAATTACGTGTCCCGGGCAGGGGAGCTTAAGGTCGAGGATGAGAGTGGCCGAATCCTGGAGGGTCGCGAGGATCTCGCCCGTGTCCGGGGAGATTGGGATCACCTTTTTCAGAACCGGGCCGAAAGTCGAGACATCGGGAGTTTTACGATCGAGATCGCGACTTCGGCCTTCGCATCCGACGAGGCAATGCACGAGCTGGTGCGAAGCTCGTTGACGCGCGGCTTTGGCGATCGCCGCTATGCCTATGCCGTGGAAAAGAACGGCGACGGCTCTCTGACGGTTCAAGGGCTCGTAGTGCTCAGAAGCGGGCAGGGGGAGCGGCTGACGGGCGACGCCAAGGCTGCAGCAATCATCCAGAGCCGATACGACACCAGCGCGGCCGCTCGCGACGCGGATGCCAAATTCTCGTTTCAAGGTTATGGCAATGGCGTCGAGTTCGGCGCCAGCCGTTTGCGCGACATGGTAGACCGAACCCAGGACGTTCGCGACGATCGCGGCCGGCAAATCGCTGACGAGAAGACAGCGGGTGGTCTGGTACAGAAAGAATGGCGCGGCGAGCTGCACAGCCGAAAGAGCCGAGATGTGATGCATGTCATCATGTCGGCGCGGGCCGGAACAGACGTTGCGGCATTCGAGGGGGCAGTGCGCGAGTTCCTGGCGCACCAGTTTGCTGGACATCGATATGTCTTTTCCATGCACGATCCGGAGAGCGACCCGAAGGAGAAAGGAGAGGGGGGCAAGCGTCCGCATGTTCATGCTCATGCGATCGTCGCCATGAAATCAGATTCCGGCGACCGCATCGAAACGACGCCGGCCGTGTTTAGGGAATGGCGATCAGTCATGGCCGAGAAGGCGCGAGACCATGGCATTGAGATGGAAATGACAGATCGGCGCGAGTTTGCCAGCCCACCGGCATTCACGCGCACTCAGGTTCAGCCGGTGAACCGGGAAGGCCGCACGGAGCATGTCGGGACCAGCGAGGCGGCGCAGGCACGGTATGACGCAAAGCGCAGCGGCCGACGAACGGTCGCTAAGAGCGACAGGAGTCGGCAATACATCATAAAGGCGCAGGACTCATGGCAGAAGATCGCTTTGGTGAGTGGGGACCGGCGAACCGTTGCCTATGCCGTAAGGCATGGAGAATACTTGCAGTCTGGGCTTTCTGAAACGCAAGCGGAAACCAAAGCCGCCGTAATTCATGCTGATTTTGGATCGAATTTCCGCACCAATTTGGTTACATTGGAGGAAATGGTTTTGGAGGGTCAGGAATTGCGCGAAACGTCACGAGCAGAATTTGAGGTTTACGAGAAAAAGGTGGAGACGGCCTTGTTCAAGCTCGAACGCTCTGTCGCGCCAGAGGATCGGGCTGACTTTGATGAAGTCGCGGGCCTGGCCCGTGATTTCGTCAACCAGAAGCGTGAGTTGGTAGAACTCTACGAGCAGCGCAAAGAGGCGTTGGCGGAGCAGGGCGTCGAAGAACTGGGTCGTGACCCGCGTGATCCAACCAATGCCGAATGGGATGCGGCGGTCGCGAAACACGGTCAAGCTGTCGTCGACGCCGGCAACGATGCCCTCGTCGACATTGATCACTACCGCGACGGTCTCGATCGGATCGAGTCAGGCGAATTTTCGGCCGACCGCAGGGAGGCGATGCAGGCTGGTCTTGATCAGGCGATTGAGAAAGCTGCTCATTTGGCTGTCGAAGGTAACAGCTACGTTCGCGAAGTGGCTGAGCATAATGCCGATCTGCAGCGAGCGATCGGCCAGGCGGAGACCAACATCGGTAGATCGACGGAAGCGCCACCTTCGACCCCGGATGTTACCGTCGAGCAAGAGCGCGGTTTGCGCGGCGAGGAGGAAGATCGGTCGCCGCTCGACAATGACGCCCGAGAAGCCCACGACCTCGCTGCGGCTGTCGAGGCTACTAATCGCCTCCAGGATCGCCTAAATAAGGATCGGGAAGCCTCGCGGCAACACATCCCTCGTCTCGAGGAGCTCGAGCGGGAACAGATCGAACAGAAGGAACGCGACCGCGACGATCGGGACCGTTAAACGGACATGTTGAACGACAACCGCCAACAATACGTCGTCCAGAGCAACGATCCCAAAGGTGACGAGGGGTTCGGTAAGTTCTTCGGCGCGGTTATTGTGTTTGTGATGTTTCTAGGTTTCGTCCAGGTTGCCTATGAATCGGTCATGGCCTGGTATCATGACACGATGGTTTGGCTGAACGATACGGCGACCTATCTTGCCGGCTTCTGGCCGCTCTAAGGCTCAGCTCTTTTTTACGACATCGGCGTTTGTGCCGATCCGGTCGCAGGACTTGACCGCTTAGGGGGTGAGCGGAAGTTCGGAAGCCGCTTTGGCTCCAGGTCTGGTGTGGGGGAAAGCGAACCGCACTTATCTCGTGGCTGGTGCTCCGAATATCCTTTGGACGACCTTGTGAGCGTCCGCATCAAAGTAGCGGCCATGACTGAGCACGATCCGCTGCGGTCGCCAGGATTGGATCTTCCCGATCGCCGCGTTCGCCTTCCGTCGCTGAGCGAGTAGCGGCAGGCGCATGCCGAAGAATATTTGGCCGTGGGGATGATGCATCCCGGTAAGCCTGGTGACTGTTCGCCATGGCTCGGCAATCTTTTCCAATTCGATGTTGATGATCGTGTCGGTGAGTATCAGCGTTCTTGAGTCCTTGTGGAAGAAAATGAACTCCTTGAAATAGCCGCCAGGAAAGAGAAACTGATCGATATCCCGACGCCATTCTTCCGGCGCCGTGACGTCGAGGTCTCTCGTAAATTCGACATCCACGTGCCGGGCCCGTGCCCGCCGGCGCACGCGTGGCGATGCCCAGGCGATCGTTTCGGGAAACGCTCTCGCCCATTCCCCGATGTGCGCATAATGGAACTGGTTGGGCGACACGAGATGACGAACCCTACCCAAGCCGCGCAGCTCCTTGGCCAGGTTCTCATCGAACTTGATCGGCGAATGAAGGAAGAGGTCGCCGTTCGAGAGACGCACCACCGTCATTCGGGTCGTGAAGGGAAGCGGCAACCTGATGCCGCCGACAGTCAAATACTCTAATGGGCCATCGACGATGCCGATGTCCGGCGCCAGCGCCTTATAGACGTTGATGGGTTCGTAGAGGGAGGCACCCATGTGCTGTCGGCCGCAAACATGCTGGGAAATACCTAAATTACTGCGCGGAGCGCAGGCTGGCTAGCAGGCGATTGTTCCTTGGGTCGGAACTTGCCCTGGACGTCTTCGATTGCCGGAAAGCGGTCACGCTACTGGTGCCTCCAGACCTTCCACGCGGAAATCAGAAGGATCGCGGCCAATGCCGGCGACAGTACTGCATCGGGCGCAATTCCGAGCAACCTGCCTCCAATGAACGTCCCAGCGACTGAGCCAGCGGCCATGATGATCAGGAACGTCCGATTGCGTCTAAGCACGGCAAAGCTCTGATCTCTACTGGCCCGGTAGACTTGAAGGGCATTTTTGCGCGTAGCGCGAGCGTGACCCAGCCAAAAGAATCATTGTAGCCTACGGAACGAAGCTGGCGGTCTGGCGGTTCTCAGTACGACCTTTGAGGAGGTCCGAAAATGAAAGAAGCACCGTGGCGCGTTCCACTGTGGGTGACGCTACAAAACGGTATGCCGCGCCAGTTCTGCGGCCCCTACGATGCCTTGGATTTCTTGGAAAACGAATGGCCAAGCCATGGAGTGCAGCAGGCACGAGCAATCGAGGCTTGTCGCGCTGCATTGCGCCACTCAGAGTATACGAATTCCGCGAAAAACTCCTTCGTAGCAGCATGTATCGAAGCGTCGCTAGAATGCAGCGACGCGGTGAAATTTGGCTATCAGGTCAGGTTCAAAGGAGCGACCCGGCATCGATAGGCCGACGCTACATCGGGCGGCCGCAAGGGGTCGGAAGCCGCCTACTGACAGCTATTCGGCCGCCACGCCAACTTCGACGGGATCAGGTACAGTCGCGTCGAAGATATCCATGAAGTTGCGACGCGTGATGGGTGACCTCTCGCCGAGCTTTTCGACTTTTGTTTCGACCGTTGCCTTGAGCTGCACGGCCCGCGGCTTCAAACCCTCTTCAATCGCCTTAATCCGGGCTTCGATGGCAACCAGGTTAGCGGGCGCTTCCGCGTCGGTCCTAGCAGCCGTCGCCTTTGCCTTCGGCCGCAGCGCCTTTTTGTTGACGGTTCGCTTGGCGGGTACCTCATCCTTCGCATCTACTGGATGATCTTGCTTTTCGACCGCGTGCTCGATGGGCGCGACAGCGGCGGCCGGCTTCTCTTCCTTTACAAGCGGAGGAGGGGCCATTTCGGCGGACGGGTCTCCGCCTTTGGCGTACTCCGGAGTCGTCGCCGGCACGGGCTTCGGCGCCAGATATTCGACGTCCGGCACTTGCGGAATGTTTGCTTGAGAGAACGCCTCTGCCGCTTTGAAAGGCTGCGTTTGGAAGAACCGAAGCTTTTCCCCGAAGATCGGCCTTTGTCCCTCAACGAGCAGGATCATCCTGTTCTCCGGCATTTGCCGGACCTCCTGCGGCATCATCAGGTCGCGCTCCCGAATCTGTTCGACTTTCGTGCGGCGAGGAAGGCCCAGCAATTCGATCGTGCGCGATTCCGACTGGTAGCGGATCGTGCGCTTCCCGAGCGCCCGTGACGCATATTCGGCGGTGGCCTGGTCATTGGCGCCGAGGACGAGCTGATAGCCGCAATTGCCGAGCAGAGAATGCCTCGAGGTCTCGCCGTAGATCTCATCCAGGTTCTTGAGGTCCTGGATGATGAAAGCGAGCTTGATATTATAGCCGGCCACATAGGGCAGCTTCGTCATGATCTCATCCATCCGCTTTAGCTGCCGAAACTCATCCAACAGAAAGTAGACGGGGAGAGAATTTGGATCGTGCTCGAGCGTGAGAATATCCATCACTTGCTGCACGAACAACGTCAGGAGCGGGCGCAGCAGGGTAATATCAGTGATATTTGGCGCCAGGTAGATCGAGGTCGGCCGGCGCTTCATTGCCCGCAAATCCATGTCGGTAACGTTTGTCGCCGCAACGATCCGCTCGTTCTTGAAAGGCCGCATCGCCTTTTGAATGTCCAACAGGGCTGAGGCGGCGGCCCGCTCAGATAGAGCGATGTAGGAATTGAAGCTCTCGACGGTGAACTTCGACAGGTAGGGCTCTTTTTCCTTGATGTACTTCATGAGCGCCTGCAGATCGACGCCGCTGTTGAAGAAGGAGTTGACCTCGCCGAGATTTCGCCGGTCCTTATAGAAGGGGCTTTCCGTGATGTAGCTGATCACGCCGGCAAGGACTTGCTGTGCGGTCGCTTGCCAGACTGAGTTTTCCGACTGCGTATTTTCGGGCACCAGGATGCTGGCGATGTTTTGTAGGTCGGTCGTCCGATTTCCGCGCTCGGAGCGCACGAAATCGAGCGGGTTGTAACGGTTGGTCGTTTCCGAGCCCGGTGCGAACAGGAAGACCTGGCTTCCATTCCGGCGCCGGTAACCCGCGGTTGCTTTAAATACCTCGCCCTTGAGATCGGTTACGATCATCGAACCTTCATGCATGAGCGCGTTCGGAATCACATATCCGGCACCCTTGCCGGAGCGCGTCGGGCCGATGATCAGGTGATGCCGGTCGTCCTTCGTGCGAAGAATGCTGCGCCCGATGCGGCCGAAGATATGGCCCTGCTTGCGGAACCATTTCCCTCGTCGAAGCGAGGCCATGTCCTGAAAAGCAGCATCTCCAAGCGGGTTGGTGATTGGCTTGAGACCCACATAAGCGACGAGGCCGGAAACCAGCAGGGCCGGCGCGATCGAGCCAAGCGCGACTTTCTGCAGGGAAGGGTTCGTCCGGTAGAGCCAGAACTGTTGGATTGGAGCAAAAGGATTGCTGGTGATGGTCGTTTCGAGAATTCGCCCATCTTTATAGAAGAGCTGAAGCCCCAGGCCGTACCCAAGCATCCAGACAACAAACGCTATCCCGACGCAAAAGAGAAGATAGAAGGCCTGCAGCCCCTTGGTCATGTTTCATCCCGGGCAAAGAAAATCTCAGAAACGCCGCGCTTGCCGCCCTCCCGACGGAGTTGGATGACGATCGGGATCACCATCTGGATGTACGACATGAGATCCTGCTTGGAGAAACCGGCCGACATACCGGCTTGCTGCATCATCATGGCGAGCTGCTCATAGGCACCCATCGGCGTGTCCGCGTGGACCGTGGACATGCTGCCCGGATGGCCGGTGTTGATCGCTCGGAGGAAGGAGAAGGCCTCCGAGCCGCGGATTTCGCCGACGAACAGGCGGTCCGGGCGCATGCGCAACGACGACTCGAGCAGGTTTTGAATGGTCACGTCTGCGGTGCCCTGATCACCCTTCGACGCAATCATGTGAACCGCGTTTGCTTGCGGCGGGAGCAGCTCACGTGTGTCTTCGAGCGTGATGATGCGTTCATGCGGATTCACGCTCATCAGGCAGGCATTAAGGAAGGTCGTCTTACCAGAGGAAGTACCGCCACTAATCAGGATGGAGACCCGCTTGGTGATGGCGGTATGGATGAATTCATAGATCCGATTTGCGCGCAGATGTCCGATCAGCTCCCGGTCAATGTCGCTGAGACCCCCAACGGCCACCGATACCTTTTCGAGTGAGCCGTTTTCGCGATACTCCTCGAGTGTGAAGTTGTTGACCACCTGCTTGCGGATCGAGATCGAGCCACCTTCGGGTGCCGCCGGCGGCAGGACAATCTGAATACGCTCACCAGTGGGAAGCGCGGCGCTGAGGATTGGCTTGGAACGGCTGATAAACTGGTTGGTTGCCGCAGCAACGCGCTCACCGATGTTCTGGATTTCATCGACCGTCAGCGTTTCGATCAGATGATGCTCCATATGATCGGCGCCGAACCGCTCCACGTAGACGTGCCCCGGCTTGTTGACAGCGATTTCCACCACCCTCGGATCGTCAAGAAATTGCTTGATCGGCTCGAGGGCGCGATTGAGGAAGTAATGCGGATCGCGCCTGATGGTGCTGGCGTTACCTGCCGCGACGTTCACGCTGAATCTCCTTCATCGCTTCGGTGACCGGATCATCGTACATGGCGCCGAAATCGAGGTCCTGACGCACGTAGACAAAAACGCGCTCGCCTTGGCTGACGCTGATGGTGGGAGGAATGCGGAGGTTTTCGCCCAAGACCTGGTTCGCCATGTCGGAGAAGGTCTCGGCGATCGTTTCGCGGGCCAGTTCTTCGCCGCGCTGTGCGTCGCTATCGTCGTCATCGAACGCCTGGTCGCTTCCATATCCCGTCAGGAAGCTGGCGCCAGCGCCGACGACCGAAAGCATGATCGCCGAGCCAAACCGCTCGCGCCATTTGTTGTCGACATGGCCGGTCAAACCGGAGCGACCCAAGCTGTCTGCACCGATTGAATTGAGCCGCACTGAGACGCCGTCGTCACGAAGAAGCCGGGTCCAGATGACAAAGATGCGTTTCTGCCCGCGCGTCACTTCGGACTGGTATTCGCCGATGAGACGCGTCCCGGTCGGGATCAAAACGCGCCGGCCGTCGAACGAATAAACGTCCTGCGACGTGATCGCACGAATCTGACCGGGTAGGTCGCTGTTGATAGCGGTTTCGAGAATCCCGGGAATCAAAGTTCCTTCCGGTATCATCGCGTCGATCCGCTCGATCTGCCGAGCCTTCGCAGTTCGGTCCGAAAGGCTCGAGGCGGCTGCCAGGTACTTGCTGTTGCGGTCCTCGCCGGCAACAGTCAGTCCGGAATCCGCTTCGCCCGACAAGCTTCCGCTGCCGGTCCCGTTTCCTTTTTGATCAAGCGAGATCAGGCCGGACTTATATCGTTCGGGAAATACCTCGACAGGTGCAATCTCAGCCGCTTGTTCAACGACCTCAGGGGGGGCTGGAACCTTGAACTCGGTCGTATCGACGGGCACTTCTTCGACCGCCTCAGGGGGCTCAGGGAGCTTGATAACTTCCTGCTCGGGCTGCGGCTGCGGCTTTTCTTCTTCTCGCACAAATGACGGTGGTCGGAAGGTCGTGGTTTGAAACTCCTCGTCGCTATCAGAGACGTCACGAGGCTTTTCGTTGGTAGCGGCAAGGACGAAGTAGGCGGCCACAACTCCACCCACAATGAGGCCAGCCATGCTCAGGGATTGGTTGCGGCCGACACGACGATTGCTGACGGCCGTCTCGTCGGCAGCCGTCATGGCTTCAAGTTCGGGGCTGATTTTCATTAATTGCCGCTCCTTCTACGTTTCGCCGCCTTTGTGTCGTGGGCTGGACCGAGAATGTCAGGGTCCGGAGCGCCGAAGTCGGGCTTGCGAAGGTTGAAGATGCAGGTCCATTGGTTGCCGTCGCGCAGTGTGTACTGCGTCGCAACACCATCGACGACGATGTATTCGCCCTCTT
This sequence comes from Ensifer sp. MJa1, assembly GCF_037026475.1. Lineage (NCBI taxonomy): Bacteria > Pseudomonadati > Pseudomonadota > Alphaproteobacteria > Hyphomicrobiales > Rhizobiaceae > Ensifer > Ensifer sp. MJa1. The sequence continues at coordinate 18,408 of NZ_JAKUMO010000016.1, read as the reverse complement.
TCCTGAAATTTCGCAGTGTCTCGGAAAAGTCGGTCTGGACGGCAAAGATCGCCGGAACCCGGCTGCCGAATTTGAAGAAGGTTTTCTTGCCGTCGTCGAAGATCATTGCCGGCTTCAGCGCCGGGTCGCCAGAAAACGAATAGTCGATGTTGACGTTCGCCTTGTCGATGTTCGACATGTTCGGGTTTGCCGCCCGGTACTCGGCCTCCTTGCGGAGGGATGCGTTCAGGTCCTTCTCGGGGTACACGAAACGGATCCCGAACACCTGCTTGCCGTCAGTCGGAGCATGGTCGTTGAGCTCGAGAAAGTAGATCCTCTTGCTGGTCACAACGTTCATGTTGGTGGCGACATTCTTCGCGATCGGCTTCACGAACAGGATGTTGCCCTTCTCAGACGGGGCAACCTGCCAACTGTCGGTGTCGCCAAGCGAGATCGTCTCGAACTTTTCGTCCTCGTCAAAGATGATCATGGTGGAAATGCCGTAGGTCGCCGAAACCTTCACCACGTTGTTGGACTGGTAGACGACGCTGGTTACGCGTGAGTCGAGAGAGCCGGGACGGGGCGCTTGCGCCGCATAGACGTGAGTCATCATCGCGGCCGCGCTCGCGGCCGAAAGCAGGAAGCGTTTCATCACTCACCGCCCCCTTGTGTCACCGTCTCCTGGTCGCGGCGATAGTTGTAGACCTGGAAGCCCAAGGGGTTCTCGAAGCGCCATTCATTCGTTGCCGGCGTGTCCGTATAGCGATAGCGGACGACGGAAATGTAATGCCGGACGATGGAGTCCGTGTCCGATTTTTCCGTTGTCGAAAACCGAACCAAGGCCGTGCTCGCATTCGAGAAGGTGACGGATTTGATATCAACGGTCACCTTCTTGTTCTTGCCCAGGATCCTTGCCGGATTGTTGGGATTTGCTGCGCTGTAGAGCTCCTGCAGCTCGCGGGCTGCATCGCCAGTCGACAGCAGGGCGGCAATGCCGAAGTTCTGCTCGATGGCGAAGGGGTCGTAGCCTTCACGCGATCGAATGTAGCGAACAACATACGCCTGACTTACGGCCTGTTGGTCGGTGAGGTTCGCCGTGCGCGTGAGACCGGCCTTGACTTCCATGTAGCCTGTGTTTTTGTCGACCTCGACGATATAGGGTTCAAAGCTCTTCAGCGGGACGAGCATCACCAAAGCTGTCAATGACAGCAGGGTTATCGCTCCGAAAATCGTCGTGACCATCCACGCGAGCGTGCGCGATCGCTTGGCTTTCTTCACGATCTCCTGTTCCCAGCGATCGCCATCCTGAAAATAACTCCGAAGAGCTGTTTCGTTCGTTTCCGCCATTCGTTCTAGCCCTTACGTTCGCCCCTCAGCGAGGCATGCTGTTGTTGCTGATGCGGTTCTGCATCGCCTCAGCACTGGCATTTCTAATGTTGGCTTTCATGCCTTCGTGGGTTCGCGCCCTGGCCCGCATCCCAGCATTACCGACGGCACCCGCCAGCTTTTGCCCTCCCGACAAGGCGGACATTGGTGCTGAGATTCCCGCAAACCGGCCGACCGCCCGAGCAACATTGCCGAGGCCAGCCGCTACGCCGCCGGTAATGCCTTGGGCGAGCACCTGAATGTTGAAGAGGACGAACGCGCCGGCGGCGCAGAGCAGTAGGAAAGCGGAGATGTCGCTGAGTTGAAGGCGCCTTTGGTTCGCGGCGGTGCTGACCTTTGTCAGTTCCGGGTCCATTGCTGCGATCAGGAACGCGGCCACGACGTAAACGAATAGCGGGATCAACGCGTACATCAGCACCTGTTGGAACCAGGCGACGCCCAGGCCTCTTGTCTGGTCGAACAGCATGCAGCCGATGAAAATCGGCGCGGTCCCGATCAGGACCCACATCATGACTTTTGCGAGCAGTAGGATCGCCAATGCCACGGCGATGAAAACCGCGACGGCAAACATGATCAGGAAGCCGACCATCGACGGCAGCACCGAAAAATATCCCGACTGCTCCGCAAACGCGGAAGCGGCCTCGTTGGCCGTTCTCCAGATCATCGACAGGCCGTTTGTCGGTTCGGTGATCCCGGTCCCTGTCGCGGTTAGGATCGCCCGACCGACGTCTTCCGGCGTGTCGTTCAGCCAGGAATAGAATAGCGTGTTAAAGTAGTCCCACTCTCTCACGAGCGTGAGGATGATCAACATGCGGGTCACGCGCCCGATGATTTCGCTCACGCTGACGCGGGCGGTCCCCATGAAGAGTTGCAGCCCGTAATAGCCCACATAGGCGATGAACATGAGGGTAAGCAGCGGCACGATCTCGTCGCCGACGATCACGTATGCTCTTGCCGAGAAATTCGCGCCAGTCTGTTCGATTCGATCCAGCAGCGCGCCGAGAAAATCGTTCATCGGTGGGAGCCCATCCTCATTCAGTCGCCAGCGCGTCGATCGCTGCGAAAGCTTCCGTCGCCTCGCCGTTCACACTCATCATCGGGCCGCATTCCTGGCGAGGATCCGGCGCGTAAGAGGTCAGGTTGGCAGGCCTTTTGCAGGGCGCGGATTTCTCCTTCGCCGCCGTGCCGCAGCCGGCGAGGCCGGCCGCGATCAAGACGGGAAGGAGAGCCTTTGCTGTCAGGATGATTTTACTGGTCACTGTAGGTGAGTGCCTTCTTTGAGTTGGAGATGTCCGTCAGGCGTCGCTGGTTATCGGCCTGGAGGGAAGACACGGCGCCGTTCATCACGCCGATCAATTCGTTGACCGTCAGGCCGGCTTGCACCTGCAGCTGTGTATTCTGGTCAATTGAACCCTTGATATCCTTGGCTTGACCGATGTTCGCGCCCGCTTGCTCGAAAGATGTGCGGCGGGTCTGGACGGCCTTTTGCGAGCCGGTGACGAGGGCGGCGACACCGAGAACTGTGTTGACCATTTCCTCGTACGACTTGTCGCCCGAGAACGAGCTGCCTGCCTGGCCGGATAGGTTTTTCACGAGTTGCAGGCCGTTGATGAAGGTCGTGGCGACCTTGCCAATGTCACCGCCCATGCTGCCGAAATTCGGCACCCCGCCCGACATCAGGCTGTCGAAGGACGGAATTTGGGAAACGCTGAATCCATTGCCAACGGCAAGGTTCTGCATCTGGTTGGCGTCGCTGCCGCGATCGCCGGTCACCGCCTGAAGGGTCTCCTGGACCGTTTTCAGGACTTCCTTGTTGGTGCCAAGAATCTTGTCGGTCGTCGTCGACGTTTGCTGCGCAATCTTAAGATTGGCGCCGTCGATGACCGGTACTTGGGCGAGAGCTGTGGATGCAAAGGCCAGCGAATACGCCGTCAAAATTAAACGTCTCATCGCAGTTCTCCTCATTGAGCGTTCAACATCAGTTCTACGTTGGCCTCACGTTCACGCTTCTGGACGCAAGCCTTCTCCGCCGGGCTCCATTCAAGCCCTTCCCGAGGGTCGCAAAGACCAGTCGTTTCGCGGTCCTCCTCGTCATCGTCGGCTCTGAAATCGCTTGTGCGCGACGATCCGGACAGGCCGCCAACATCGACGGCGCTACGAGAGTTCATGAGGTCCGCCATCGACGTGCCAAGACGAATGACCTGGTTCATCATTTCAAGGTTGGCATTGCGAGCGCCGGAGTTGTGGTCCCAACTGTCCTGGACCGTGCCGCTGTACATTCCGCCCAATTGCTGCAGCCACGACGCGACGTTTCCGCTGCTCTCGCCGACCGCCTGAGAGGTCGCCATGGAATTAATCGTGGAGTCGCGCATGCCGGTGAAGCCCGTCGCGCCACCGCCGTAGTTCATCGGGATAGTGGCAACATCGGAACCGCCGAAGGCCGGCAACCACTTTTGGGTGATGTTCGCGACGTACCCTTGCGTTTCCTTGAAAGGAGGGATCCCGCCATACTTCTGCACGTTTCCAGGACCGGCGTTATAGGCGGCTAGCGCCAGATTGGTGTTGCCGTTGAAGCGGCGGAGTTGCTGTTTTAGATACCTCGCACCACCCCGAAGATTGTCTTCGATGTTGTGGGGATCGACTCCGAGGTCCTTTGCCGTGCCCGGCATAAGCTGAGAGAGCCCGATCGCACCGACGGGCGATTTCGCACAAGGATTGAAGCGGCTCTCCTGGTAGACAAGCGCCATGAAGAGCTTTTCATCGACACCTTCCTCCTGAGCAACACGCTTCACGAGTCCGGTAATTTCGGGATTGGCGGTCGCTGCCGAGGCTGGATCGCCGCCTCTCCCAGGTCGATAAATCGAGCAGGTCATCCCTTTGCTGACGGCATACCGATCATTGTCGGTCTTCTCAATTTCAGTCGTCGTCTGGTCACGCGCGGTGTCGGTCTTGAGAACCTTGTCGTCGATTACGGGCACCTGAGAGAGCGCCGGTGCGGTTTCGACAAGCGACAGTGCAGAAATTACCCACAAAGCAGGACGTTTTCTCATTCGGCCTTCTCCCATCCGCAGAATTCAGCCAGCCAGTTTTCCGGCTCGTCGCCATGTCGTTCCCGAAGCGCTGCGCATTCCTCGATCGTCTCCTTGCGCCCTGAGAGCACTTTCACGAGATCGGGCATGGTGGAGAGATCGAGCCGGGCAATGACCGAGTCATTGCCGTGTTTGATGAGGAAGGTTCGCTTTTCGGGTGGGGTATTCTTGATGAAATTAAATTCCTTCACCGTCAGGCCAAAACGCTTGATGTAGCTCTCTTCGTCGGCACGAGGGTTCGGGAAGTGGATGTTGGTTGCGGACTGCTCGATCAACGTGTGTGAGGCTTTTGCCTTGGCGATATCCGCCGCGGACTGAGTTCCGAAACCAACAATGCCATTGAGCTTGCGGATGGTCTTCATCTTGTCGACGATGAACGCCGAAAAAGTCTCGTCCATGAGGAGCTGCCAACCTTCGTCCATGAAGAACATGACGGGGTTTCCGTCCAGCAGCTCATCCAACCGATGATATAAATACATCAGTGCCGGAGTGCGCAGGTCCTCGTTTCCGAGAATGTTCGTCATGTCAAAGCCGAACACACTCCGGCCCGAGAAGGAGAGGACGTCATGCGCGGCGTTAAAGAGCCAGGCCTTTTCGCCGTCGATCCAAGGCCTGAGGCGCGAATGAAGATCGTTGGCATCCGCCCGCGACCGACCGACCAGCAACCCGGCCAGGTTCGGCAGATTCCGCTCCGCGGCAGGCTCCTGCATCAAACGGACGATTGCCCGTTCAAGAGTGTCCTCGTCTTCCTGGTTGAATTCGCTCCGATCTCCGGAGCGCAGCATTGCCTTCAGCAGCCGAAGCAGGAATTCGCGGTTTGGGCCGGTATTCTCGAGCTGCAACGGGTTGAAGCCCGTCGGCGTTCCCGGCGACAATACCTCGTACGAGCCTCCAATGGCCCTTACAAAGATCTCGGCGCCACGGTCCTTGTCGAAAAACACGGCCTTTGGTGTCGGCGAAACGCGCATCGCCTGCGCTAGCAGGAATGTAAGTGCGACGGTCTTGCCGGAGCCTGTCGGCCCGGTGACAAGGAAGTGGCCGATGTCACGACGGTGGAAGTTGAACCAGTATGGCGTTTGCGAAGTGGTTTCAAGAATCGTGATCGGCAGTCCCCAATGAGTGCGATCAGCCTGCCCCGTTGCGAAATTGTGCAGCGACGAGAGGCCGGAGAAATTCGCGCTCGACAGCATTGCCTTGCGGGCAACGTAGCTGTGGTTGCCGGGCAATTGCGCCCAAAAGCCCGCTTCGAGGTTCAGGTCCTCGCGAAGCCAATTGATGTTCATGTCAGTCAGGCAGGCGCCGAGTTCAGACACGGTGCGGCTGACGCCGGCGAGGTCGCGGGACAGGCAGAGCAGCGAAAGATGGTGGAAGCCGAACACGGCTTCCTGGTTCATTAGGCTATTGAGCGCATAGTCGATGTCCTGTTCGACCGCGCTGCCGGATTCATCCGATGCCCTGATTTGCCGTTGCAGACGACTTATTCGCTCTTGCGCAATCGGCTTGTCGGCGACGGTGAAAGATTGCGTCAGAATGAACTCATGGTTCACCTGCAGCAGGCCGTCCAACATTCCCGGTCCCGTAAAGGGCGGATATTCTTTAATCGATAACAGTGCGCCAAAACGGGTATCTTCGTCGACTGCCGCCTGAGCCTGCATTGTCCGCTTACTGAAATGCAGCCGCGACGTGCCGACAAAGTTGCGGATGCCCATGCGCGGCAGGCGCATTTTGCGCGGCACACCACAGGTCAGGATCGCATTGATGAATTCGCAGGGCTCGGAATAGGGTTCGCCCTGTTCCTTCTTTTCATGCCCCTCGATCGTCGCCTCGTCGTCATTTCTGCGACGATAGGTGATTCCAAGTGCTCGGGCGCCGTACTTATGCAGGTCCCGCACGATGTTGCCGATCAACTCTTCAAGCTCGGAAACATCTTCACGGGTTTGTTGGACCCGTGCGTCTTTGCTGGCCTTGTCGAAGAGCTTCTTTAGCGAGTCGCCAACGCCGAGAGCACCCCGCATTCCAGACCGCACGATGGTCAGATAGATTTCGTTCGTGAACATGCGCTTGTGACGCAGTTGCTCAACGTAACGCCTATTCAGCAGATCGCAGAATGGCTCGTCGAACGCGCCACCGATCTCGGTTTCGACTTCGCGGCGGATTACAGTGGACCAAAGGGAATAGCGGCTCGACCCCAAGGCGCGGATCATCGTGTTTTGCACGACGGATCGCATGTTCAGTTCAGCCTGGTCTTCTGTTTGGAAAAATAGCCCATCCAGTTTGATGACGCTCAAGAGTGAACCGTTTTCCAACCCGATCACAGTGTCGGAGACCTGTCTGAGGTAGGGTATATGGGTCGACATGGGCCGCTCGTTGCTAGCGACCCGTCCAAATCCAAGCTCTTCTTTCACGACTTTCAGCATGATCACGGTCCGTAAGAGTTGGTGCCCCAAAAACGCTTGTTGGGCGTGCGGGGCGTCTTGCGAGACGTCACCTGCAGCACGTCGAGGATTTTGTTGTCCCAGGTGCAAAGCGAGAACAGAACGATGTAAGCGACCGGCGCGATGAGCAGCGCGAGGAAGTGGTTCGTCGCCAGCCAGCCGATAATGGTGACCCCGACGATCAGCACCACCGCCATGTATGGCACGCCCCAAAGGGTAGGAGATCGAGTTAACCCGATCACCAACGGAGAAAGAGCCGGCTTTTCGTCGGAGAACTCGCTCATGCTCAGTTGCTGCCGACGGACGAAATCATCTGGTCGACGATCGCCGGCGCTCCGAACACAAGACCAATACCGATAACAACCGCACCCGCTGTGAACCACGAGAGACGTCCGGCGAAGGCGAGGAAGCCAAGGCCGATGACAGCAATGATCGCCATCAGTCGCCCAAACGGGCCGGTGATGAAGTCAACGATCATCTGGACGGCCGTTTGAAGCGGCGCAAAGGCGCCTCCGGCTCCGCCGCCTGTCTGCGCAAAAGCAATATCGGCGCCAACAACCTGAATGGCAGCTACCATGCCGAACATCGCCACAAGCTTCAGCGCTTGGGATTTGTCCCTCTGTACACCCGTCTGCATGTATCTCTCCTTTAGAAGTGCATTACGCCACCGACAAACGTGCCGGTTTTCTTTACTGCGATGACGCCGGCATCGCCGCTGTCACCCGCATCTAAGACCGCTTGCGAAGCGGCTATTCTCGCCTTGCCTTTTGCCGACGGCATCGGCAGCCCGAGCTGGTAGTTGACCACCTTGGCGACGTAGCCGACGGTTTCCTTGAACGGCGGGACGCCGCCGTGCTCATAAATCCGCTGTTCGCCGCTGTTGTAGGCGGCCGCAACAAGAAGGGGGTTTTGGAACTCGTCGAGGAGTGCCCGCAGGTACTTCACCCCGCCCTCGATATTCTGAGCAGGATCACAGATATCCTCGACGCCAAAGCGTGCAGCCGTCGCCGGCATGAGCTGCATCGGCCCGCGCGCGCCCTTTGGTGAATTGCGGCTCTGGTCAAAACCACTTTCTGCCCAGGTGATCGCCGTCGCAAAACGCTCGTCCACCCTGTATTTCCGTGCCGTCCGGACAACCAATGATTTGATTTCGTCTGTGCCCAGCGGAGAGGGACCGCAGGTTTGTGCTTCGGATTGGCCGCCCTCAGTCGGCTCTAATGCATCAATTTGCTCTAAGTTTCCGGTCGGAGTTTGCGAAATTCTATGCTGAAAGGTGTCGTCATTTGCCGATGGTGCGTGGCCTATTTGTGCATCAATTTGATTCGAGCCCCCAAGATTATGGAGGTCCTCTTGCGCTTCGGTCGCCGGTTTCACAACGCCTTCGGCGCCAAAGACGAACTCTTTCTCGGATCCAGACCAGCGCTCCTCGAAATTCGTCGCGAGGGAGGGCTCGCCGTGATTTTGCCAAGTGCTTTGATTGCTTACGATATTTTGATTTATATTATCGTTTTTGGCGTGAGCGGTCCCGCCCCAAACCAGTGACAAAAGGGCGGCGCTGGCAAAAGTACACCTGCCCGAAATGCCTGCTTTTCTAGCCCTTTTTTCCATCGTCCTCCGCCTAACATGCGGTGTTGTGATTGAAACAAAATCTGTTTAAGTTGGTGCGTGCATTACATCGATTTGGTTCAGAGATACAACTTTTTGCAGATCACTGAAACCCCCTTTTGCCGGGGGATCGACAGAAGCAATTTGGATAAGGGCTAGAAAATGAAACGGACCATCATTGCCGCACTCGTAGGTGGTGTAATGACAACACCCGCTTTGTCTGCCTCGGACATCGACAAGAACTACATCAAGTCACTGGCAGCGCCGGGTAAGACCGTGCTGGTAATCGAGTACTACGACGGAAGTGGCAAAGTCGCCGATCGCAAGGGTTACGCGACCACGGTCGGGTTCAAGGCCGTATCGCCCACGGACTTCCTCGTTGACGACAAGACGACGCTTCGCCTCTACGGGCTCGAGCCCTGCAAAGGTGAAATGGTCAACCGTAGTGAAGACTTCGCCGGGAGCTGCGACGACTTTGCACAGAAGCAGCTCCAAATCATGCTGCAAAACCCAAAGGTTGTCTTTTGCCGCGCGTTCGTGAGCGAACAAGGCGCACCCCTTCAGAACGCGACTTGCTACGGCTACTACAATTTCCCTGGCAGTCTCGATTCCGTCGATATGTTCGAGGAGCAGCTGCTATCGCTGGGCGCGCTACGCCTATCGCAGAGACCTGACGGAACGCCCGTTCGCTCGGATCTCACCAAAGCCGAGGAGATCGGGCAAAAAGGCTCTTTCGGGATGTGGGCCGATCCAAGGGTAAAGGGGCAATGAGAGAGGTTCTCATTCTTCTACTGGCCCTCTTCCCGACATCCGTCGCCGCCGCGCCAGATGGATATTTCGATCTGCTGCCTGGCGTCACCTTGGAAACCGGCGATACGTGGACGTCGGATGGCAAGCGCTACCGGCTCTATGGCGCTCAATCCTGCCTGCGCGGCACCTCTTACAAGGACAATCACGGGCAGAAGCGCGATTGCGGCGAGGCCTCCCTTGCCGTACTCGCGGCATACATCAAAGACACCAAGCCTGTTTGCGCGCCGATCGTTAAAAAGGACGGTATCGCCTACGTGGTCTGCTATGCGACCGTTGGAAAAGACCGGCTCGATCTGGCGAATGTGCTGATCACGAGCGGCTACGCCTTCGCGGCCCTCAACGGTGAGGGCCTGCCCTATCACGTTCCCTATGCCGTGGCCGAGCAGCTTGCCCGCGATAAGCGCGCCGGCCTTTGGCAGTTCGAAGACGTTCAGCACCCGGCCATTCTTCTGAGCCGCGAGGTCAATGCGCGAAACAAGAAAGCGGATCAATGAAGCGATGCCTAGCCGCTACCGCGGTTCTCACTGCGATCATTCTGCCAGCTACCGCGGCTGACCTCGTCGGGAATCCCGATGCAACCCGACGGCGGCAGGCCGACGCTCCGGCCCACGCGTATCCGGTCTTCAACGGTCGCGTCGCGGTCATGGATGGCCGGACGCTCTGGTATCCGCAATACCCCCAGCGTGTCCGCCTCGCCGATATAGACGCCTGCGAGCTGCCACAATGGGCGCTCGACCCTAAGTGGCTGGACCGCCAGCGACAAAAAGCACCTTCGCCCGTTCCATGCGGCCCACTCGCAAAGTCCTGGCTCAAAAGGACCATCGGCAGCAAACCGGTCGAGTGTAGCGTCATCGCCTATGGTCATGATGGCATCCCGCAGGCCCGCTGCACGACGAGCGGGCAAGATGTTGCGGTAGAGATGCTTCGGGTTGGTTGGGCGCGCGTGGCCTCGCCGTATTCGCACAACACTCAGTACTTGGCCTATCAGCGGTACGCCATGGCTGCCCGCTATGGCATGTGGGCTACCTACGTCCTCGACATGAACGAGTGGCGGCGCAAAGCCGTAGACAAGACGCTCGGCCGCCAGCCGATCGCGGACGCCAATCTTCTCGCGGATCGCGAGAGCGAAATCTCGCCACCCTTTATCGATGCTCGGCGGAAGCCAAGGAGGACTGACCGATAGGTGACGGATTTCGCTCAAATTGCGCACCGGCCAGCGCACGATCGACACGGCTCGTCGTCGATCGGCTGTTTCCCGCCGCAACCATCGAGGACCACCTGAATGAAGCGTCTGTTTTTCGCCACAGTCGGTCTCGCCGCGTTTGCCCTTGCTCCCCAAGGCGCCAAGGCACAAGACGCCACCTGGGGCTGCCAAGTACTCCTCTGCGCCGCCTCCCAAAGTCCGTCTTGGCAAGGCGTGTCCTATTGCGTAACGCCGATGACGAAGCTCATCAACGCGATGAAGAAGCCTGGCTTCTCTTGGCCTATCTGCCACGAGGCGAAGGCGGGTAAACCGGGTCGCGAGCAATATGAGGATTGCCCGGCCGGCACGAACATTGGCTACAGTGAAAGCGGCCGCGATGGAGTGAAGCGGACTCCCAACAAATGTGTTCAGGTCGTCGACCGGTGCGAGAACCGCAGTGACTTCCACGCCCGGTACGGCAACGCGGACGCCAACGATCGAGCAAATATCGAATTGCGTACTCTCTATAACGATCGGGACAATCTGAGCAAAAACGGATGCAAGGTCCAGGTCACCATGCCTCGACCCCAGCGTTCAAATCCCTATTTCTTCGACATTCCGAATGACAGGGGCGTCAAGGAACGCTTCTGGTTCAACCTCAGAACCTAATCTGTGTGGAAGGCTGCAATGAACCAGAACATGCTTTTGCTGATCGCCGCCAGTGTCGGTCTCGCAGCCGGTGCTGGCGGCACATATCTCGCCACGTCCGGACCCGATGTGAACTCTCAGTCAAAATCCAAGGCCGAGTTGGTAGCGGCTATCTCCGCTGATCCGTCACTTTGCCCTGTGCCGATGGTCGAAATGCCCTCAGAGGAGCAAGCTCTTGCAGCGTTCCGCAAAGCCCACGCCGCTTCGCCACTCGTTTGGGATCGAAACAACATGCCCGAGATTTCCTTGAAGCTCGGACAGTGTGACAAAAGCGACGCCGGTCCCGGTGTGGCCTGCATGACGTCTGTAAAGATGTCACCAGAAGCTCAGCCTTTAGATCGTGTCGTAGGCTTCTCGAAGTCCACCACGGGTGAATGGGTAGCAACAATCAACTAGCCACTGCCGGACCGGTCTTGGTCGGGAAAAAAGAGGGGGTGGCCGCAGGCGCCGCTCTAATCCGCTCGATCAGCCATATGCAAGATCGCGTCCAATTCATGGGCATTCAAAGTGCCCGTATGGCCATCAGATAAGCTGCGATAAAGGTCAGTTTGAGCCTCGATTCCCGATCGTCGCGCGGCTCATAGTTCACGATCGCTGCCCTTGCGGTTTCTTCCTCATGCGCAGCGCCTAGCGACTCATTCGTATAGCCCATGCACGAAACACCTTCGGCAGCTCCGCTGGATCTCTCGACTTGCACGGCATCGGCAACAGTCCGTTGCGCAGCAATATGCCTCTCCATTTGGTCAGCCAAGGAAGCTGGAGCTTCCGGCTTCAAATTCCGTCATCGTAACCCTCAATCCCAGGCTCAGCGTACCCCTCGGCTTCCAAATCGAAGGGGAGGGCGGGAGCCCCGCTCCTGCTCCCCGAGCTCGCGCGGAGTAGCGGAAGAGAGGGGGACAAGCGCTAAACCGGAGGGGGATCACGCACCCGCAGGGCCGGTCGGCATAGCCGACTGGTGCTGCAGGCCGAAGGCCGAAGCATGGGGAGACCGGTTTAGTGCTTGTGGGGGAGAGAGGACAGCGGGCACTCTCCCCCTCTCAGTGAGTTGAAAAGAAGCGGCCTTCCTTCGGTGCTCGATAAATGGAAGTCAGGCGAATCGGGAGCGGAGAGGCGAAAGACCTTTCGCTTGAACAGAAGGTCGAGTGCCTTCTTGACCAAAAAGCTAGCGCCTTGCGGAATGTGCTAGATTGGGCTTTTCCCCTCGTCATCCACTCAAATGAAATGGCCGGTGTCGCCATCATCCCTTTCGTCACAATAGCAGCGGCTCTTGAGCGGTAGCTAGCGCGGGCTTGTCCGCCACTTGGACCACCCGCAGCATGCCATCTGGAAGCGGGCGCTGCAAAGACTTGGCTTCTTCCCATGGTGCTGTCAGCCAGGCTTCCACCTCATCTTTGGACGTCAGGACTACGGGCATCGCCTTTGGGTGAATGGGTTTGACGATGGTGTTTGGCTCCGTCGTCAGGAAGGCAAACAGGTCGATCGTGACCAAGCCCTCCTTGATCTTGCGAACGCTCGTCCAATCCTTGATCCAGATGCCGGCGAAGAACATCAGTGGCTCTTCCGGCGTTCTCGCGAACCAGGCGTTCGGCGTCCGGCCGCCCTCGACCTTGCTCGCAGGATCTGGTTCGGCGAAGCGGGTGAGGGGAACGACGCATCGGTTCTCGACCCCGAGCCAACGCTTCCAGTGCTTGCTTGATGTGTTGCGGACGTTGGTTGTGCCGCCGTCCGGTTCCATTTTCAGAAGCTCATCGAAATCGACTTCCTTGCCTTTGGCCCGAAGTTTGTCGGCTCGCTTCTTGGCCGCCTCGAACAGAGCTTGGCTGGATGACGGCATACCCCAGCGCACAGAGGCCAGTTCGCGGCGACCCTCATTGTTCCGGACGATTGGTGCGGACTGGTCGGGATAGACGTCGATCGACGGCTGAAGGTTACCGACCAGGTCGTTCGTGATGGAAACGAAATCGCGGATCGCCTGCTGGTTTGTCGTCAGATTATAGAGATTGCACACACTCATCTCCTCAGAGAACATCGTCCTTCCAAACTGGTTTTCGCAGCAACTTCACCTTGACCAGCTTTCGGACGCGGAGCTTCCCAATGTCGTGGCCCCAGGGCAACTCGAAAATCGCTCGCAGGTAGTCTTTATTTCCGCATTTCTCGCATCGGAAGTTTGGCGCAATCTCGTCAATCGCCACGTCGCCACAGAGCTCCAGCAGGTCCCGGCATCGATAGCGGTGAGCAATCCGGCAGTGCATGCAGTCAATCTTGACGATCTGTCCGGTTTCCTCGGCCTTGGAAAGGGTGTGCATGCGCTGCTGGCGCGTCAGTCCATTTTGCTCTGGCATTGCATTAGTTCGTTGTTGTTTGCGGTCGACGCTCCCATGCCGCGATAGGCCGGCATGAAGAATGTGCATTCGTATCTGGTGGTCAGGGCCGCCAGCAACACGTCGGTGATCGTTCGCTTGGCGTTGTCCCGCTTGTTGGCATCAATTCCTACAAGGTTTTTGGCTATAACCTCGGGTACGTTCCAAAGCTCCTCGGCCAGCAGGTCAATAACCTCGGCATCCGGCACGTTTACGCCGTGTCGCTCGATCCTGTGATTGATGCGGATCGCCTTCACAATTTCGGTCGCGATGCGATGCGCGCTCGGTCGCTCGCGTCTTCGCGATTGACCAGTGCCCGCGAGTGCGCGCTTTGAAGGGCCGCCAGCGATGGTGAGGTGGATGTAGATGGCTTGATCGAGCCTGTCGTGATCGGACACAGGTTTTCTCCCTGGCAGCAATGCTGCCGGTTGGTGTTGTGCCGCACTATTGGATGAAAGGGTCCCTGCCTGACGCCCTGGTGGTTATGCCTGCTTCGATGGAGGCCAGATCGCCGGTCGATGTACGACGCAGAACCAGTTGGGAGCGGCCTTGCCGATGGCAAAGCCAAATCCGCCCCACTTCTGGCAGCTTGGATGCTCACAGAGGTGCGTGACAGGGCCGTTGTCGGTCTTTTTCGCTGCGCCGCCTTCGTCGCTCATGTTCGGTACCTCTTTTGAATGTTCTTATTATGTTCTCATGGTCGCGAGAGTCAATGAGGCGCTTCCGCGGAACTGTGCGTAGAGGCAAATCTGTATTTTAGCGATTACTTTGACAAAGATGCGACTTTGACGTTCAATCTTCTATGCAAGGGGCATAGGGGGAGATATGCGCCATCAGTATCGCAGAGTTCCGCGCAAAAGGTCGATGTTGCGTGAAGCGCCGGCCATAATGGTCCTCATCGGGGTCACGGGCATCGCTGGGGTAACTTCGATCGAGGAGTGGGTCGCAGAGCCTTCGACGCTCCTCTCCGCCATCGATCCAAGCTGCAACATCAAGGGTAATGTCAGCATCAACACCGGGGAGCGGATCTACCACGTTCCGGGTCAGACCTTTTACTCGGAGACGGTGATCAATTCGCGGTATGGCGAGCGCTGGTTCTGCAGTGAGGCCGAGGCGCGGGCCGCTGGGTGGCGACGGGCACGGCGATAGAGCAGACCTTTTCGCGGCTTTGTGCGTTAATGCGGCATGGCTAAAACAGCGAAGAAAGCGCCGCCTACTGCGCCGCCTCCCGCACCGCCGGCCGATCCGATGCCGAGTTGGGTCGGTCCTTGCGTTGCAACCCTTGTCGACAAGCCACCACCCGGGGCGGCTTGGTCCTATGAAGTGAAGTGGGACGGCTATAGGGTTGAATTGCATATCGAGCCCGGCCGGGTGCGGGTCCTAACGCGCAATGGTCACGACTGGACCAATCGTTTCCCCTCCATTGCAGCGGAGGCGCCGCAGCTCGGCGTCAATAATGCGATCATCGACGGCGAGGCTGTCGTGCTCGACGATAAGGGCCGATCGGACTTCGGCTTGCTTCAGCGCGCCCTCGGGCGCCGGCCGGGCTTACATGGCCCCGGCGAAATCCTCCTTATGGCTTTCGATATCCTTTACCTCGACGGTCGCGACCTGCGGAGGCAACCGCAGGCCGAGCGCCGGCAGTTTCTCAAGCAGCTTCTCGCCAGCCGCGACGGCTCTATCCTTCTTTCCGAAGAGGTCGATGCGGACGGGGCAGAATTCTTCCGTGCCGCCTGCGAGCTCGGTCTAGAGGGCATCATCGCAAAGCGGCGGGACAAGCCCTACCACTCAGGCCGCCGGCCGGAATGGCTCAAGATCAAATGCGCTCGGCGCGACTGGTTCGTGATCGTCGGCTATGAGCCGTCGACTATGCCAGGCGCGATCGGCCGGCTGCTCCTGGCTGCGAGGAAGGTTGATGAACTCGTCTACGTCGGAGGGTGCGGCACTGGGTGGAGCAATCAGGAATCCGTCGCGCTGCGCGAATTACTCAACGCAATCCCGGCTGAGAAGCCGCCGGTAGGATTGAAGCGCAAGGGGGCGGTTTTCGCCCGTCCGCTCTTGATAGCCGAAGTCGAGTATCGCGCGTGGACGCAAGATGGAAAGCTTCGGCATCCTTCCTTCAAAGGCGTGCGAGAGATGGAAGGACCATCCGATGTCTACGAGATCAATGCGCAGCCAATGCGAACTGCAGTGCAGTGAGCCTGCATCTTTGCAGCTTTCCAAACCAATTGCCGATCGCGCGTGCGGCGAAAGAGGCAGACCCGCCCTCAGCTTTTGCTCTCACAGCGCAGGTTGTAGTCTAGGCTTATTTAGTCTTTTCTAAATTTTAACGTGTGCTATCGTCCGGCGCAGGGGTATACAAAAAGCGAGGATCTGCAGTTTTGGTTTGAGGGGACCAGATGTGCGCGAGCCATACCAGTTAAGTCGCCGAGCTTTGGTGCTCGGCCCACTTCTGCTTCTACTTCCAAATGACGCCGAGGCGCGCCGTCGTGGCGGCCTATGGGGAGGTGGAGGCGGTGGCAGAAGTCGCTCGCCTTTCGCGCTGCTGATAGGTGGCGTGCTAGTTTGCGCGATACTTGTCGCCAATTCCGTGTTTGGTAAAAGCCTGCCTTCAAAAGGAACAGGCAAGCCGCGAGCGTCGCGTGAGGCCGTAGGGAGGTCCGCCAAATTCAATCCGACCAAACGCACGGTGGCGCCGAGAAGGGGGTTATCGCCCTGGGTGCTTGTGTTGCCTCTCGCTGGCGTCGTGATAGGCGGGGCCTACGGCTGGGCAACCGTGCCGCCGGAAGATACCATTTCCGCATCCTTCCCCATATGCACATCGAGCGTGCGAACAACGTGCGTCGTGGATGGTGATACGTTCTGGCTCGACGGCATCAAGTACCGGATCTCGGACATAGACACCCCAGAAATCAGTGAGCCGCGTTGCGCCGAAGAGAAGGCGCTGGGTGAGCAGGCCACGATCCGTCTGCAAACGCTTCTCAATGCCGGCGCATTCGGTCTCAAAGCGGGGATGCGTGACGAGGATAAATACGGGCGCAAGCTACGGGACGTCTACCGGAGCGGTAAATCGCTCGGCGCTCAGCTTGTTGACGAAGGATTGGCGCATCGATGGGTTGGCTTCAAGCAGTCGTGGTGCGGATAGAGATCTTCGGACAACACCTGCTCGGATGAGGTGTCGTTATGTTATAACTGTGGCAGCCAAGTTGAACTGTCCGCTTTGGCGCAAAGTTAAAATGTCACTTTGGGCTGCCCTACGGCACGACGACCAGCCCCGATCTGACCGGCTGATCCGGTTGCAAGATCAGATCGGGGTGGGTGGTGGCCACCTCTTCGGCTTTAGCTTTGAGATGTTGCGATGACGGATCATTCCGCAGCATCAAGTCGGGAAAGGGCCTTCTCACGTCGCGCGATCACCACCGGATCGTTCGTGAAGTCCGTCCGCTTGCCCGGCTTGCGGCCACGCGGTTTGTAGCCATTCTTGTCGCTGTTCGTCTTCACGGCCGGCTGCGTCTGCTGGTCCTGACGTTCCTTGATGTAAGCCAGGACATCGGAAAGCCGCTTGTTCTCGGTGATCGCCGCATGCGTCACCCGCTGGTCCTTGTCGAACACCCTGTAGGACAGGGAATGGCCTTTCCACCGCACATCCAATCGGCCATCCGCATAGGCATAGGTTTCGACATAGCGACCAGCCAAACCGCGCGTCACCTCGGTCTCCTCGAGCATGATCCGCTGGCGCTCAAACGAAAACGTCAGTTGCGCTCCGACATAGCGCTGCTCGCGTTTGCACAGGATCTCGGCCAGCCGATCCGGTGCAAGGTTCATCGGCCGGTGCAGGTCATCGGGTCGGGCAGGGACAATGGCAAACCGCGCGTTGTAGTGCTCTATGAAGCCAGGCAAAAATGCATTGCCAGCCTCCATGTCGTCGATACCCGCCAGCCTTAATTCCTTGACCAAGCGATCTTGCAGCGTCCGGTTCATCCGTTCGACGCGACCTTTGGCCTGACTGGAGTTTGCGCAAAGAATCTCGATGTTTAACTCGCAAAGCGCTCGCCCGAACTGCGTCATGCCCTGGCCACCCTTGGCATCCTTCTTCGCCACCCGGAACACCGAATGCTTGTCGGAGTAAAAGGCGACCGGTGCCCCGTGATGCTTGAGATACAGCGCCAGCGCTTCAAAGTAGGTGAAGGCGCTTTCCGAACGCACAAACCGCACCTGCATCAACTTGCCCGTCGCATCATCGACGAACACCAGCAGCGAGCATGACGGCCCACGATCCTCAAACCAGCGATGCTCCGACCCGTCGATCTGCACCAGCTCGCCATAGGCCTCGCGTCGCAAGCGTGGCTGATGAAACGTCCGCCGCTGCTTGCGCGACAGCCAGAGGCCGTCGTCCGACATCCATTGGCGCAGCGTCTCGCGCGATACCGTCAGTCCATCGCGTTCGGCTAGCTTCTCGGCCGCCAACGTCGGTCCGAAGTCCGCATAGCGTTCGCGAACGAGCGTCACCGCATAATCCCGAACACCGTCGCTGATCCGGTTGTTCGAGGGTCGGCCGATCGCCTTATGCCGGATTGAAGCCGCGCCGCCAGTGTTGATCCGCTCCAGCAGACGACGGACCTGACGGGTGCTCAGTTCAAGCACGCGCGCCGCCGACGCCAACGTCATGCGTCCGGCGATCACTTTCGACAAAACCTCAATCCGTTGCAGATCGCGTTCGCTCATCGCAATCAATCCCATCCGCAATCTCCCAGGTCATCAAAACCCGGGGAGAGTGACATTCCAACTTTGCAGGATCAGGACACTTTAACTTTGCGGGGGAGAATCTAATCCAAGTGCAACATTGACGGGTG
>NZ_JAKUMO010000015.1:0-162438 GCF_037026475.1 Ensifer sp. MJa1 | reverse complement strand
AAAACAGCCCGAACAAAAATGCCTGCCACAAAAACAAAAACCCGCCGAAAATATCGACGGGTTTGTCAGCGGTCTGAAGGCGGCCTTCGCCGCCTTTCAGTTTTCTGGCAATCAGGTGATCCGCATCCGCAGCGGACGACGTCGGCTGGGTCCTGTCACGTGCAGGTGAATGCCGGCGCGGGGCTGGGTCGAGCGCCAGGCCCGGGCGCCATGCGTAAGCAACATGCCGACGAGGTCGCGCGTCTTCGCCTTTGACCGGTTCAGCCCGAGGTCGGCGATGCGCATCGCCGCCTCGTGCAGGGGATGCAAGTTGATGCGAGACGGCTTGCCGCGTCTCCCCGGCAGCGGGGTAACCCCCGGAACGTTCTCGTTCATTGCCATATTTAACCTCGTTACGCTGTACAAATCCGAGGAAGGCGGTCGGAAAAAATACACAACCGACCGCCGAAACTTTTCACCTTACTGCTGGCTCGCCCAGCAGGAAATGCCCTTTTTCTTCAGTGCCTTGCAGGCGTTGACTGCTGCGTCCTGGCCATCGAAGCCACCAAAGCGGGCGCGATAGACCTGGCCGAAGGCGACGGTAAAGGGGGTCGCGTTGCGCAGTGCCTTGCCACCCTTGTCCTTGGCGTTGCCAAGAAGGGTCATGGCCTGTTCCTTGTCCGGCGTCGCGCCGATCTGGATCACCCAGCCTTGCGGCTGCGCAGGCATCGGTTCGGCCTTGGCGACTTCAGCCGGCTCAGCCTTGGCGACAGCCTCGGCCTTTTTCGGAACCGAATTGGTGACCTGGGTGTCGACCATGTCGGCGGCGACTGGCTGACGAAGCTTCAGGCTCTGTGCGTCGAGCGTGTTGGGAACGATCCTCGGGGAAAGAACAGGGTTGTCCGATGCGCGCTTGTTGCCGGCATAGGCCATCTGCACGCTGCTTGCGTTTTCACCATTGTAACGGAAGTCCGGAACGGGGCCGGTGTTGGGCAGGTCGTGGCTGCTGGCCGCCGTTGCAACGACGGGCGTTTCGGCAACTGGAGCTGCTGCTGCCACCTCAGTTTCTTCGGCCGGAACCGGGGTCGGCTTGGTTTCGGCAATCAGGTTGCCGTCGCCACGACGGGACGCCGTCGGCATGTACTTTGCCACCAGCCGGCGCATCTGCGCATCGCGGCTGGCACCGGACGTGCCGCCCATGACAACGGCGACGATGCTGCGGCCGTCGACTTGGGCCGAGGTCACGAGGTTGAAGCCGGAGGCGCGGGTGTAGCCGGTCTTGATGCCATCGACGCCGCGCACATTGCCGAGCAGGCGGTTGTGGTTGCCGATCGTCTGCTTGCCGAAGCGGAAGCTGCGCGTGGAGAAATAGTCGTAATACTGCGGAAAATGCTGACGCAGCGCGAGGCCGAGACGAGCCTGGTCGCGTGCAGTCGTGCGCTGCTCGGGGTTCGGCAGGCCGTTTGCATTGCGATAGGTCGTGCGCGTCATGCCGAGCGCCCGGGCCTTGTTCGTCATCATGCGGGCAAAGCGCTGTTCGGAGCCGCCGAGATACTCGCCGAGGGCCGTCGACGCATCGTTTGCCGAACGGGTGACGAGCGAGAGGATCGCCTGCTCGACGGTAATCGACTGACCCGCGCGGACACCGAGCTTCGACGGCGGTTCGGCCGAAGCGTTCTTCGAGAAGGGAATGGTAGTGGACTTCGTGATCCGTCCAGCCTCGAGCGCCTCGAAGGTCAGGTAGAGCGTCATCATCTTGGTCAGCGACGCCGGATAGCGCAGTTCGTCGGCATCCTCGCCGTAGAGGATCTTGCCCGTCTTGGCATCTACGACAATGCCCGAATATTTCGGATTGGCATACTTCGAGGCCGCGAAGGCCGGCGCTGCAAAGGCGGCCGATGCAATGGCGCCCGCCAGGACGACGCGCCCTACCATCTTTGAAAGAGCGCCGAACGGGCGCTTCGCGAGATCAAAAAAACCGGATTGGGACACTACGCTACTCTTCATTCTCATGTCATGGGGTTGTCCGGACGCCGCCTCCGGGAACGACCGTTCTCGAGACAGTATCGGCATAGCGTTACCAATCGGTTTATGATGAATGATTGGTTTCCGGAAAAGGACGCATTCGTACAAGGACAATTCCGGTGTAGCGCAATGGTGCGGCGGCCATGCCTGCACCATATCAGTTGGACGAAATCAGGGCAGGATGCGGCTTTTGACAAAGGTGGCGATGGCATCATCGATCTGCCGCCACTGCGGCAGCAGCCTGTTCGAGAAGCGGTAGAGCACGACAAGATCCTTGCCGGCGTGAATGTCGCGCTGGCAATCGGCGCTGGTCGAGAGGGTTTGAGCGTCGGCCTGCAGGCAGCGAACGACATACGGCGTCTGGCCATTCCGCTCGGCCGTAAGGAAGACTTCGCCGGCATAGCTGGACGTCCGCTTGACCTGATGTTCCGTGAGGCCGCCTGGTCCGGGTGCCGGCGTGCCGTCGAACACCTGGGTGTAGATCGGTTCCAGCCGCCCGGACATGTCGCGCGACATGGTGCTCTGCGCAATCTGCAGGAATATCAGGTTTTCAGGTGCGTCGACGTCGTTGAAGAGGTCGCGGTTCGCGTCGCTGTAGCCTTCAAGCGCCGGCCAGGTCAGGTAGAGGTCGACGCGCTCGACGATCGATGTGGCGCGCTGTGCCTCGAAGCGGATCATGTTGGCGGGGAGGCGCAAATGATCCTGGCCGATGAAGATGTCGTAGGGCTCGCGGCTGGCGGTATGGCCAGCAAGCGCCAGGTTTTCGCCGAACCAGCGACCGGAGAGAGCGATGGCGGCAGTCAGGCCGGCAAGCAGCACAATGACGGCCGTCACGCGATAGACGAAACGAGGTGACAGCAGCGGCCGGAGTTCCGGTTCGTGAGTGCCGTTTGAAGCGCTGCTCATCTTTGGACTGACCTGTCCGCTATCGCGAGGGATCCGTTGGGCGCCTTACCTGTCGCCACGCACCAAACGTGCCTGATGTTGCTTGCCCGACGCTGGTCGAAGTTGGTTAATTTTCGGTAAATACGACCGGCGCTGTGCGACGGGTGGAACCTGCTCTCAAAAAAAGGCCGGTTCCGAGGGACAGCGGAACCGGCCGAGGCCCGGTCTGGACGGGGAAAGTGAATGGACCGGAGCCCTTTGGGGGAGAGAGGTGGCCGCTTACAGCACCTCTCATATGCGTCTCATTGGGTGCGTACGCTGCCGACGGCGACGGTGCGGCCGTCCTGAAGCTTGACCCAGCGACCGGAATGTTCGGTCGATTGCCGCTT
The DNA here is from genome assembly GCF_037026475.1 of Ensifer sp. MJa1. NCBI lineage: Bacteria > Pseudomonadati > Pseudomonadota > Alphaproteobacteria > Hyphomicrobiales > Rhizobiaceae > Ensifer > Ensifer sp. MJa1. The sequence continues at coordinate 159,160 of NZ_JAKUMO010000015.1, read as the reverse complement.
GAGGTAGGTGTATTCGGTATCCGACCACGCCAGCACCTTGTTGCGCATGTTGTCGAGGATGAAGTCGCCGCGGTCCGTGCGGACGGTCAGAACCGCGTGGCCGTCGCCATTCGGTTGCAGCACGACGGTGATGAGAAGATCGGACGGGGAGAAGCCGTTCTCGATCAGCTTGCGGCGCTTCAGAAGAACATAATCTTCGCAGTCGCCAACGGTGTCCGGGTAGGACCACTTTTCTTCGACGCCATGGATTTCCATGTCGGTGAGCGGCGTGATCGCCTGGTTGACGTCGTAGTTGATCTCGAGAATCTTCTGCCAGCCTTCGCGCGTCAGGACCATCGGGCCGCGATCCTTGCCATTGGACGCGCACTCGGCCGAATAGGTCTTGCAGAATTCATAGTGGCCGATCGGCGGGTTGGTGGCGCCGGTGACGACCATGTTGGCCGGAAGTGCCTGGGCTGCTTCGATCAGTCCGCCGGTAAAAAGCATCGCAACCGCGATCATCTTGGTGATTGTCTTGAGCATCATTGTCTCCCCGTTATGGTTCGACAATGGCACAGACGTTTTTATCGCTCGCGAACTGGCGAGGTAAAAACAAGTACAAATGCGGATCGTATAAGAATAAAATAAGAATAGATTTTTATATGTATTTGAATCGTATTTGATTCAAATTTTATCGATTTCAAGCCTCTTGATCCGGATGATCGAAATTCATTCATTATCCAAGTGGCTGTATTGGCGTGTGTTTCTAGAGAAACTGGATCCGGCAAGCTTCAGGTGGCCTGGCACAGCGCGGACGAAGTCGGCATCGAAGGGGAACTACCCGCCCGCTTCGGTTGCGGTTTTAAACTTGCGACGACCTTACAGGCCGGGGTTTTCTGAAGAAAATATTTTTGTGAAATCCGAGGGCGGCTGGAGCGTGCCGCCACTTGCCCTGTCCCAGAATGAGCCAACTGATCGCATGCCGCTGCATGCGGTTCCGAGGGTGAGCCTGCTTCTGCCCGGTTGCCGGTGGGAGGCTTGAGGCGGAACCCTGGCGGGTAAACTCAGTCGGCGTCGCCGTTGGCGGTTTGCGCAACGGGCTGATCGTTCAGCAATGTCGGTGAAGGTCTTCTTGATGGACGGGCGTGGCGGTCTGCTTCGACACGTTGCCCGATCCCGTTCTCATGAAACTCAGAGAAACTCGGTCAGCGCCGCGCGGGACTGAATGCCCGAGAACTCGATGGCGCAGCCTTCCTGGAAGTGCCGGACGATCTTGCCCTTCATGTTGCCGAGCAGGACCGGCGTGCCGATCGGCGGGCGATTTTCGATGTCGACAGCGGCGCCGGAAAGCGAAAGGTCGATGATGCGGCAAGGGAGTTTGACGCCGGTGTCGAGCGTCAGCTCGGTTACAGTCTTGCGCGGCGCGAGACGGTCGTGGCGACGATCTTCAGGCAGGCCAAGTTCGTGCTTGTTGGCGATCCAGGTCAGTTGGGCTGCGAGTTTCTCGCGCTTGCGTTCGGTCGCGTTGAGCTGGATCACGAAAGCATCTTCGGCGATGCGCGACACGGTGCCTTCGAGGCGACCGACATGATCGATATAGGCGATGATGCGTTCGCCCGCCCGCGGGCGCGCCGGCGAGGCAAGCAGCACGTCGCCGGGCGACATGTCGACGGCGGTGCAGTCAAATTCGTCATGATTGGCAAGCATCAGCCGGCCAGCAAGGTTCACCGAAACGCGCTGAAATGCACCTTCCTGGCGCGGTTTCGGAGCGGAATTCTGTGCGTGCTGGAACGAAAACATGGTGTCTCTGCATGACGTATCTTGGCAGGCGGAGCTTAGAACGTTCGGGTTAATAGAAGGTTCGTCCTCCGGTTGGTCCGCGCGTCCATAGCGAGACATCGGCGACGATCAGCCGCGACGCCCGCCCTCCAGGATGCGCAGGTGTCGTACCTGACGGAACTTGCTTGAAACCCTTTCATCGAAAAGGAATTCCGCGGGCACTCGAGTGCAGTCCGCCGCCGGCTCGTCTCGGAACACAGCGGTGCGATCGGGGTCGAGCACCTTCATGCCGGTGACGTCGAGTGCTTCGATCGAAGTCGCATGCAACCATTGCGGGCGCGAAAGTGGCGAAAGCGCCCCAAGGATTCTGTCGCTTGCGCCTTCGCCGGACGCGAGCGGGAGTAGAAGTGTTTCGATTTCGATCTCGCGGTTATCGGCAGTGCGACCCTTGGCCGACAACATGACCGGCACGCGGTGCGTCATGACCTGGCCGGCTATGCGCTGTGTCTTGGCGGCCTGCGCGCCAAGCCAGAGCATGCCGAATTGCCGCGCGCGAAGTTCCAATCCGAAGAGGGCACAGACATGGGTTCCTGCGAGCCGAAACGAGATGCCGGCGTTGCGGTCACGCTCAAGCATGAACAGGTTCGGCAGCAAAGTGCGGATGTCTGATGGTTCAAGTTCGTCGCGGCGCGGTAGGTCGCGCTTGCCGCGAATGGTGTTCCAGTATCGGAAAAGCTCGATTGTCGTATGGCTGCGCATCGTAAATTCATTCCATCTGTACGGCCCTGTCTGTGCCGGTCTGGTACAGGCTTGGCCTCTCATTGCGGTTTTGAGATCAGCGGAGCGAAAACCGTGCCAGCCCGAAATTAAGGTTAACAATCGGTTTCGATTGCGTGTGCGGCGTATGACTGGCACTGGAGAGACATCACTTCACGAAGCGTTGTCTTCGGCACTTGAACTGGAGCTCGGATGTGAGCTTGGCGACCGTTCAGTTTTTGCTGGACGGTCTTTTTTTGTTTGCTTATGGCTGGTCGCCCCAGTCCGGTCCAAAATTCCGGCGATGCCTTGCCGTCGCCTCGATCGAACGGGCGCATCGATGGAAGAGAGCAGCATGGAACGAGATCAGACGGCAACGCCACCGGAAGCGGAGCGCGACGGCGCTGCCAGCCCGGCGCGTGAACCCGCCTTCAATCTGCCGGCGGGGCTGACTTTCATCCTCCTGTTCCTCATCGCGGTCCATGTGCTGCGGATCTATGTCCTGCCGCCTTCCGTCGACCAGGAAATCATTTTCAATTTTGCCTTCTTGCCTGCACGGTACGATCACCCGCTTGCCGAGCAGGGGCTCGCATGGCTCTGGAGCCCGGTGACCTATTCGTTCCTGCACGGCAGCTGGGAGCACCTGATCTTCAACATCTTCTGGATGGTCGCATTCGGGGCTCCGGTCGTACGGCGGATCGGCATGGGGCGGCTCGCGGTTTTCTGGTGCCTTTCGGCTGCCGCAGCCGTGGCACTTCACACCGCGTTTCACTGGGGCGAGATGATCGTGGTCGTCGGTGCCTCGGGGGTCGTGTCTGGTTTCATGGGTGCGGCTGCGCGATTCGTCTTTTCGCCGAGCGGCCGGATCAGTCGGCAGTTTGCCCATCTCAACCGCCGGCTGACAGTTTATGAGGCGCTGGCGAACCGCTCTGTGGTCATGTTTGCCGGGATCTGGTTTCTCACCAACTTCCTGATCGGCCTCGGCATGTTCACGCCTGGTGGCGCAGGCAGTGTCGCCTGGGAGGCCCATATCGGCGGTTTCCTCTTCGGCTTTCTCCTCTTCGGTCTGTTCGATCCTCGCGACTGACAATGTGAAAGATCGGCGGATGGCCGCTGTAACCGCTTGATTTCCCCAAGGCGCTGGCGCACCATTTGTTACGGTCGCCATCAAATGGCGACCCGTGTAGGCCGGGTATCGAAGGCCCGTCCGCGTCTGAGGAGCACGCGGGCAGGTCGTCCACAGCGGCCAGGGTACAGGTTCCATCGCCCGACCGTACCGCACGAGAGACGGCTGGAACTTTCCCTGCCGACCCGGTGTTGTCGCAACGGGAGATGTGCGCATGTCAGTAAAAGCAATACTCGATGAAAAGGGCCGGAATGTCGTATCCGTCGGCCCTCAGATGACGGTCCAGCAGGCTGCCATCCTCTTGCGTGACAATCATATCGGTGCGGTCGTCATCCTTGACGCGGACGATCAGATCGCAGGCATCCTCACCGAGCGTGACATCGTCGCGGCAATTGCCAAGCAGGGAGCGACCTGTCTCGAACGGCCGGTCGCAGCCGTCATGTGGCAGAATGTCTATTGCTGCACCGAGGAAATGTCCGTCCAGACGCTGATGGAGATGATGAGCAAGCTCAGGGCGCGCCACCTGCCGGTCGAAAGGAATGGCCAATTGGCGGGTATCGTATCGATCGGTGACGTGATCAAGCACCACATCCGTGCGATCGAGCACGAGACCGAGCAGATAAAGGCCTATATCGCCGGCTGATACCGGGAAGGGCGGCCCGCGCCGCCCTCTTTCACCGACTTGGCTTCGGACTCACCGTTGCGGTGAGGGTAATGCATTTGTGCTGCATCCCGCGCGGTCCGTCCGCTCGCGGCAAAGCGATTTTAAGAGCTGCCTTTTCTGCAGACGATTGGCGCGAGACGATTGAACGCGCGTTCCCTCACGACACGCGCATTGCTCAGCGAACGAGGACTTCCTGCATCCGACGAATCTCGACCAGCCTGGCTTTCGCCTCGTGGTAACCACGATCGATCGCCTCGCCGGCACGGTGGAATTCGGACAGGCCGATGTCGTTGAGCTTCGGATGCAGCGCCAGATCCGGCGGATCACCGGCAAGCCGGGCTCGTGAGATGCGATCCTGGATGATGTTGAAGGCCTGGACCATGACGCTGGTCATGCCGAGACGCGAGTGGTGTGCCACTTCCCTTGCTGGGTCGTCCGGCGATCCCGCGCCCGCACTGTGCTTGACGACGGCCGAGCGGCCGTAGAGGTCGTAGTTCAGGTTGACGGCCACAACGAGTTGTTGCTCGTGAGCACGGCAGACGGAGACGGGCACCGGATTGACGAGCGCCCCGTCGATCAGTGTGCGGCCATTCGCCTTGATCGGCTCGAAGATGCCGGGCAGCGCATAGGAGGCGCGGATGGCGGTGATCAGCGATCCCTTCTCGAGCCAGACTTCATGGCCGCTATGGACTTCTGTGGCAACGGCAATGAACGGCCGGTCGAGGCCCTCGATGCTCAGGCCCTCGAGGTGTTCCTGCATGCGTTTGGTCAGTCTCAGCCCGCCGAAAAGACCACCGCCGCCAATGGCAAAATCGAGCAGTCCGGCGATGCGGCGTACGGTCAGGGAGCGGGCGAAAGCCTCGAGTTCGTCCAGCTTGCCGGCAAGGTAGCAACCGCCGACGAGCGCCCCGATCGACGTTCCGGCGATCATGCCCACTTCGATGCCTTCCTCGTCGAGCGCGCGCAGCACGCCGATATGGGCCCAGCCGCGAGCAGCACCCCCGCCAAGGGCGATCGCAATCTTTGGACTTTGCGGCGGTGTCGCAGGTTCTGGCAGTGTGGTGGATATCGATGCCCCGTCCGGGCCGGACAGATCTGAAATCTGGTTGCTACGCGTAAAAGTCCAGTTCAACATCCGGCACCTCCAACACCGCCGAATACTCCGCAGCGCGACACGTCGATGAGAATGCGCGAGGGTCGCTGGGGCAATTCTTCACTGACTAAACTGTCCAGGAGCGGGTTCGATCCTGAAAAAAATGCTACTCGCCGCGCGCGTCTTGAGGAGGCTCCGCCAAGCCGGCGCTGGTGCCGGCCTCGTCTCATTCCATTGCTGAAAGACTGGCACCATTCTCTAGGTATATCACCGATCCCGTCGCCGATTGCGGCACGATCGATAAACATTGGATACAGTTTGCAATACAGTCTGGGACGCCAATTCCCGTTGTCTGCCTTGTATCCCTGCATAAGGATTAGGCGCCCGCTTGGTTTCCAAAAGGTGAATGTAGCACATGCGCGCACCGAAAAGATGCGCAATGCTTAATTTTTATCATAGATCTCGGCGGGATCGAAGTGCCTGTGGTCATCGGTAATCGTGACCACGGCCTTGCCGTCCTTCATGCCGACCGTGCGGTAGAAGCAGGAGCGGCGGCCGGTGTGGCAAGTGGCGTCGTGGCCGGCGACCGAGACCTTCAGCCAAATTGCATCCTGGTCGCAGTCGGTGCGGATTTCCCTGATTGTCTGCAGGTTTCCGGAGCTTTCGCCTTTCTTCCAAAGGCTCTTGCGCGAGCGACTGTAGTAGTGGGCCACGCCGGTCTCGAGCGTCAGGGCTAGCGCCTCGGCATTCATGTGAGCGACCATCAGCAATTCGCCGTCCCGGGCATCGGTGACGACGGCGGTGATCAATCCCTTTTCGTCGAAGCGCGGAGTAAAGGCCGGACCGGATTCCAGTTCGGCCTTGTCGGAGGAGGGGGCGTCGAAGGTGAGCGTCATGAAAGGCTCCGTCTGTCGGAGCCTTACCGGAAGCCCCTGATCATGGTCATGAACCGGGCCTGTTCGGCCGGCTCCGTCTGGAACGTACCCGTAAATGTGGTGGTGAGCGTTGTCGAGCCTTGCTTCTGCACACCGCGCATCGCCATGCACATATGCTCGGCCTCAACCATGACAGCGACGCCGCGCGGGGCAAGCGACTCATCGATCGCCTTGGCGATCTGCGCCGTCATCGATTCCTGCGTCTGCAGCCGCCGGCCATAGATGTCGACCACGCGGGCAATCTTGGACAGGCCGAGAACGCGGCCGTTGGGCAGGTAGGCGACATGCGCCTTGCCGATAATCGGCACCATATGATGTTCGCAATGCGAATAGAACGGGATGTCCTTGACGAGCACCATGTCGTCGTAGCCGGCAACCTCCTCGAAGGTGCGACCGAGCACGTCTTCCGGGGCAAGATCATAGCCGCTGAAAAGCTCGCGATAGGACTTGGCGACGCGTGCCGGCGTATCCTTCAAGCCTTCGCGTTCCGGGTCTTCGCCGGCCCAGCGCAAAAGAACGCGCACGGCCTCTTCCGCTTCCTTCTGGGTCGGGCGGTCGCTCGCATTGTCGAGCACGGGAAAATTCTTCACTATGGCATCCATAATGGCCTCTTTGCGCAATACGGGATTGCTTGACGTTTTATCTTTCGGACAACTCGCCACTGGCCATTCGCCTAACCCTGCAGGCTTGGGTTCCGTTGGCGGGCTCCGGGGCTTTCGGGTCCTGGCTTAGCAGTGCACTGGACCTTCCGGCACGGTTTCCCAAACAACAGGCGACATTGTTCCTCTTGCGGAACTGTCGCCCCAACACGACATAGCATATAGTATGGTGCCACAGAGATGAAAGAGGCGGAGCGTGTCGCGTCGTGCTTTTTTCCTGCCTACCGGAGAAAATCATGCGTCGATCATTCAAAACCGCGAAAAATCAGTCGGATCGCGTCACATGATGGATGACATCTACAACAGCCGCATTCTTGAGTTTGCCGGCAATATCCCACGCATAGGAACGCTTGCCGACGCGGATGCGGACGCGGCAGCCCATTCCAAACTTTGCGGCTCCAAGGTGCATATCTGGCTGAAGATGGACGGTGACGTGGTTGCCGATTTTGCTCACGAGGTGAAGGCTTGCGCGCTCGGCCAGGCGTCGTCCTCCATCATGGCGCGCCACGTGGTTGGCGCCGGAGCCGAAGAAATACGCAAGGCGCGCGAGGACATGCTGGCCATGCTGAAGGCTGACGGCGAGGGGCCATCCGGGCGTTTCGAGGACATGCGCTTCCTGCGTCCCGTCAAGGACTACAAGGCGCGGCACGCCTCGACGATGCTGACCTTTGACGCTGTTGTCGATGCGATCGAGCAGATCGAGGCCAGGCGACAGCTCGCGGCCGTCTGACATGTGCGGCGAACCGGATTGTCGTCATGCAACGAACGAACGGACAAAGCCTGCCGTCCGCGGCCGAAACTGGAATGGTCCGTTTCGCAAGACGCCGGGACGGCTGATCGGAATGGCGCTGATCCGCGCCTACCAGCTGACCCTTTCAGGCTTCATCGGCAATTCCTGTCGGCACCTGCCGACCTGTTCGGAATATGGCTACGAGGCGATTGCCCGCCATGGCTTTTGGGCCGGCGGCTGGATGACGCTGTTTCGCGTGGCGCGGTGCGGACCAGGCGGAACACACGGTTTCGACCCGGTGCCGGAACGTCTCGAGCCTCGTCTCACTTGGTACGCGCCGTGGCGCTATTGGCGGCCGCGGCCAAAGGCTGGATGACCGCCATGTCGATGCCGATGGAATATCGCCAGGCATCCGCGGATTTTGACCGCTTCCTGCTGGACGCCCGTGACATCGCCGGGCTGCAGACGACCAACCAGGCCTACACGATGGTCCAGGCGGTGCTGCAGACCTTTCGCAGGAGACTCGACCTGGAAGAGGCCATCCTGTTTGCTGACGTTTTGCCGCCGGTGCTTCGGGCAATCTTTGTCGCCGAATGGGACGTCGAAGAACCGAAAATGCCGTTTGCCGGCCGCATCGCGATGACCCGGGAAGTGCAGTCGCTGCGCCCCGACCACAACATTTCGCCGGACAGTGCCATTGCAGACGTGGCTGCCGCCTTGCGTCGCAACATCGATGAGGCGAAGCTCGACCGGGTCCTGGCAAGGCTGCCCGCGGGGGCCGCGGACTTCTGGCGCGCCTGACCTGGAGAAAAGATGAACAGCTACGTCGCCTTGCTCTACAGCATCGTTCTTGGTCCCGGGCGTCGGGTTGTCATGGCGGATCTCAAGCGAATGGCGGAAGGACTCGGCTTTCGCGAGCCGCGCACGCTGGTCGCGACCGGCAATCTTATATTCCAGTTCGGACAAACGCCCATCCCCGACCTCGAAACGCCGCTTGAGCAGGCTTTTCTTGAGACGTTCGGCCGGCACGTCGACATTATCGTCCGGTCTGGTGCCGGCTGGCGGGCGCTAGCGGCATCCAATCCCTTCCACGAGGAGGGCGAAAAAGATGCGACCCAGGTACATGTCCGCGTGATGCGTGAGCCGCTGACGGAGGCAGTGCTCGCGGACCTTCAATGCTACTGTGTCGCTGGCGAACGCCTTGCGATTATCGATGGCGATCTCTGGGTGCATTTCCAGGGAAAGGCGAGCGAATCGAAGCTGTTGGGCGCGATGACGACAAAGCGGCTGGGCATCGGCACGTTCCGCAACTGGAACACGGTCAAGGGCCTCGCCGACATGTTGCAAGGCTAGTTCGCACGGCCGCCCTTGCCTTTACTCGCCTTCGAAAACCCTTTATCAGGCCAGCTTCCATTCACCGGCACTGCCGGCCAACCATACCACCCGCATTCGTTGGCGGGACTGGATAGGAGATGATCATGTCGAATCCCGTTTCCCTTACTTTTCCTGATGGCTCGGTCCGCGAATACCCCGCGGGAACGACCGGCCGCGACGTCGCCGAAGCAATTTCGAAGTCGCTTGCCAAGAAGGCCGTCGCCATTGCCCTTGACGACGAGCTGCGCGATCTGTCCGATCCGGTCACCAGTGGCCGGCTCGAGATCGTCGTGCGCGACGACAAGCGCTCGCTCGAGCTTATCCGTCACGATGCCGCGCATGTGATGGCAGAGGCCGTGCAGGAACTGTGGCCGGGAACGCAGGTGACCATCGGTCCGGTCATCGACAACGGCTTCTACTATGATTTTGCCCGCAACGAGCCGTTCACGCCTGACGATCTGCCGCTCATCGAAAAGCGGATGAAGGAGATCGTTGCGCGCAACAAGCCCTTCACCAAGGAAGTCTGGTCGCGTGACAAGGCCCGCCAGGTCTTCGCCGACAAGGGCGAGGCCTACAAGGTCGAGCTCGTCGATGCGATTCCGGAAGGCCAGGACCTCAAGATCTACTACCAGGGCGACTGGTTCGACCTCTGCCGCGGCCCGCACATGGCCTCCACCGGCCAGATCGGCACGGCCTTCAAGCTGATGAAGGTGGCCGGTGCCTACTGGCGCGGCGACAGCAACAACGCGATGCTGACCCGCATCTACGGCACGGCCTGGCACACCCAGGAAGAGCTCGACCAGTACCTGCACGTGCTCGCCGAAGCCGAAAAGCGCGACCATCGCCGCCTTGGCCGCGAGATGGATCTCTTCCATTTTCAGGAAGAAGGCCCGGGCGTCGTGTTCTGGCACGGCAAGGGCTGGCGCATGTTCCAGACGCTGGTCGCCTATATGCGTCGCCGGCTTGCCAACACCTACCAGGAAGTCAACGCGCCGCAGGTGCTCGACAAGTCGCTCTGGGAAACCTCGGGCCACTGGGGCTGGTACCGCGACAACATGTTCAAGGTGACGGTTGCCGGTGACGAGACCGACGACGACCGCGTCTTCGCGCTGAAGCCGATGAACTGCCCCGGCCATATCCAGATCTTCAAGCACGGCCTGAAGTCCTACCGCGAGCTGCCGGTCCGTCTTGCCGAGTTCGGCAATGTCCACCGCTACGAACCGTCGGGCGCTCTGCACGGCCTGATGCGCGTGCGCGGCTTCACACAGGACGACGCGCACGTCTTCTGCACCGACGAGCAGATGGCGGCCGAATGCCTGCGCATCAACGATCTCATCCTCTCGGTCTACGAGGACTTCGGCTTCAAGGAAGTGGTGGTCAAGCTCTCCACCCGTCCGGACAAGCGCGTCGGTTCCGACGAACTCTGGGATCGCGCCGAAAGCGTGATGATGGACGTCTTGAAGACGATCGAGGCGCAGTCGGAAGGTCGCATCAAGACCGGCATCCTGCCGGGCGAGGGCGCTTTCTACGGTCCGAAGTTCGAGTATACGCTGAAGGACGCGATCGGTCGCGAATGGCAGTGCGGCACGACGCAGGTCGACTTCAACCTGCCGGAACGCTTCGGTGCCTTCTACATCGACAAGGAATCGGAAAAGCGCCAGCCCGTCATGATCCATCGTGCCATCTGCGGATCGATGGAGCGCTTCCTCGGCATTCTCATCGAGAACTTTGCAGGCCACATGCCGCTCTGGGTCTCGCCGCTGCAGGTGGTGGTCGCGACGATCACGTCTGAAGCGGACGACTACGGTCGCGAGGTTGCCGAGCTCTTGCGTGATGCAGGCCTCACCGTCGAGACCGACTTCCGCAACGAGAAGATCAACTACAAGGTTCGTGAGCACTCGGTAACGAAGGTTCCGGTCATCGTCGTCTGCGGCAAGCGCGAAGCGGAAGAACGTTCGGTCAACATCCGTCGTCTCGGCTCGCAGGCCCAGACCGCGATGACGCTTGACGAGGCGATCGCCTCGCTCGCCTTCGAGGCGATGGCGCCCGATCTCAAGCGCAAGGCAGAAAAGAAAGCTCGGGGTTAATACCCCGGGCACTTGCTTTGTCAGCAAACTGTCATATTAGCGGAATATCCGGATAAGATCGTATCCATCGGAGATTTCCGTGCAGTTCAAAGAGCTGTCCTACGCCAATGCCAACGACCGGCGCCTCAAGCGCTGGTTCATTCGCTCGGTAGAAGGCCTGTCGGGCCGTAACCGCTATGCCAAGCTCTATACGCGCTGGCGGTCTGACATTGTCGGCAAGAGTGACCGGGTCTTCGGTGGCATGCTGCAGCTCATCGATGTGAAGTTGCGCACGGAGGGGGAGTGGCCACCGCGGCAACTGCCCGATACGCCGCTCGTCATCGTCGCCAACCATCCCTTCGGTATCGGCGACGGTATTGCGGTGCTGGCGCTCGCCGAACAGCTCGGCCGGCCGTTCCGTGTCCTCATCAACAACGAACTCTTGAAGGTGCCGGAAATGGCGCCTTACTCCTTGCCGGTGTCGTTCGAGGAGACGAAGGAGGCGCTGGCCGTCAACATGGCGACGCGCCATGAAGCGCTGCGCCTTCTAAAGGAAGGCGTCACCATCGTGATCTTTCCCGCCGGCGGCGTCGCTACCGCGCCCAAGGGCTTTGGTCGGGCGGAAGACCTGCCGTGGAAGATCTTTCCGGCAAAGCTCATTCAGGCTGCGCGGGCGAGTGTCATCCCGATCTACTTCGAGGGACAGAACGGTCCCATCTTCCATCTGGCCAGCAAGATCTCGCTGACGCTCAGGCTGTCGTTGCTGATCCGCGAATTCCGCCGCCTGTCGGGCACGACGATCGCAGCACGCATCGGTCGTGTCCTGACGCCTGAAGATCTCGGTGCCTGTGGCGACCGCAAGGATGTGCTGGCGCGGATCTATGACGCGGTCTTCTCGATGGCGCCGCCACGCCGGCGATTCCTGAAGCGAGCAGGTTGACGTAACGTCAATTGGCCGCCGTTAGAGCAGGGCGTCAGTCCGCCGCGTCGGAAATTGCACCCGGATTGGTATTGGCGTCATTGCCGCCGCTGCTGAGCAGCACTTCCACATCGGTGTTTAAGCCGGCCTTCACCATGAAGTCGCGCTCGTAGATCTTGTCCTTGTAGCGTGCCACGGCGGAATAGCTGCCTTCGAGCAGGACCAACGTCGGGAAGGCGCCGTTTTCTTCGTCCACCGTATCGCCTGCGGACGTCAGGATCGTCCAGGCGGTGTTGGCGATCGCTTCTCCGCCTGGTTCCGAGACAAGTTTGAGCGTCAGCTTGGCGGCACGATGCTGGATGGTCGCTTCGGTCAACTTGCCGGCTTCGACCTGGATGTCGGCGGCGGTCGATGCGTTGGTGGAGCCATAGCTTGACGTAACGTGATAGGTGCCCGCCCCAAGTCGCACAACCGTGTTCGGTTTCACATCCGACATGATGAGAGCCCGCTCGCCATCGCTCTTGGTGTCGGCCGAATAGACCGAGAAGCTGAGCTCTGCTGGCGGGATGCGCACGTCGCTGCCGGAAACGGCGTTGAGCTTGATGCCGCCGGCATCGAGCACCAGAACCTGTTTTTCGAGCGTGCCTTCCTCGGGCACGCGGATCTTGCGCGTGGCGGCCGCACGGCCGAACGAGACATTGACGAAATAGTCGCCAGGAACGAGGTTGAAGGCTGTGGAGCCGCCTTCCGAGGTCGCAAGAAGCGGCAACTTGCCGTCGCTTCCCGGGATCGGGCTGAACACGCGCCAGGTCAACCCGGCCTCGACGGGGCCGCCCTTTTCGGCGAGCAAGGCCTCGAGTTTCACATCCTTCAGGGTACCGTCCGCAATCGGATCTGACGCCATCGGGCTGAAGCCCGTGAGCTTCGGCATCTTGCGTGGGACCGCAATCGAGGGAAAGCTTTTGAAGGCCTGCGTCGCATCTTCAGCGAGAACGCTTCCCGCAGCGACCGTGGCGACAAGCATCGCGAGACCGGTTCTGAGGAAAATACGAGAGCACGGACGCATGAGAACAGTTGACTTCCTGACTGAGTGACTCCACTTGGGACGCCGATATGGCATTTTCGTGGCTGCCTGTGGGGCGGCAAATTAGTGGAATTCATCGGACATGAAAACCGAAATTAAGCTTGTGGACTACCTCACGTCCCGCCGCTCGATCCCTGCGTTCCAGATGGGCGAACCCGGCCCCGGCAAGGCCGAAGTCGAGGAGATGCTGAAGCTTGCCTCGCGCGTACCGGATCATGGCAAGCTCGCCCCGTGGCGCTTTATCGTTTACCGCGGCGAGGAAAGGGTGCGCATCAGCGCCGAGCTGAAGGCAATGGCGCTTCGGCTGAAGCCGGATCTGTCCGAGGAGATGATCAAGGTCGAGGAAACCCGCCTGTCGCGTGCGCCCGTCGTCGTCGCCGTCGTCAGCACCGCCGCACCGCACTTCAAGATCCCCGAATGGGAGCAGGTGATGTCGGCCGGTGCCGTCTGCCTCAACCTGCTGATGGCCGCCAATGCTCTTGGCTACGCCTCCAATTGGCTGACCGAATGGTATGCGTTCGACGAGCGGGCCTATCCCTTGCTTGGCGTCAAGCCGGGCGAGAAGATCGCCGGCTTCATTCACATCGGCACCGCGATGGTGCCGCCGACCGAGCGGCCGCGCCCTGAGCTTGCCGAGATCGTTACCTGGGTCGGGGAAGGTGCCTGATGTTCTACGATACGGCCTTAAACCGTCATGGGCTGTCGCATGACCCCTTCAAGGCCATCGTCTCGCCACGGCCGATCGGCTGGATCGGCACGCGTGCATCGGACGGTTCGCTGAACCTCGCGCCCTATTCCTTTTTCAACGCCATCGGCGATCGGCCGAAGCTCGTGATGTTCTCCTCGAGCGGCTACAAGGACTCGGTTCGCAACATTGAGGCGACCGGGGAGTTCACCGCGAGCTTTGCCAGCCGCAGTCTCGCAGAAGCGGTGAACGCGACGTCGGTCGCAGCACCGCATGGCGACAGCGAGTTCGAGATTGCCGGATTGACGCCGGTCGAAGGCACGCTGGTGAAGGCGCCTTTCGTTGGCGAGGCCTTTGCGGCGCTCGAGTGCCGCATGACCGAGACGTTTCGCCCGAAGGGGTTGGATGGCACGCCGTCCGACAATTATGTCGTCATCGGCCAGGTGGTCGGTATCCACATCCGCGAAGAGGCGATCCGCGACGGCCGTTTCGACATGGCGACGGTCAAACCGCTCGCCCGTCTCGGTTACATGGATTACTGCGACGGCGGCGACGTTTTCGAGATGATCCGTCCGACGCGCTGATGGACTGGGTTTTACACGTCGCTGAGAAAGGTGGCCTGCTCGATCGAATGGCAGCCAACCGAGGCGAAGCCGTTGTCCCTGCTTTTCGCAAGGGCCTGCCGGGTCCTGGTCTCGTTGTCGCAGCTGGTGGGCAGAACCTCGTAAGCGGGAATGCCCGCATGGCTTGCCTTCAGCACCACGGCTGCGCGCGCGGCGAGGATTGGCGCTGCCGTGCGCTCATGGGTTTCGGCCGTGGGTTCTTTGCAGCCGACCAGTGTTGCCAGTGCCGTGCCGTCGAAAATCAAAGCGTCCAGACGTTTTGACGATCCCGCCAGTGTGTGCGCGGACAACAGGCCCCCGGCCGAACCGCCAAACTCCGCATAGAGCCGGATCCGATTGGAAGCGATGCCCATTGATGCTTCGGCAACCTGCAGCATCACATCAAGCCGCTGGATGTCAGAGCGCCCCGCGCATTCGGAAAGAACGAGGCCGTCGACGCCGCTGTCGAGCAGCCGGTTGAGATGCTCCTCGCTCAACTGACCGGCAGGCGCGACGCGCGCAAGCAGCGAAAAGCTGCGACCGGCTAGCTGAGCCATGCCGACAAGTACCTCTTTGCTGCAGTCGATGCCAACGACGACGCCGGCAAACCTGTTGAGGGCCGCGACATCGACATTGGTCGCTGCACTGTCGGCAAGAAGCAACGGCTTTATGGTTTGGAGGCGGTTAACAGACATGGTGAACCAATCTTAAACCTTTGCCTGCTAGGGTCGGAACATCAGATGGCATTGGCGTGTCTAGTGGGGCGTAGGTGATCATACAAGCATTTCTTCGCTGGGTGGAAACGGCGAGAACGGGTGAGCGAACCCGCGCCGCCAGCGCTCTCGGCCGCGCCTATGTCGATGCGCAGATGAATGGCCTTGATCGTCGTGCGGCCGAGATGGCGATGACCTTCCTGCTCGATGATCCTTCACCCAAGGTCCGCCATGCGCTGGCCGATGCGCTTTCCGGCTGCTCGACCGTGCCGCGCGCAATCATTCTTGGCCTTGCTGCCGACCAGCCCGAAATCGCCTATGTCGTTGTCTCGCGTTCGCCGGTCCTTACCGATGAGGACCTTGTCGATCTTGCCGCACGAGGTACTCCGGAAACCCGCGCGCTGATCGCGGCCCGCAGTTTTGTCTCTCGCGCCGTGTCTGCCGCGATCGCCGAAATCGGCGACGAAGAAGAAATTTTGATCCTCTTGGAAAATGCTGGCGCTCAGGTGCCGCGCCGCTCGCTGAAGCGGATTGCCGAGCGCCTTGGCTGTTCGGCCGCCGTGCGCGATCTGCTTCTCGGCCGCACCGACCTGCCGAGCGACGCCCGCCACGCTCTTGTCGAAGAGGTGGGCGCTGCCCTTGCCGCCTTCGGCCTGGTCCAGGTGGCGATCGGCGAGGCGCGGGTGCAGCGCGTAACGCGCGAGGCCTGCGATGTCGCAGCAGTCGGCATGGCAGGCGCGCTTGCCGTTGAGGAATTGCCCGGACTTGTCACGCATCTGCGCGAGACTGGGCGGCTGACACCCGCGTTCCTGCTGCATGCCTTGGTCACCGGCCGGGCGGAGTTTTTCTCAGCAGCAATCGTCGATCTCTCGGGTGTTTGCGACAAGCGCGTGCGCTCGATCCTGTCCGGTGGTCGCATTCATTCGATCCGGGCGCTTTTCGAGAGCGCCGGGCTTGGCCGCGACGTGAGCGAAGCATTTGCCGAGGCCGTGCTGCTTTGGCGTCGCGACGGGAGTGCTCACGGTGGCGGCGTGGCATCGTCCGTCTCGTCCACGCTGCTTGCCCGTCTTCGAGGGCAGCGCTCGACGTCTCCGGCATTGACGGCAATGATCGACCTGCTCGAGCGGCTGGCCTTTGCCGAGGAGCGTCAGTCGGCCCGGGACTATGCCCTGCTGGCAGCCCGCCAGGCGGCCTGATCCCAATCGTTGCACTTGTCATCGGCCGCCATTCTGCCCAATTAGCGACGGGCCTGTGAACGCGACCAGCCACAAGGCGCTCGACCCGGCGAATTCAGGTGAAACATCTGTGGCCGTTTCCGGCATCGGAGTGTCGGTCGCCGCGCTGCCGGGCACCTGTTTGAACAAGATCGGATCGCCTACTCGGTGAAGCGGCGGGCAACCCAGGAATAGCCGTCCTCGATATAGTGCACGGGCTTGCTGACGATCGTTTTCAGCTTCTCGCGATCGGGCATGGCGCCTTTCAGGAAGGCGAGCGTCCGCTTCGGCAATCCCGGCTCCGGCTCCGTTGCTTGTTGCGGCGGCGTTTGCGGTAGGGGTTGTGGCACAGCCGGCGCAAGGTCGACCGCGGCAACGGCTGGCGCGGTGCTTTCGCAGACGGCAACGACGACCGGGTAGTTCGCATTCGAAAACTTCGGCAACTGCGCCTGCGAGGCGGTATCGCACTGCGCGATCGAGGGCCATGTGCCGTTGACCGTCGAAATGTACTGGCATTGGCTGACGTCGTGGTCGCAGCCGAGAATGGTCATGACAATCAGAGCCGCTTGCATGGTGTACCTGCGTTCCATCGGGGAGTGGCATTGTTGTGCAGTCAACCTATGACTGCCTGATTCTCCCGGAAATAGGGCAAAGCACGGAAGGCTGAGGAACAATTTGTTTCAGATCGTCAGCCGGATTGATGCCGCCGCAACAGGGTGATGCGCCAAATGACGTATTGGCCTGCGGGACCGTCGACGGTAGGTTGGTGATCGAGATCGCCGACACCAAGGAAAGACCGATTGCCCGCCGTAACCATCGCCCTCGAGCCGCCACGCCAAGCCGCCATCATACGGCTCTTGGAACTCTCCGACGCCTATGCTGCCTCGCTTTATCCTGCCGAAAGCAATCATATGGTCGACCTGTCGAGCCTGGAGCAACCGGCGGTCTCATTTTTCGTGGCGCGGCGTGAGGGCGATATCGTCGGCTGTTGCGCGCTCGTGGATGCCGGCGACGGAACTGCCGAAATCAAGCGCATGTTCGTCGATCCGCAGGCGAGGGGGCTGAAGGTTGGCAAGCTGTTGCTCGGGGCGCTGGAGGAACGTGCGCAGCAACTGCAATGCAGGGCGATCCGCCTCGAAACCGGCATCTATCAGCCCGAGGCCATCGGCCTCTATAAGGCCGCCGGCTACGTCGAGCGCCCGCCGTTTGGCAGCTATCAGCCGGATCCGCTGAGCCTGTTCATGGAAAAACCTGTCGACCCTGCCGCCTGACCCGGTGCAAGGGGGCGCGGGCTGAAACGCAAACGGCGGCGACTGGCCGCCGTCTCGGATTTGACAGGTTGGAACATGGAACGCAGCGCCAACCTTGCGGCGCCTTCCCCGGGCCAGCGTCCTTAGATGTCGAGATTCTCCGCAAACACCGCCCGTTCCTGGATGAAGCGGAAGCGGGCGTCGGCCTTGGTTCCCATCAGGTTGTCCACCGCCTCGCGCGTGCCTTCGAAATCGATTTCGTCGATCTCGACCTTCAACAGCGTCCGGAACTTCGGATCCATCGTCGTTTCCTTGAGCTGCGCCGGCAGCATCTCGCCAAGACCCTTGAACCGGCCGACCTCGACCTTGCCGCGGCCATTGAATTCGGTCCGCATCAGTTCCTCGCGGTGCGCGTCGTCGCGCGCATAAAGCGTCCTCGAACCCTGGCTGAGGCGGTAGAGCGGCGGTACGGCCAGATAGAGATGGCCGCCGCGGATCAGCTCCGGCATTTCCTGGTAGAAGAAGGTGATCAGCAGCGAGGCGATGTGCGCGCCGTCAACGTCGGCATCGGTCATGATGATGACGCGCTCGTAGCGAAGATCCTCGTCCCGGTACTTGGTCCTCGTGCCGCAGCCGAGCGCCTGGATCAGATCGGCGATCTGCTGGTTGGCGCCAAGCTTTTCACGGCCGGCGCTGGCAACATTGAGGATCTTGCCTCGGAGCGGCAGGATCGCCTGGTTGGCGCGGTTGCGCGCCTGCTTTGCCGAACCACCTGCCGAATCCCCTTCGACGATGAAGAGTTCGGCACCCTCGGCAGTATTCTGCGAGCAGTCGGCGAGCTTGCCCGGCAGGCGCAGCTTGCGCACCGCCGTCTTGCGGTTGACTTCCTTTTCTTTGCGCCGGCGCACGCGCTCTTCGGCGCGCTCGACCACCCAGTCGAGCAGCTTGGCGGCTTCAGCGGGATTGTCGGCGAGGTAGTGGTCGAAGGGGTCACGCAGTGCGTTTTCGACGATGCGCTGCGCCTCGACGGTCGCGAGCTTGTCCTTGGTCTGGCCGACGAATTCGGGCTCGCGGATAAAGACCGAAAGCATGCCGGCCGCCGAAATCATCACGTCATCGGTGGTGATGATTGCCGCGCGCTTGTTCTGCGTCAGTTCGGCGTAGTTCTTCAAGCCCTTGGTGAGCGCGATGCGGAAACCAGCCTCGTGCGTGCCGCCTTCGGGCGTCGGAATGGTGTTGCAGTAGGAGTGAACCTGCTGATCGCCGCCGTACCAGGTGACCGCCCATTCGAGCGAGCCGTGACCGTTGGCCTTTTCCGACTTGCCGGCGAAAATCTCGCGGGTGACGGTGAATTCCTTGCCGAGGGTCGCCGCCAGGTAGTCCTTGAGGCCGCCGGGGAAGTGGAAGACCGCCTTGTCGGGGATTTCCGAGCCTTCTTGCAACAGCGATGGGTCGCAGGACCAGCGGATCTCGACGCCGCCGAAAAGATAGGCCTTCGAGCGCGCCATGCGGAAGAGCCGGCCGGGCTCGAAATGGGCGTGCGGGCCAAAAATGTCCGGATCCGGATGGAAGCGAACGCGGGTGCCGCGGCGGTTGTGCACGTCGCCGAGCTCTTCGAGCCCGCCCTGCGGGATGCCGCGGGAGAACCGCTGACGATAGAGCTTGCGATTGCGTGCAACCTCGACTTCGAGCGCATCGGAGAGCGCGTTGACGACCGAGACGCCGACCCCGTGCAGACCGCCCGAGGTTTCATAGGCCTTGCCGTCAAACTTGCCGCCGGCGTGAAGCACGGTCATGACGACTTCGAGAGTCGACTTGCCCGGAAATTTCGGATGGTTCTCGACCGGGATGCCGCGGCCGTTGTCGGTCACTGTCAGGAAGCCGTCGGCATCGAGATTGACCTCGATGAAGTTCGCATGGCCAGCGACCGCTTCGTCCATCGAGTTGTCGATGACTTCGGCAAAGAGGTGATGCAGCGCCTTCTCGTCGGTGCCGCCGATATACATGCCCGGACGCCGACGAACCGGCTCCAGCCCTTCGAGCACCTCGATCGCCGACGCGTCATAGTCGCTGCCATCGCTGCCGCGCGGGGCAGGGCGCGGCTCGTCGCTGCCCGAAGCGGGCGCGGTCGGCGGCTTGCGCGGAGGGGCTCCAGCTTCGGCAGGCTTCGGCTGCGGGGGCGCGGAGGAGAAGAGGTCGCTGTTGTCGTCCATGGGGCCGTTCGGGTCGTTCCTGTCACTTTGGGATGCCAGAGGCCATAGCAAGACCTCGACTTTGCCGCCATCCCCCGGCGGTCGAATCATCTGAATTCTGCCAGACTCTCACTGAAAGCGCGAACAAAAGGAGAATACTGGCGTCGGTCACAGGTGGAATGCTGCCTCTGCGGCCCTGTCACGGGGCAAGTGTTGCTTTGGCGCCCGTACGATGGCAAGGCTTCCGGCGAAAGAGGGAGCCCGTCATTGGCCGTGTCCACAACTGTTTTTCCGTTTCGCCGGCTTTTTCTGGCTGTTGCCGTCGTCGTCTCGGCTTCCGCCGCCCAGGCGCAGGCGCTGAAGCCCTTCAAGGATGAGCTGTTTTCCTATGGCAAGGTGCTGCAGCAAAATGATGGCGGCGACGATCTGACGGTTGATTATCAGGAACTGCGGGACATCAACGAACGCGACGAAATCCCGGAACGCCGGGTAAAGCGCGCGTATATCTCGCTCGGCGTGAAGAGCGAACAGGTCAACGAGACGCTCGAAATCGGCGGGCGATCGCTCGACGTGACGCGGGTCGGTCCGGACAGGGGTGCGGCGTTCACGGTCATCTTCATACACGGCCGCGGCGGTGATCGGCGGCTCGGTGCCAACGACTTTTCCTTCGGCGGCAATTTCAACCGGCTGAAGAACCTCGCCGTCGCCAATGGCGGTGTCTACTATGCGCCGAGCGTGCGCTCCTTCGATACGCAAGGTGCAGCCGACATCGCGGCCCTCGTCAAGCAGGCGTCCGAGCGATCCGGCGGCCGGCCGGTGGTGCTTGCCTGTGCTTCGATGGGCAGTTTCATCTGCTGGGGCGTCTCGCGCGATGCAGCCGCAGTGGCGGCTCTTGGTGGCATGATGGTCATGGGTGGTGTCAGCGATCCCGATTTTACCAAAAGCGCCGCCTACAAGGCGAAATTGCCCATGTTCTTCAGCCATGGCAGCCGCGACAGCGTCTATCCCGCCGAAAGCCAGAAGGGGCTTTACCGCACGCTCAAGTCTCAGGGCTATCCGACGCGCTTCGTGCTGTTTGAAACCGGTTCGCATGGAACCCCGGTTCGCATGACCGACTGGCGCGATGCGCTGAACTGGATCGGCAAGCGCTAACCGTCGCATGCGCGCTCGGCATTTGTTAACCAGATCGGCAAATTTCCGGGTGCAGCGGCGGCTCGCATTTCCACTCTGGAAAGTTGAAGGCGTCATGATGCCCGGCAACTATGGCTGGGATGGATTTCATGGACGCGCGCACCGAGACACGGCACATTCCGCTGTGTGTGGATCTGGACGGCACTTTGCTGGCCGCCGATACGCTTTGGGAAGGTGCTGCGATCCTCCTTCTGCGCAACCCGCTGATGCTGTTTCCCATGCTGTTCTGGCTTTCGAAGGGCAAGGGGCGGCTCAAGCATGAGGTGGCGCAGCGCTCCGGGCGGCAAGCGCAGGATTGGCCCTATCGCCAGGCGGTCATCGACCGGCTGACTGAGGAAAAGAAGACGGGTCGCGAAGTGGTGCTGGTCACCGGTGCTGCTCCGTCCGTTGCCAGGGACATCGCCGCCCATGTCGGTCTCTTCTCCTCGGTCATGCACTCGACGGAAGACCTCAATCTGACAAGCAGCCGCAAGCGCCAGGCGCTCGTCGAGCGCTACGGCGACGGTGCGTTCGACTACATGGGCAACAGCCGCGACGACATTGCTGTCTTCGAAGTGGCGCGGCGCGCGATCGTGGTGGCCCCGGATGCGGCGGCAGAAAAATGGCGCCGCGGCCATGACGCCGAGCGTCTCGATGTCGGCAAGACCAGCGCGCTGGCGCCGTTGAAGTCGATCCGGGTACATCAATGGGCGAAGAATGTGCTGATCGGCGTCCCGATGATCCTCAATCACGAGGTGTTGCACGTCGACGCGATTGTCAGCGTCATCATCGCCTTCTTTGCCTTCAGCTTTCTTGCCTCCGCGGTCTATGTCATCAACGACCTTTCAGATCTCGCGAATGATCGTCGCCATGCCAAGAAGCGCCACAGGCCCCTTGCCAGCGGTCAGATGTCGGTGCCGACGGCGCTTATTCTGGCGGGCTGCCTGATCATTGCCTCGTTGTCGCTGACCCTGCTGCTGCCATGGAAATTTGCCGCCGTTCTGGCGTTCTATGCCTGCGCGACGACGGCTTACACGTTCGTGCTGAAGCGCAAGCTGCTGGTCGATGTCTTCACGCTTGCCGGTCTCTACACCACGCGCATCGTTGCCGGCGCGGCGGCGACCGAGACGGAACTTTCCTTCTGGTTGGTGTCCTTCGCGATCTTTTTCTTCCTCAGCCTGGCGCTGGTGAAGCGTTATGTCGAGTTGAACGAATTCGACGACAAGGACGGCGGCAACGTGCCCGGGCGCGGTTATCTCGCCGTCGATTTCGAGATGGTGGGACAGGCAGGCGTCGCCTCGGCCTTCACATCGGCCCTTGTTTTGGCACTCTACGTGCACAGCAAGGAATTGCAGGAAATGTACACCACGCCCTGGGCGCTCTGGCCGCTTTGCCCGCTGGTGCTCTATATGCTCTTGCGCATCTGGATGCTCGCACGCCGCGGCATGCTGCATGAAGACCCCGTCGTCTTCATCATGCGCGACTGGCGCAGCCAGCTGACCATGCTGGTCGGCGCGCTTTTGATCCTGTTCGGAGCCATTGGGCCGCAATGACAGTTGAAGACCATGAAAGCTGGGGCCGCCTCGACAATCGTGTGCGGCCGGCCATTTTGCCTGACGACTATGAAGATCGGCTCGGAAATCTGGAGGCCAACGGTTACCTGCCGTTCGGAAACGGCCGCAGCTATGGCGACAGCTGCCACAACGACCAGGGCATGCTGATCGAAAGCCGCCGCCACGCCCGCATCCTGGCCTTCGATCCGGGCACCGGCATGATGACCTGCGAGGCGGGGGTGACGCTGCGTGAAGTTCTGGAGCGCGCGATCGAGCACCGCTTCTTCCTGCCGGTGACACCAGGCACGGCCTTCGTGACGGTTGGGGGCGCCCTTGCCAACGATGTGCACGGCAAGAACCACCACGCACGCGGAACTTTCGGTAACCACGTAACGAGCTTTACCCTGCTGCGCTCGAGCGGCGAAAGGCTGACCTGTTCGCCGGCGGAGAACCCGGACCTCTACGCCGCGACCATCGGCGGCATGGGGCTTACGGGGTTGATCCTGAAAGTCGACCTGCGGCTGATGAAGGTACCGTCGCCGCATGTGCAGCAACATGCTATCCGCTTCGAGAATCTTGACCAGTATTTCGCGCTCGTCGACCGTGTTGATGAGGAACACGAATACTCCGTCGCCTGGATCGATCAGCTAGCGACCGGATCGCGCACGGGCCGCGGTATTCTGCTTGCCGGCGATCATGCCGACGGCTCCTGCGAGCTGCCCGATATCCCCAAGGGAATGAAGCTCTCGGTGCCGCTTGCGCCGCCGTTCAATCTCTTGAACAGGGCGACGCTCAAGGCCTTCAACGAATACTATTTCCGCAAGGTGCAGCCGGGCGAGACCGTGAGTACGGTTCCCTGGACCTCCTATTTCTATCCGCTGGATGCGATCGGAGCGTGGAACAGGCTTTATGGACCGCGCGGCCTCTACCAGCATCAGAGCGTCTATCCCTCCGAGCGAGCGCCCGAGATCACCGCGAAGCTCATGGAAACCGCTCGGCGCGCGGGGCACGCCTCGTTCCTGACCGTGCTGAAGCGCTTCGGCGATATCAGTTCGCGCGGACTTCTGTCCTTTCCGCGGCCTGGTTTTACTTTGACGCTGGACTTCGCCAATCAAGGTGAACGGACAGTAAAGCTTCTTGATGCGCTCGATCGCATCGTGATCGAGGCTGGCGGAGCGGTCAATCCGTACAAGGATGCCCGTATGTCCCCGCAAGTATTTGAAAAATCTTTCGTTTCTTGGCGGCGACTCGAAGCGCTCCGCGATCCGGCGCTCGTTTCCAATTTCTGGAAGCGCACGGCTCTGGCTTTGCCAGAATGAGAATGCAGACAATTTTATTCAAATAAACGTTCAAACTTCACCGAAAATCCGTCTCTTGCCCGTAAGTAGATTTGCGGGACTGGGAGTAAAACGATGAAATATATTCCATTCATTCTCTTCACGGTGCTCACCAACGCCGCCGCTCAGTTGATGCTGAAACAGGGCATGATGACGCTGGGGCCGATTTCGATGACCGCCGAGACGGCGATCGTCCGGCTGTTCCAGATCGTCTTCAACCCTTGGGTCTTCTCAGGCCTTGCGACCTTCGTCATCTCGATGGCCTCGCATCTCTATGTGCTGTCGAAGGTCGAGCTTTCCTTTGCCTATCCGTTCCTGAGCCTTGCTTATGTCGCCGTCGCGATCTTCGCCTATTTCGTCTTTCGCGAAGACCTCAACGCCTGGCGCATCGCCGGCATCGCGCTGATCTGCGCAGGAACCGTTCTTATCGCCCAATCGGGCATCTCATCCCATGCCGACGAGAAGCCGGCTGACGCCGCCGGGGTGAGCACCGCAGAATTCGGGAGCAAGTCATGAAACACATCATCTTTGGTGGCGACGGCTTCGTTGGCCGTCACCTGGCGGAACGCCTCGTCAAGGACGGCGAGGACGTGGTGATCGCCGATATCGTCAAGTCCGATCTGCCGCACTACGGCCGCGCCCGTTTCGTCCATTGCGACGTCACCGACCTCGAGGCTGTGCAGAAGGTCGGCATCGGCCCTGACGACATGGTCTACAACATGGCGGCCAAGATGCTGTCGCCGTTGCAGATCCGCTCGAAGCGCTGGGAATTCTTCTGGCCCGTCAACTACTACGGCGCCGAGAACATCATGAAGGGCATGGATGCAGCCGGTGCCTCACGTCTGGTGCAGTTCACCACAGACATGATCTACGGCCACACGGTGCAATCACCGCAGACCGAGGATCATCCGGCCAAGCCGCTTGGCGAATACGGCAAGTCGAAATGGGCAACCGAACAGCTCGCGGTGCAATGGCGCAAGCAGGGCATGAACATTTCGATCTTCCGTCCGCGCCTGATCATCGGGCCTGGCCGTCTCGGTATCCTCGAAAAGCTGTTCAAGCTGATCGACCTGAATCTGCCGGTGCCGATGATCGGCTCGGGCAAGGTGCCCTACCAGTTCATCTCGGTCTTCGATTGCGCGGAAGCCGCGCGCCTTGCCTGGAAGGGCGGGGTGCCGAACGAAGCCTACAATCTCGGCTCCGACAATCCACCGTCGGTCCGTGAGTTGCTTGGCAATCTGATCAAGCATGCAGGCTCGAAATCCTTCCTGCTGCCGACGCCGGCCTTCGCGGTCAAGCAGACGCTGGCGTTCTTCGACCTGATCAACAAGCCGATCATGGATCCGGAGCAATATCTGATTGCCGACGAGATGTGCGTGCGGGAGACCGGGAAGCTCAAGCGAGAGCTCGGCTGGCGTGCGGAATACAACGATGGCGACATGCTGATCGCCGCCTATGACGAATACCGGGCCAAGAAGATGGGCGCCGCAGCTCCTGCAGCTGTCGCAGTGCCGGCCGAATGAGGGGAGAGACCATGCTGGACAGACCGAACCGTATCGCCGTTGCCGCTCCTTCGCTTGATGGCGGCGTTGCCAGGCCCAACCTCATCACCGTCGAACAGGCGAAAGCCATGTCGATCGGCGATATTACCACGGCCTTCAAGGACCACCTGAACCCCGGGCAGCTGCATTTCATGAAGCTTCTCGGCTTCCACAAGGTGAAGATCGAGAGTGCCGAGGGCATGTTCTACACCGACCAGAACGGCCGCCAGATCCTTGACTTCTTCGGCGGCTTCGGCTCGCTTGCCTTCGGCCACAATCATCCGCGGATCCTCGATGCGCGGCAGAAATTCCAGGACGAGAAGCGGCACGAGATCGCCATTGCCTTCATGTCGCAATATGCGGCTGCGCTCGCCAAGAACATCGCCGCCTGCTCGCCTGGTGACCTCGACATGGTCTTCCTTGGGTCGTCCGGTTCTGAGGCGATGGAGGCCGCGGTCAAGCTCGCCGAGCGTGCCGCCGGCCCGAAGCGGCCGAAGGTCGTCTATGCCGAGAACTCCTTCCACGGCAAGACCAAGGGCGTGCTCGCCATTACGGACGGCCAACTCTACCGCGCCGATTTCAAGGTCGCCGATAACACCGTGCGGGTACCCTTCGCCGACATCGATGCGGTGGAGAACGCCTTCAAGTCGGATCCGGAAATCGGCGTTATCGTGCTTGAGACCATCCAGGGCGGCGGCGGCATCATCCAGGCCCCGGCCGAGTACTGGCAGAAGCTGCGCGCGCTCTGTGACAAGTACGGCGTACTCTGGGTGGCCGACGAAGTGCAGTGCGGTTACGGCCGCTCCGGTCGCTTCTATGCCTTCGAACACTATGGTGTCGTGCCTGACGTGACCGCGCTTGCCAAATCGCTCGGCGCCGGCAAAGCCGCCGTCGGTGCGATGATCGCCCGCCGCGAAGTTTACATGAAGGCCTATGGCACGCCGAAGACCGCGATGATCCACGCCATGGCGACGTTCGGTGGCATGGGCGAGGCCTGCGTGACGGCGATCGAAGGCATCAACGTGCTCTATGACGAGCACCTGATCGACCGCGCCGCCGACAGCGGCAGTTATCTGCTCGAGCGCCTCGAGGCGTTGAAGGCCAAGTACCCGAAGATCATCAAGGACGTGCGCGGCAAGGGGCTGATGGTCGGCCTGGAGTTCCAGGACTTCAGCCAGACGTTGCCGATGGTGCTGCGCCCGGTCGTCTCGATGCTCGACGACAAGCTCAAGGGCTCGCTCTCCGGCTTCATCGGCGCGTTGCTTCTGCGCGACTATGACGTGCTGGTGGCCTTCACCGAATACAATCGCAACGTCATTCGGCTCGAACCGCCGTTGATCTGCGAGCGGGCCCATGTAGACCAGTTCATCGCGGCGCTCGACGACCTGCTTGGCCGGGGCATCGTGCGCATAGTCAAGGATTTTGTCGGCAGCCAGATCGGCTGAGCGGTTAAGTCATCGATCCATCAAAGGGCAGGGGCGTTCAACGCCTTTGCCCTTTGATGTTCATGTCGAACTCCACGACGTTGGAATAGATCGGAGTTCCAACATCCATGCCGTAGGGCGAGCGATGAATGCTGCCGCGGATGTTGAAGGCGATCGAGCCGCTCTTCCAGTCGAGCAGCGTCACCGAGAAGCGTTCCGTGCGTGACGTGCCGCGCGCCGTCAACGTCCCTTCCACTGCCGCCGTGGCGGGCCCGGTCTGCCGGACAGCCGTCGAGCGGAAGGTGACGGTGCTGTAGGTTGAGGTATCGAAGACGGCGCTGGACTTCAAGAAATCCTCCACCCGTTTCTCCCCGGTCTTCACGCTGTCCGGATAGAGTGTGAATTCGACAGATGACCGGTCGATATTGTTGCGATCGATGCGGAAGTTGCCGGAAAACTTGCCGAAGTCACCGACGATTCCTCCGCCTCCGCCAGCCTGGGCCACCGTGAAATGGATCCGGGAGGCAGAGGTAATGCCATAGTTGCCGGCGGCGTCTGCGAGGTCTGGCGCGGCAGCAGTCGCAAGCGGCGGCGCGCCGAGCATGGCCGCCAGTACGGCCAGTGCAATTGCCTTCGGTGATGGATGCAAGCGCAAGGTCATGGTTCTTTCCTTCCAGCAATCATCGGATCTGCAGCCGTCGCATGGGAGCGGTGACGACGGCTGGAACCGGCAGACAGCATGCGAGCAAGGACGTCGTCGTGGCGCGCGAAGTGGTGGTAAAGGGCCGCCGACGCATGTAGCGCGACGAAGGCCAGCAGAAGATAGGCGAGCGTCATGTGGACGAGCGTCCAAAACGCCTCAGCGGGTGCCGATTTCATCATCGGCAGGTGCGGTATGACAAACCAGTTGAAATAGAAGCTCGGAATGTTGAGCGTCGAGGTCGATGCCACACACCAGCCGGCGAGCGGCACCGCGAGCGCAAGCACCAAGAGCAGGATATGGGTGAACCCGGCCGCACGCCGTTCAAGCGCGTTGAGATCTTGCGGTGGCTCGGGCTGCCGCTCGATTACGTGCCAGACGGTCCGGACGGCTGCTAGGCCCAATGCGGTGAAACCAACCGACTTGTGCCATTGGTAGAGCGAGAACTGCAGCGCGGGGTCGATCGGCACCCGGCGCATGACAAAGCCAAGGGCCAGCAACGCCAGAATGAGACCTGCGACGGTCCAATGGAGGGAGATGGCAATCCATCCGAAGCCAGCCCTGTCATTGCGCAACATGTTCAGTTCCTTGGTGCCGGCCCCGGTCCTGTCGGTTTGGCTACCGGGGTGAGACCCATGAGCGGTGGTTTTTATTCGCCGATAATACCTTAAAATTGCCCGGTGATCTTGTTGATGGCGGCAGGCTATGGTCCACTTGTGGTAGAAGGAACACGGAGGAGTTGTTCCCGGGAGGAGTGGGCTGGCGCACATGACAAAAAAGAAAACAACACCGATGAGCCCGCATGAACGAGAGGCCTATGAACACGCCCGCGCAGGCATCCGCCTGGGGACCGAAGGCAAGCTGGCAGAAGCCGTCGATGCCTGGCGCCAGGCATCAGAGATCGCCGATGCGCATCTGGCCTTTCTCGACATGTATTACTGGGTAAAGAGCGGTTATGGCGCGGCGTTGTGCGACGCTGGCCACTACCGCGAGAGCATCACGGTGTCGATGATTTCGCGGGAATGGACGCTGGAGCGGAACCAGCCGCTGTCGTCGCTTTCGATCGCGCGCGCTTACCTGGCGCTCGGCGAAGGCGAGGCGGCCGTGCCCTATCTGCGCGACGTCCATCATTTGATCGGGGACGCAATCTTCGAGCAGTTCGACGCCGACCTGGAGCCGGAGGTTCAGGCGGCGATAGCCGGGCGGGGAAACGGCGATGCATCGCCGACTGCGGATCGCTTGAAGTAAAGCAAAGACCTTTTGCGACGAGCCGGAATTCCGGCGTCGTTCTGGGCTGGAGCGATCCGCGTCCGCTCGGCGCATTTTCTCGCCATGGTTTTAGTCAATCTGGCGTCCACCCCTGTTGCTGGTGGTTCGATGCCGGCCATCCTGGCCTGGTTTCCTTTTTCATGATTTGGTTTTTAGGAGTTTCCAATGAATGAGGCTGTGCTCACGTCTGTCGCAGAGGTTACCTTCAGGCGCATCTCGGCGCTGACCGTCTGCGATGTCTGCGAACTCAGCGAGACGTTGAGCAACGAGCAGCGCAACATGGTGGCGGACAACGGAACATCGATCGCCGAGGCGCATTTTTCGGAGAATGCCTGGTTTCGGGCGATCTATGCGGATGAGATGCTTGTCGGTTTCATCATGCTGCACGAAGGGTCCGACTGGGACGACGGCATCGATTGCCCCGGTGTCTACCTCTGGCGCTTCATGATTGCCCGCCCGTTCCAGGGCAGGGGCTTTGGCAAACAGGCTATCGCTCTTGTCGTTCGCGATTAGAAGGCGCGCGGCCTTGGCGAGGTCTACACGAATTACGGACAGGGTCCTGGCAGCCCTGAGGGCTTTTATCGCGGGCTCGGATTCGACCCGACAGCGGATCACTACGACGGCGAACTCGAAGCGGTGCTGAGATTTTAGAATGGCGCAGGCATGGGCTATCGTTCCCCGCCTTCCGACAGGACCTTTTTGTGAGTAGGACCATGCGTAACGATATGCACGAAGCCAATCGCCTCTCCTGGAATGCGGCAACTGTCGCCCACAACAGCCACAAGGGCGATCAGGCTGCGTTTTTCCGCGCCGGCGGTTCGACGCTTTATCCAGAGGAAGTGGAGTTGCTCGGCGATCTGGCAGGGCTCGACCTCCTCCATCTCCAATGCAATTCCGGCCAGGATAGCCTGAGCCTCGCCCGTCTTGGGGCAAGCGTCACGGGCGTCGATATTTCAGACGAGGCGATAGCCTTTGCCACGCGGCTTTCAGCCGAAAGCGGCATTCGAGCCACCTTCGAGCGGGCGGACCTGTTTTCCTGGTTTGAGGAAGCACGGGTGGCCGGACGCCGTTTCGATCGCGTCCTTGCGTCTTACGGCACCATCTGCTGGCTGTCGGACCTCGGCGTCTGGGCGCGCGGCATTGCCGGCGTGCTGAAGCCCGGTGGGCGTTTTGCCTTCATCGAGTTCCACCCCTTCGCGATGATCTTCGATGCGACCTGGAAGCCGCACTACGACTATGCGCCTAGGGAACCGGTCGCCGAAGCCGGTATCGGCGATTATGTTGCGGATGCCGGTTCCAACCTCGCGGTTGGCGGCTACCACGAGGGCGTCGTCGGCTTCACCAATCCCCACCCGTCGCTCGAGTTCAACTGGGGTATCGCCGATGTGGTCCAGGCGCTCATTGATGCCGGTCTGAGGATCGAGCGGCTGACGGAGTATCCCTATGCCAATGGTTGGATCGGCTTTCAGGCCATGCGCGAACTCGGCGGTCGGCGCATGGGCCCGCCCGAAACAATGCCAAGCTTGCCCTTGATGTATGCGATTGTCGCGGAGAAGTCCTAGCGAGAGCTAGACCGTCCTGTGGCGGCAGCGAACGGAGCTTGGGAACCGTCGATGAGGAAGCACCCTGCCCCCCGGTTGCTATGGATCGCAACCGCTTGTGCGGGCAAGGCAACCTGCCTCGTCGCCACGGAATAATAGCCCGCGGTGCTTTTATTTGCCGGCGGCATTTGCTAGGCCGCTTCCGGAGAAAAGCATAAGACCCGGAGGAAACTGCATGACGCCCGAAATCCGCCCGCTCGTCGCCGGCAACTGGAAGATGAACGGAACCCGCGCCTCGCTCGACCAGATCAAGGCGATGGCTGAAGGCGTGAAGGGCGAACTCTCCGCCAAGGTCGAAACGCTGATCTGCCCGCCAGCGACCCTGCTTTACGTTGCAACCGCGCTTTGCGACGACAGCCCGCTGATGATCGGCGCGCAGGACTGCCACCAGAAGCAGTCGGGTGCCCACACCGGCGACGTTTCCGCCGAAATGATCGCCGATTGCTTCGGCACCCACGTCATCGTTGGCCATTCCGAGCGCCGCACCGATCACGCCGAAAACGACGCGCTGGTGCGCGCGAAGACGGAAGCCGCCCACGCCGCCGAACTCGTGGCCATCGTCTGCATTGGCGAGACCGGTGACGAGCGGAAGTCTGGCAAGACGCTGGATGTCCTGAAGCGCCAACTGGCCGAAAGCCTGCCGGATGCGGCGACTGCTGAAAACACCGTCATCGCGTACGAACCCGTCTGGGCGATCGGCACGGGCCTGACGCCGACTGCAGCCGACGTCGAGGAAGCCCATGCCTTCATGCGCAAGGAACTCGTTTCGCGCTTTGCAGACGCCGGAGCCAAGATGCGCATCCTCTACGGCGGCTCGGTCAAGCCATCCAATGCGAAGGAATTGATGGGCGTCGCCAATGTCGACGGCGCATTGATCGGTGGCGCGAGCTTGAAAGCCGAGGACTTCCTCGCCATCTACCGGGCATATGAAGAATTGACGGCCTGATCGCCCACGCCAGCGGGCAGGGGCTTGGAATGGCGCACGGCTTGGTATAAAGAGGCGCGAAAATTGCGCCCGGCCATGCCGAGTTTGCGCATGGTTTGATTCGTGTGCCCAAAGGGCAGGACTGGAAGCTGATGCAGACCGTACTACTCGTCATCTATCTCATGGTGGTCGTCGCCCTGATCGGCGTCGTTCTCATTCAGCGTTCCGAAGGCGGCGGCCTTGGTATCGGCGGCGGCTCGGGCTTCATGTCCGCGCGCGGTACGGCCAATGCACTGACGCGCACGACCGCGATCCTGGCGGCACTGTTCTTTGTCCTGGCGCTCGCAATGGGCATCCTGGCGCGCTACCAGCCGCAGGCGACCGACATTCTCGACCGCATTCCGGGCACCAGCTCGAACGGCGGCGGCGTCCTCGATTCGCTCGGCGGCAACACCCCGGCTCCGGCCGGTGGCGCCACGCAGCAGCAGCCGGCGACCGGCAACGGTGCCGCGACCGGCAATGGTGTCCCCTCGACGGCTCCGGCAACATCAGGCGAAGCGCCTGCTGGCGGTGCCGCCACGCAGACCCCCGCCGCTGGCGCCAACACCAATACGGGATCACAAGTTCCCAGCGGCCAATAAGGTCGCAATTCTAAAGAACCCGCCGGCGGATGGTTTCATCCGCCGGTTTTGTTTTGTGTGAAATCTGCCTCCATCCAAAGACGAAAAGTTCTGGAACATGAATTTTTCGGTGGCGGAATCGTTTGTTAAAAGGTATCCGGTGACTCCCATGGCGCGATATGTATTCATCACTGGCGGCGTGGTTTCCTCCCTCGGAAAAGGCATCGCTGCAGCGGCTCTCGGAGCACTGCTGCAGGCGCGTGGCTACCGGGTGAGACTGCGCAAGCTCGACCCCTACCTCAACGTTGATCCGGGCACCATGAGCCCGACCCAGCACGGCGAGGTTTTCGTAACTGACGATGGCGCGGAGACCGATCTCGATCTCGGCCACTACGAACGCTTCACCGGGCGTTCGGCGACGAAGACCGACAACATCACCACCGGCCGGATCTACAAGAACATCATCGACAAGGAACGCCGCGGCGACTATCTCGGCGCGACCGTTCAGGTGATCCCGCATGTTACCAACGAGATCAAGAACTTCGTTACCGAAGGCAACGACGACTATGATTTCGTGCTCTGCGAAATCGGCGGCACCGTCGGCGACATCGAAGCCATGCCGTTCATGGAAGCGATCCGCCAGCTCGGCAACGATCTGCCGCGCGGCACCGCCGTCTACGTCCATCTGACGCTGATGCCCTATATTCCGGCCGCCGGCGAACTGAAGACCAAGCCGACGCAGCACTCGGTCAAGGAACTGCAGGCGCTCGGCATTCATCCCGACATCCTGCTTGTTCGCGCTGATCGCGAAATCCCGGAAGCCGAGCGTCGCAAGCTCTCGCTGTTCTGCAACGTCCGCCAGTCGGCGGTCATCCAGGCGCTCGATGTTGCCTCGATCTACGACGTTCCGATCGCCTACCACAAGGAAGGCCTCGACAACGAAGTGCTGGCCGCTTTCGGCATCGAGCCGGCGCCGAAGCCGCGCATGGAAGCCTGGGAGCGTGTTGCTGATCGCATCCGCACGCCGGAAGGCGAAGTCACGATCGCGATCGTCGGCAAGTACACGGGCCTGAAGGACGCCTACAAGTCGCTGATCGAAGCGCTTTACCACGGTGGCATTGCTAACCGGGTCAAGGTCAAGCTCGAGTGGATCGAATCGGAAGTCTTCGAGAAGGAAGACCCGGCACCCTACCTCGAGAAGGTGCACGGCATCCTCGTTCCCGGTGGCTTCGGTGAGCGTGGCTCCGAGGGCAAGATCAATGCGGCGCGCTTTGCCCGCGAGCGCAAGGTGCCTTATTTCGGCATCTGCTTCGGCATGCAGATGGCGGTCGTGGAAGCGGCCCGCAATCTCGCTGGCATCGAGAAGGCCTCGTCGACCGAATTCGGCCCGACCAAGGAACCGGTTGTCGGCCTGATGACCGAATGGGTGAAGGGCAACGAACTCGAGAAGCGTTCGGCCTCGGGCAATCTCGGTGGCACGATGCGCCTCGGCGCCTATCGCGCAGCGCTCAAGGGCAACACCAAGATTGCCGATATCTACGGTTCGACCGAGATTTCCGAGCGCCATCGCCACCGCTACGAAGTCAACGTCGACTACAAGGATCGGCTTGAATCCTGCGGCCTGGTCTTCTCCGGCATGTCGCCGGATGGTGTCCTGCCGGAAACGGTCGAGTATCCCGATCATCCGTGGTTCATCGGCGTCCAGTACCATCCCGAACTGAAGTCGCGGCCGCTCGATCCGCATCCGCTGTTTGCAAGCTTCATCGAGGCGGCGCTCGAACAGTCGCGCCTCGTCTAAGACACGAGAGCTCTCTCGTAAAAGGCCGGTCCCGCGACCGGCCTTTTTGTTTTCGCGGATGTCTCGCATTCCGCTTGAGGTGTGCCGCCTTTCAGCGCGCCCCGACGGGCTTGCGCCATTGCGGCGCACGCCAGATGGTGATCAAGCGCAGTACCCACTCGAGTGGCCCATAGGCGAAGCGGGCCATCCACCAGCGGCTGATGAAAAGCTGTGCCGTGAAGATGCTGAGTGCGATGAGCGCCGTTGCGAGCGGCGACACGCGGCCGATCAGGCCCAGGCCGTAACCGTGAAAGATCAGCGCGGCGATGAGAGATTGCATCAGGTAGTTGGACAGCGCCGTGCGCCCGGCAGGTGCCAGCAGGCTGCGCAGGCGTTGGCCGATCCTCGTTCCGAAGAAAAGCATCATGCCGCCGACATAGGCGCCGGTGAGGAACGGTCCTGTAATCAGGCCGACAGAAAGCCCGATGATCGCGACGGGAGAATCGATCATCTCGACGCTGGTATAGGCGTAGATGATCGCGCCGGGCAGGCCGATCCAGAGGCCGGCGCGGATGAGGCGTTGGAACAGCAGTTGGTTCTCCCGCGGTCGCGCCAGCGTCTTGTGACGTCCGGCAATCAGGCCAAGTACGAACATGGCGAGTGCCGAGGGCGCCTGTAGCAGACCGAGGATCACCCAGACCGACGAAAGCTCTGTCAGGTGCTGTCCGATGATCGCCTGCCAATCGCCGCGAAAGGCAAGCTCGGTTGCCTCGGCGGCAGCAAGGATGGCAGGGCGATCAAGCGACGTTGGCTCCAGGGTCGCGACGACACCGAGTGCGCCCCAGGCGATGGCGACGAGAACCACCAGCCACGTCGCCAGGCGCCAGAGGGCGGCGTCGCTGCGGTTGCGCAGCATCAAGAGCATGATGCCAAGCACCGCATAGGTCGTGAGAATGTCGCCGTGGAACAGCAGGGTCGCATGGGCAATGCCGATCAGCCACAGACCCGCCTGGCGCCGCAGGAGCCTTGGCACGAAGGCCTCACCGGACCTCTCGGCAGAGCGCATCTGCAGAGTGAAGCTGTAGCCGAACAGGAACGAGAACAGGAGATAGAATTTCATCTCGAAGAACAGCGCGACGACGAGGTGAACGACGCGATCGACAAGGCCGTTGAAGGCAGGGTCGGGGATCTCAAGGCCGTAGAAGGCAGAGGCAAAAGCCATGGTGTTGACGAGCAGGATACCGAGCAGGGCAAAACCGCGCAGTGCGTCGACATCGTCGATGCGTTCCTGGGTGTTCATGATTGAACTCCGTAACGGAAGGCGACTGAAGATCGCGCCATAATTGTCTGATTTGGAATGTTTCTTTTGGTAAGCCCGCACTCGTCCCTCCAGTGCGGGGGGCTGTGGCGGCCGTGTTTTTTCGGGTGTATTCGCTCGTGATATTTAATAAACCGAGTAATCAATCTAATTATTAATACCGCACAACGTCAAGGTCCGACGCGCGCATTTATCGCGCCGGTCGGCGTTGCTTATGCAGGGTGTATTCGCGGCTTGGGCCGTCAGCTTTCGCGGGTGGCCTTTTGCTTCAGCCAGGCGATTTGACGCCGGGCGCGCAAAAGCGCCGTCAGGGCGGCACCGATCATAACCAGGAGCAGGGCGATCCAGAGAACTTCCCCGTCACCCAGCCAGAGGCCCTCGAAGGCTGACACGAGTGCTGCCGCGGTCATGGTCGCCATGCGATGCTGCTTGGCCATCGGGCCGGAGAAATCGCTCGGTGCGCCATTGGCTCGGCCGAGTTCGCGCACATAGGCGGTCAGCACGGCAAAGCTGGCTGCGGCAAATCCAAGCGCCGGGGCGCCGATAGCGAAACCGGCGCCGGTGAAAATGAAGATGTCGGCGATGCGGTCCGGAAACTCGTTCCAGAACGGGCCGTCGGCCTCGCCCTTGCCACCCTCCACCGCGACCATGCCGTCGAAGAGATTGCAGAGCAGGCGGAGCTGGCAAAAGAGTGCGGCCGCGATGAACAGGCCGGCGCGCCAACCGTCCTGCGCCTCGCCGGCCAGCCAGAAGGCGAGCCCGGCAAAGGCTGCTGCCAGCATGCTCGCCTGCGAAATCCGGTTGGGCGTGACGTTCATCGACGCCAAGCGGCGTGCGATCGCCTGCGCCCAACGGGTGTTGCGGCTTGCCAGCGGCCTGCGGTCACCGGTCTCGCTCATGCCTGATCTCCTCGGCTGATCGCATAGTTGTAAAGCGCCGCGTAGCTGGTCGACACCGCGAGCGGCAGCGCGATCGTTTTCAGGATCTCCGGCGTGCCGCTGGCGGCATGGATCGTGACCAACACGGCGGATGAGCCGAGGCAGGCGATTACCGGCGGCAATACCAGTTTCGAGACGCCGTGAAACCGGCGCGAGAGCGCGTCGATCATCGTCTTGAGGTAAAGCGCCAGCAGCGCCGAGATCGTGCCCTGCACACCGGCGGCGACAATCGGTCGTGGCATCGGGTGCAGCCGGTTGGCGAAAAAGGCCCAGCCGCCCATGGCGATGAAGGCGAAGGCGACATGCACGGCACCTCGGCCGGCGAGTGCGCGCAGCCTGGCGCTCATGTCAGCGACCACCAGTAACGGGTAAGGTGGAAGAAGATCGGCGCGGAAAAGACGACCGAATCAAGTCGATCGATCAGGCCGCCGTGCCCCTCGATCAGGTGGCCCCAATCCTTCACTCCGCGGTCCCGTTTGATCGCCGACATCACCAGCCCGCCGAAGAAACCCATCATGGTGATGATGAACGACATCAGCGCCGCCTGGACCGGCGTGAACGGGGTGATCCACCACAGAGACGCGCCGAGCAGCGTTGCGCTTGCCACCCCGCCAACGAAGCCTTCAACCGTCTTCGACGGCGAAAGCGTCGGCGCGATCTTGGTCTTCCCGAAAAGCTTGCCCCAGATATATTGCAGCACGTCGCTCGACTGGACGACGATCACCAGGAAGGCGATCAACAGCACGTTGCGCCCGTCATAGCCGGGGATCTGCAGTGTCAAGAGCGCCGGCACGTGCGAGGCGCAGAAGACGCAGATCATCAGCGCCCATTGCACTTCGGAGATCCTGAGCAGAAAGTCGCGCGGGTCGCCGCGCAGCACCGCGATGATCGGCATCAGCAGGAAGGCGTAGACCGGCACGAAGATCGAATAGATGCCGTACTCTTCGGCCCAGAGCAGGAAGTAGTTGATCGGTAGCACGACGAAGAAGGCGGCGGCGATGGCCCAGTGATCGCCGCGACGGGTGTTGATGAGGGTGATGAACTCGCGAAGTGCCGCGAACGAGCAGAAGGCAAACAGCAGCAGCACGCCGACCCGGCCGGCGACGAAGGCGAGTGCGATCAGCACTACCATGGCCCACCACGCCTTGATGCGCGCGTTCAGGTTTTCGATCGCGCCGTTCGATCCATCGGCAGAGAGCTTTTGCTTGAGCACGTAGCCCACGCTTGAGGCCAGGACGAGGATGCCGCCGACGCCGAGAAGCAGTCTGAGCATGTCGAGGGTGGCGGTACTCATGCATCGTTGTCCGTTGACGAAGGCGCAAGGCCAAGCAGGGCAGCTTCGGTGCGGGCGATGAACTCGTCCTTGGTCTCCTGCGCCCTAAGGTGCATCGGTTCGCCGAAGGTTACGGTACAGACGAGCGGGATCGGCACAAATTCTCCCTTCGGCATGACCCGGTTGAGATTGTTGATCCAGACGGGGACCAGCGCCACGTCCGGCCGTCGGCAGGCGAGGTGATAAAGCCCGCTCTTGAAGGGGAGCAGCCGCGCCTCGGTCTGGTTGCGTGTCCCCTCGGGGAACAGGATCAGCGACGAGCCGTCGCCAAGGGCGGTCGCCATCTGATCGACGGGGTCCTGGGTACGGGCGGCCGGATCGCGTTCGATCAACAGCGCGTCGAAGACATCACGGCCGATGAAGGTGGTGAGCTTCGACTTCAGCCAGTATTCGGCGCCGGCAACCGGCCGCGCGCGTTCCCGAAGCCAGGGTGGCAGCACCGCCCAGATCAGCACGAAGTCGCCGTGGCTGGAATGATTGGCGAAGTAGATGCTCTGCCTCGGTGGCAGGCCGGTCTCATGCCAGATGGCGCGTGCGGCAGTCAGCGCACGAGCAAACATCATGATGGCGACGGAAGCCAGCTTGGCCATCAGGTCGCGGATCATGCGGGCTCATGTCCGATTGATAAACAGGCCGTCGTGCCGACGCGCTTTGCCGTACGTGCCGGCCGGACCCGGATGTGTTTCATGCCTTGCAACAATAAGATCAAGCGCTGCCCCCCAGCCTGCGCCCGGCGTAAACCCCAGGCTGCAATCGACCAACTTTACGCGATTGCGTCCGCTTCTCAAGCGGTTGAAATCACACGCAGCGTGATAACGGACCAGGGCTGCCGGATATTCGTTCCCGGGTTGAAGCGGTCGAACGCAGAACGATGCGACGCCTGGTCACGGCGATCCGCCTCGAAGTCGCCGTCTCCGAGATTGACCGCCTGCGGCCGGCCCATCCGCTTCCCTTCGTCGAAGCCGACCATCTCGCTGCCGAGGTGGTGCAGGCCAAGGTCGATCGAGGCGAGGCGCTCGTGTTCGGTCACAGCCTTGCCGCGCAGATCGACGGGCAATTGCGGGCTGGCTTCGTACTGACAGGCTTTCACGAAGATTGGCAGCCATCGCCCCGGTTCCTGATCGACAGGTTCGTGCCGACCTTCATCGCCACCTGTGCCATCAAGAGCGATCTCGGCCTCTGACGCAGGCGAGCCGAGGACGATGCGCGTCTTGTGGCACGCATCGGACGAACAAGGCGATCACGACGTCTGCGATGAGGTGCGAATGCGTTTTCGGAGCAAAACCGCATGTCGCTCTTCGTCTCTTGTTACCTCGCGTTACTGTTACGTACTCGCCAAATCGCTGATTTCATTGTTTTCTGTTGGTCAGCGAAACTGAAAAAAAGGGGTCAATACCTATGCGCTTCATCGCTTCATTGTTCGTGCCGCTGGCGGTTGTGCTGGGGCTTGCGGGCTGTGCCTCCACGTCCTCCTCGGCCAATACCACCTACGCGCAGCCGCAAGTCTCCGCCCCCGGTCTCGGGGCGGGAAATACCGCCAACTCGACGGCTGCTCCGGGCTACTACTGAGGCAGTTCGGCACTTGCTGGCAAACATGACTCTGCGGCGGGCGCGGCCCGGCGCGGAGGTTTTGGTTCACGGCTTGTAATTGGACGCCGGTGACAGATCGGCTTCATGGCTGCGACCCGACTTGCATTCGCCGGCCAAAAGTTGCAAACAGCGGCGAACCATCAGGGAAACCGCCATGAGCCTCTCCAAGCGCACCACCCGCCCGCTCGATCACCTCGTGCTGCCGGTGGATACGCTTACCCAGGCGCGCCGCCGTCTTGCTGATCTCGGCTTTACGGTGGCGGAGGATGCCCGCCACCCCTTCGGCACCGAAGATGCTTGTGTCTTCTTTGCCGATGGCACCTATCTCGAACCTCTGGCCGTTGCTTCCCGCGAGGAATGCGAAGCGGCTGCGCTTGACGGCAACGCCTTCGTCGCCCGCGATCAGGCGTTTCGCTTCCGCCAGGGTCCTGAAGGCTTGTCGGCTTTGGTCTTCGGCACGGAGGATGCGGCGAGCGATCATATCCGCTTCCGTGCCCGCGGCATTTCCGGCGGCGATATGCTGGAGTTCTCCCGGCCGATGAGGTTACCGGATGGTCGCGAGGGCCTCGGGTCCTTCCGCCTTGCGTTTGCCGCCGATCTGCGCTCGCCGGATTTGTTCCTCTTCAACTGTCAGCGCGTGCGAGCGTTGCCCACGGATCGGGCGGCGCTGGAGCAGCACGAAAACGGCGTGATCGGCATTTCAGAAGTGGTTCTATCGGAAGCCAATCCGACAGATTTCCAATACCTGCTTCAGGAAGCAATCGATGAGCGCGAGGTTACCGCGCACTCCTTCGGTATGGATGTCGCCACCACCAACGCCAAGGTCTCGGTGCTGAATGCCGCCGGCATGGAGGCCTTCTTCGGCCGCTCGGTGCGTGGTGCCGAGCGTGGCCTACGCGGGCGTGCCGTCGTCTTCCGCGTTGCCGATCTCGAGGCGACACGTGCACTGTTTGCCGAGAACGATATCGAATTTGCAGAAATGGGCGGACGCCTCATTGTTCCCGAAATGCCGGGGCAAGGGGTGATCTTCGCGTTTGGAGCTTGATGATGAAAACCAATGCCAGAGTCGTTGTCGGTGAGGGTGCACACAAGGTTGCCTTCGCGCAGGCTGACAAGCTGTCGCTGATTGCCGGCCCCTGCCAGATGGAAAGCCGC
Source organism: Ensifer sp. MJa1 (assembly GCF_037026475.1). Taxonomy (NCBI): domain Bacteria; kingdom Pseudomonadati; phylum Pseudomonadota; class Alphaproteobacteria; order Hyphomicrobiales; family Rhizobiaceae; genus Ensifer; species Ensifer sp. MJa1. The sequence continues at coordinate 119,089 of NZ_JAKUMO010000015.1, read as the reverse complement.
GAGCACGCCTTCATGATGGCTGGCGCGCTGTCGGAACTCTGCAAGAAGCTCGGCCTCGGCCTTGTCTACAAGTCCTCCTTCGACAAGGCCAACCGCACGTCGCTTTCGGGCAAGCGCGGCATCGGCCTTGAGAAGGCGATGGAGATTTTTGCTGATCTCAAGAAGGAATTCGGCTTTCCTGTTCTGACCGATGTGCACACCGAAGAGCAATGTGCCCTGGTTGCCCCAACGATCGACATCCTGCAGATCCCGGCCTTCCTGTCGCGCCAGACCGATCTGCTGGTGGCCGCCGCCAAGACCGGCCGCGCGATCAACGTGAAGAAGGGCCAGTTCCTGGCGCCCTGGGACATGAAGAACGTGCTGGCGAAGTTCACCGACAGCGGTAATCCGAACGTGCTTCTGTGCGAGCGCGGCGCATCCTTCGGCTACAACACCCTCGTCTCCGACATGCGCTCGCTGCCGATCATGGCCTCGCTCGGCGCACCGGTCGTCTTCGACGCCACCCATTCGGTTCAGCAGCCGGGCGGGCAGGGTGGCTCCTCGGGCGGCCAGCGCGAGTTCGTCGAGACGCTTGCACGCGCCGCCGTTGCGGTCGGCGTTGCCGGTGTCTTTGTCGAAACGCACGAAGATCCGGACAATGCGCCGTCGGACGGTCCGAACATGGTGCATCTGAAGGACATGCCGCGGCTGCTCGAAAAGCTGCTCGCCTTCGACGCGATCGCCAAGGCTTAACCGCCGGGGCGCTTCGTGAAATTTTCATGAACCCCAATGGCGCGAACTGTTTTGCATCTTGCGCGCCATTGAAATTTCGAGGCCTTGGCGTATGACAGGCCCCGACCATTCCACCGTCCTCAAGCAGGGAAGAGATCATGACTGCAATCATCGACATCATCGGCCGAGAAATTCTGGACAGCCGCGGCAACCCGACCGTCGAGGTCGACGTGTACCTGGAAGACGGAAGCTTCGGCCGTGCGGCAGTCCCGTCGGGCGCTTCGACCGGTGCGCATGAGGCTGTCGAACTGCGCGATGGTGGTACGCGCTATCTCGGCAAGGGCGTCGAGCGCGCCGTCGAAGCCGTCAACGGCGAGATCTTCGAAGCGATCGGCGGTCTCGATGCCGAGAACCAGATCCAGATCGACAAGACCATGATCGAGCTCGACGGCACGGCGAACAAGTCGCGCCTCGGCGCCAACGCCATCCTCGGTGTTTCGCTGGCCGTTTCGAAGGCTGCTGCCGAAGCTGCCGGCCTGCCGCTCTATCGCTACGTCGGCGGCCCGAACGCCCACGTTCTGCCGGTTCCGATGATGAACATCATCAACGGCGGCGCCCATGCCGACAACCCGATCGACTTCCAGGAATTCATGATCGTTCCTGTCGGCGCCGACACGATGCGCGATGCGGTGCGCATGGGCTCGGAAGTCTTTCACACGCTGAAGAAGCAGCTCCATGCCGATGGCCACAACACCAATGTCGGCGACGAAGGCGGCTTCGCACCGGGTCTCGCTTCGGCTCCGGCAGCGCTCGACTTCATCATGAAGTCGATCGAGAAGGCGGGCTACAAGCCGGGCGAAGACATGTTCATCGCGCTTGATTGCGCTGCGACCGAATTCTTCAAGGACGGCAAGTACGTGCTTGAAGGCGAAGGCCGCACGCTCGAGCCGGAAGCCATGGCCGAATACCTCGCCGAGCTCGCTGCCAAATACCCGATCTTCTCGATCGAAGACGGCATGGCGGAAGACGATTGGGACGGCTGGAAGGCCGTCACCGACAAGATCGGCTCCAAGGTCCAGCTCGTCGGCGACGACTTGTTCGTCACCAACTCCGCCCGCCTGCGCGACGGCATCAAGATGGGCGTTGCCAACTCGATCCTCGTCAAGGTCAACCAGATCGGTTCGCTCTCGGAAACGCTCGACGCCGTCGAGACCGCGCACAAGGCGCGCTACACCGCCGTCATGTCGCACCGCTCGGGCGAAACCGAAGATGCGACGATTGCCGATCTCGCGGTTGCCACCAACTGCGGCCAGATCAAGACCGGCTCGCTCGCCCGTTCCGACCGGCTCGCCAAGTACAACCAGTTGATCCGCATCGAAGAGCAGCTTGGCGTGCAGGCCAAGTACGCCGGCCGTTCGATCCTGCGCGGCTGATCGCCTCAGCCTTCGTCTTTAATGAGAAACCCGTCCACGCTGCCGCGTGGGCGGGTTTCTGCTTTCTTGCCATTCATGGTCAACGGTCGGTTAATCTATCGGCGCTAGTCTCGTTTTCGTATTGCGTTTCAGGGCATGTATGGATGTGGACACGGCATCATAAGAAGCGGAAATTGGGTCGGCTGGTCATGCCGCTGATCACGGTCGCCTTTCTCTCCTACTTCGGCTATCATTCCATTCACGGCGGCTACGGCTTGAAGGCGACCGAGCAATTCGATCGCCAGATCGTCGAGCGGCAGGCGCGGCTGGATGAGCTCACGAAGAAGCGATTGATCCTCGAAAAAGAGGTTCAGCTCATGAGTGACGGGTCGCTGGAACGGGACATGCTGGATGAAAAAGCTCGCCTCGCGCTCAACATGTCGCGAAGCGACGAAATCGTTATTTTTCATCGGGTCCAGAATTAACCGAAAGTCGGTTAATTGAAATTTATTAAGCAAATTCAGTAATTTGCGCGGAATGCGAGCCATGCAAATATGGCATTGCTGTGTCCGCTTTCTTTCCCTATGGTAACCGCAAAAGGCTAACCATTGGGAGGAACGAATGGCTCCGCGAAAATCCGCGTCCGTTTCCAGCCGCAAGAGTGCCGCAAAGCCGGCCAAGAAAGATTTCAACGGCGGCACCTTCGCCGAATTCTCCAAGCAAGAAGATCTGAGCGCCTACCGCGAGATGCTGCTGATCCGGCGTTTCGAGGAAAAGGCCGGCCAGCTCTATGGCATGGGCTTCATCGGCGGCTTCTGTCACCTCTATATCGGCCAGGAAGCTGTCGTCGTCGGCATGCAGGCGGCGCTGAAGGAGGGTGACCAGGTCATCACCGGTTACCGCGACCACGGCCACATGCTGGCCTGCGGCATGAGCGCCCGCGGCGTCATGGCCGAACTCACCGGTCGTCGCGGCGGTCTTTCCAAGGGGAAGGGCGGCTCGATGCACATGTTCTCCAAGGAGAAGCACTTTTATGGCGGCCACGGCATCGTCGGCGCCCAGGTGTCGCTCGGCACCGGTCTCGCCTTCGCCAACCGCTACCGCGGCAATGACAATGTTTCCGTCGCTTACTTCGGCGATGGTGCTGCCAACCAGGGCCAGGTCTACGAGAGCTTCAACATGGCGCAGCTCTGGAAGCTGCCCGTGATCTACGTGATCGAGAACAACCGTTACGCCATGGGTACCGCCGTTTCCCGCGCCTCGGCCCAGACCGACTTCTCCCAGCGCGGCGTTTCGTTCAACATCCCGGGCTTCCAGGTCGATGGCATGGATGTCCGCGCCGTCAAGGCTGCGGCCGATGAGGCTGTCGCCCATTGCCGCGCCGGCAAGGGCCCGGTCATCCTGGAGATGCTGACCTACCGCTACCGCGGTCACTCGATGTCCGACCCGGCGAAGTATCGCTCGAAGGACGAAGTGCAGAAGATGCGTTCCGAGCATGACCCGATCGAGCAGGTGAAGGCCCGCCTCATGGAGAAGGGCTGGGCGAGCGAAGACGAGCTCAAGCAGATCGACAAGGAAGTCCGCGATATCGTTGCCGATAGCGCCGATTTCGCCCAGGCCGATCCGGAGCCGGATGTATCCGAGCTCTACACCGACATCCTGCTTTGATCCGGGGAGGGACAAACATGCCAGTAGAAATTCTTATGCCCGCCCTTTCCCCGACCATGGAGGAAGGCACGCTCTCGAAATGGCTGAAGAACGAGGGCGACAAGGTGTCCTCCGGTGACGTCATCGCCGAAATCGAGACCGACAAGGCAACGATGGAAGTCGAAGCCGTCGACGAAGGCACGATCGGCAAGCTGCTGATCGCCGCCGGCACCGAAGGCGTCAAGGTCAACACCCCGATCGCTGTGCTGCTGCAGGATGGCGAAGGCGCTGGCGATATCGCCGCACCGAAGGCCGAAGCGCCGAAGGCTGCCGCAGCCGAAGGTCCGGCTACATCCGCACCGGCACCGGTTGCCGCCCAGCCGAAGGTCGAAGTCGCTGCCGATCCGGCAATTCCAGCCGGCACCGAAATGGTGACGATGACCGTTCGCGAAGCGCTTCGCGACGCCATGGCCGAAGAAATGCGCGCCAGCGACGACGTCTTCGTCATGGGTGAGGAAGTCGCCGAATACCAGGGCGCCTACAAGATCACCCAGGGCCTGCTGCAGGAATTCGGTTCGCGCCGTGTCATCGACACCCCGATCACCGAACACGGCTTTGCCGGCGTCGGCGTCGGCGCTGCCATGACCGGCCTTCGTCCGATCGTCGAGTTCATGACCTTCAACTTCGCCATGCAGGCGATCGACCAGATCATCAACTCCGCCGCCAAGACGCTCTACATGTCCGGTGGCCAGATGGGTGCTCCGATCGTCTTCCGCGGCCCGAGCGGTGCCGCTGCCCGCGTGGCCGCCCAGCACTCGCAGTGCTATGCCGCCTGGTACAGCCATATCCCCGGCCTCAAGGTCGTCATGCCTTACACGGCTGCCGACGCCAAGGGTCTTCTCAAGGCCGCGATCCGCGACCCGAACCCGGTCATCTTCCTCGAGAACGAAATCCTCTACGGTCAGTCCTTCGAAGTGCCGAAGCTTGACGATTTCGTGCTGCCGATCGGCAAGGCCCGCATCCACAAGGTCGGCAAGGACGCAACGGTCGTCTCCTTCGGCATCGGCATGACCTATGCCGTCAAGGCGGTTGCCGAACTCGAAGCTCAAGGCATCGACGTCGAACTGATCGACCTTCGCACCATCCGTCCGATGGACCTGCCGACGGTCATCGAATCGGTCAAGAAGACCGGTCGCCTCGTCACCGTCGAAGAAGGCTATCCGCAGTCGTCGGTCGGTACCGAAATCGCGACCCGCGTCATGCAGCAGGCCTTCGACTACCTTGACGCCCCGATCCTGACGATCGCCGGCAAGGACGTGCCGATGCCTTACGCCGCGAACCTCGAGAAGCTCGCGCTTCCGAACGTCGCCGAAGTCGTCGATGCGGTGAAAGCCGTTTGCTACAAATAAGGGGAGGGCCCTTCGATGCCTATCAACATCACAATGCCTGCCCTCTCTCCGACGATGGAAGAAGGCAATCTGGCCAAGTGGCTGGTCAAGGAAGGCGACAAGGTCAAGTCCGGCGATGTGATCGCCGAGATCGAGACCGACAAGGCGACGATGGAAGTCGAGGCCGTCGATGAAGGCACCGTTGCCAAGATCGTCGTTCCCGCCGGCACCGAAGGTGTCAAGGTCAACGCGCTGATCGCCGTTCTTGCTGCTGATGGCGAGGATGTCGCTGCTGCCGCCAAGGGCGGCAATGGCGCAGCCGCACCGGCTCCCGCTGCCAAGACCGAAGCGCCTGCGCCGGCAGCGCCGAGCGCTCCGGCTGCGGCTGCCGCACCGGCGGCTCCCGCCCCTGTTGCGTCGCAGCCGGCCAAGTCCGAAGGCGCACGCGTCTTCTCGTCGCCGCTCGCTCGTCGTCTGGCCAAGGACGCCGGCATCGACCTGTCGGCGATCGCCGGTACCGGCCCGCATGGCCGCGTCGTCAAGAAGGACGTCGAATCTGCGGTTGCCGGTGGCACGGCAAAGCCTGCGGCAGCACCTGTTGCCGGCGCCGCTGCACCGGCCGCAGCCCCGCTTGCCAAGGGCATGTCGGAAGACGCCGTTCTCAAGCTGTTCGAGCCAGGTTCCTACGAGCTCGTGCCGCATGATGGCATGCGCAAGACGATCGCCAAGCGTCTCGTCGAATCCAAGCAGACGATCCCGCACTTCTACGTGTCGGTCGATTGCGAGCTCGACGCGCTGCTGGCGCTCCGTGCCCAGCTCAATTCCGCTGCCCCTGAAAAGGACGGCAAGCCGGTCTACAAGCTCTCCGTCAACGACATGGTCATCAAGGCCCTGGCGCTGGCTCTGCGTGACGTTCCGAACGCGAACGTCTCCTGGACCGAGAGCAACATGGTCAAGCACAAGCACGCCGACGTCGGCGTTGCCGTGTCTATCCCGGGCGGCCTGATCACCCCGATCATCCGCCAGGCGGAGCTGAAGAGCCTGTCGGCCATCTCCAACGAGATGAAGGACCTCGGCCAGCGCGCCAAGGACCGCAAGCTGAAGCCCGAGGAGTACCAGGGCGGCACCACGGCGGTGTCCAACATGGGCATGATGGGCGTCAAGAACTTCGCCGCCGTCGTCAACCCGCCGCACGCCACGATCCTTGCGGTCGGCGCCGGCGAGGAGCGCGTCGTCGTCAAGAACAAGCAGATGGTCATCGCCAATGTCATGACCGTCACGCTCTCGACCGACCATCGCTGCGTCGATGGCGCGCTCGGCGCCGAACTGCTCGGAGCCTTCAAGCGCTACATCGAAAACCCGATGGGCATGCTGGTCTGACCTTGGGGGCCTGAATGGACGAGATGCGCAAACCGGCATCCCTGATTTCCCGTATTCTGCGGGCTTTCGGAGTGTCGGTTGGCGCATCTTTCTTGTCTGGTTTCGCAGGATTTTTGGCGTTCTGGGTCTTTGCCCTTTCCTTGGTGAAGATCTTAGGGGCCGAGGAACTGCCGTTTGACGGACCGGATTTCTCGTTGGTGAGCTTTAACCTCCTTCCAGTAACGCTGATCGTTGGTCTCGTGTCGTTCGGAGCGCAGATGCGAACCGCACCGGTCGCGGCCTTGAGGCAAGGCATGCTGCTTTCGCTCGTTCTCTTACTGGCCGTCTCGACAGGGGGCGTCGTCGCCGCGATCTATTTGAACGATGGCATAGACCGCGGATTGACTGATCTGCTCTACCTCATCGGTGCGGTTACTCCTTGTGCGTTTGCTGTGGTCGTCCACTGGGCCCTCGTCCGCGCTCGGATCTCCTCACCGGTCCAGGAGGAAAGTAAATGAAAACGGTTCTCTGCTACGGCGACAGTCTGACCTGGGGTTACGATGCCACCGATGGCGGCCGCCATGCGCTTGCCGATCGTTGGCCGAGCGTGCTGCAGAAGACGCTTGGCCCGGATGTCCAGGTGATCGCCGAAGGACTGAACGGTCGCACAACGGCCTATGACGATCACCTTGCCGATTGCGACCGCAATGGAGCGAAGGTGCTGCCGACGGTTCTGCACAGCCACGCACCGCTCGACCTCATCATCTTCCTGCTCGGCACCAACGACATGAAGCCGGTGATCCACGGAACCGCATTCGGCGCCGTCAAAGGCATTCAGCGTCTCGTCAACCTCGTGCGCCGGCATGACTGGCCGGTCGAAAGCGAGGATGGACCGGAAATCCTGATCGTTTCGCCGCCGACGCTGTGTGAAACGGCGGATGCCGGCTTTGGTGCCATGTTTGCAGGCGGCATCGAGCAGTCGGCGATACTGGCGCCGCTTTATCGCGATCTCGCCGACGAACTCGATTGTGGCTTCTTCGATGCCGGATCGGTCGCTCAAACGACCCCACTCGATGGCGTGCATCTTGATGCGGAGAATACGCGTGCGATCGGCCGGGGGCTGGAGCCGGTCGTGCGGATGATGCTCGGGGTCTGACAATGGCCGGCGGCATTACCATTCGTCCGGCGGAACGACGTGAGGCGGCCGAGCTCGCCATCCTCGTCGATATCGCAGCACAGGGTTTTGCCTCCTGGCTCTGGTACGGCGCGGTGCAGCATGGGGTGACGGACACCGCTTTCGAACGCGGCCGCAACAAACTGCGCGAAGAACCGGGGCCGGGCAACTGGCGGGATGCGCTGGTAGCCGAGGTTGATGATGAGGTGGCGGGCCTTTCCGTCGGCTATGCGATCGGCCCAGACGTGTCGAAGGTCGTCGCCGGGCATCCGGTTCTCGAACCCTTGCTGGCGCTGCAAAGGCAGATCGTCGGTCACTGGTTCATCGAAAGCCTCGGCGTCTATCGCCATCAGCGTGGCCGCGGCATCGGCCGAGCGCTTCTGGCCAAGGAATTCAAGCGCGCCGGTTCGGCGCCGGTGAGCCTGATCACCGAAAGCCATAACGACAGGGCACAGGCACTATACAGGGCAAGCGGTTTCGGCGAGGCAGCGCGCGTCGAGGCGGTTCGGCTCTTTGAAGAAAGCAAGAAACACGACTGGGTGCTTCTCACCCGCAAGGTCGCTTGAGACAAAGGCAGGAAACACATGGCTGAGAATTACGACGTCATCGTCATCGGTTCGGGTCCGGGGGGCTACATCGCCGCCATTCGTGCAGCACAGCTGGGTCTCAAGACCGCGGTTGTCGAGCGCGAGCATCTGGCCGGTATCTGCTCCAACTGGGGCTGCATCCCGACCAAGGCGCTGCTGCGCTCAGCCGAAGTTCTGCACTATGCCCAGCATCCGGGTGCCTACGGCATCAAGATCGAAGGCACGGTGACGCCGGACCTGAAGGCAATCGTCGCCCGTTCGCGCGGCATCGCCGAGCGCATGAATGGCGGCGTCGGCTTCCTGATGAAGAAGAACAAGGTCGACGTGATCTGGGGCGAAGCCAAGCTGACGAAGCCGGGTGAGATCGTTGTCGGCAAGTCGACCAAGCCGGTCGTCCAGCCGCAGGCGCCGCTGCCGAAGAACACCAAGGGCGAGGGCACCTACACCGCCAAGCACATCATCATCGCGACCGGCGCCCGTCCGCGCGCGCTGCCGGGCATCGAGCCCGATGGCAAGCTGATCTGGACCTATTTCGAGGCGATGAAGCCCGAGGAAATGCCGAAGTCGCTGCTGGTCATGGGCTCCGGCGCCATCGGCATCGAGTTCGCCTCCTTCTACCGCACCATGGGTGTGGACGTGACCGTCGTCGAAGTCATGCCGAACGTCATGCCCGTGGAAGACGCCGAGATCTCGAACATCGCCAAGAAGCAGTTCGAAAAGCAGGGCATGAAGATCCACCTCTCTGCCAAGGTGACGAAGGTCGACAAGGCCGCCAATTCGATCACTGCCCATGTCGAGATGAAGGACGGCAAGGTTGAGAAGATCACCGCCGACCGGATGATCTCGGCCGTCGGCGTCCAGGGCAACATCGAAAACCTCGGGCTTGAAACGCTCGGCGTGAAGACCGACCGCGGCTGCATCGTCATCGACGGCTACGGCAAGACCAATGTTCCCGGCGTATACGCGATCGGCGACGTCGCCGGCCCGCCGATGCTCGCCCACAAGGCCGAGCACGAGGCCGTTATCTGCGTCGAAAAGATCGCCGGCCTGCCGAATGTCCACCCGATGGACAAGCTGAAAATCCCGGGCTGCACCTATTGCCACCCGCAGGTCGCTTCCGTCGGCCTCACCGAAGCCAAGGCCAAGGAACTCGGCCGCGACATCCGTGTCGGTCGCTTCCCCTTCGTTGCCAACGGCAAGGCGATCGCGCTCGGCGAGGATCAGGGCCTGGTCAAGACGATCTTCGACAAGAAGACCGGCGAACTGCTCGGTGCCCACATGGTCGGGGCCGAAGTCACCGAACTGATCCAGGGCTTCGTCGTGGCGATGAACCTCGAGACGACCGAAGAAGACCTGATGCACACCATTTTCCCGCATCCGACGATCTCGGAGACGATGAAGGAAAGTGTGCTCGACGCATACGGCCGCGCGCTCAACGCCTGATAGTTTCGGTGTCCGCGTTTTTGGTGTATTTTTGGCATTGCTAATGGACTCATTTCCAATGCACGGAGACCAAAATGAGCGTGAACGGCGTCGGTATTCTGGCTGCGATCATCGTCGGCGGTTTGGCCGGGTGGCTCGCGGAGAAGTTCATGGGCAGCAGCATGGGGCTGATCATGAACATAATACTCGGCATCATCGGTGCGGTGGTGCTGAATTTCGTCCTGGCGGCCTTCGGCATGGCCTATGCCGGCTGGGTCGCCTACCTGATCATCGGCTTCATCGGCGCATGCCTGTTGATCGCCGCTGGTCGGGTCGTAAAACGATAGTCTGCCGGGCCCTCTGTGCTTCCGTCGGGCTTCGAAAATAGACGGCCTGACATTTCTGGTCGGGCCGTCTATATAGAGCGAAAATGGGTCAACCGGCCTGATGCCGGCCCACCGCGACGAGGAAGACAGTATGGTAACGGTATTCGATGCCGTCTCTGACCGGGCGCAACGCGTCCGCCACCCGGAAAAGGCGCACAAGCCCGATACGGAAGTGATGCGCAAGCCGGAGTGGATCCGCGTCAAGGCGCCGATGTCCAAGGGCTACCAGGAGACGCGCTCGATCGTGAAGAGCCACAAGCTCGTCACGGTCTGCGAGGAGGCCGGCTGCCCCAACATCGGCGAGTGCTGGGACAAGAAACACGCCACTTTCATGATCATGGGCGAGATCTGTACCCGCGCCTGCGCCTTCTGCAACGTCGCGACCGGCAAGCCGAATGCGCTCGACATGGAAGAGCCGGCCAACATCGCCAAGGCCGTCAAGCAGATGGGCCTCAGCCACGTCGTCATCACCTCGGTCGACCGCGACGACCTGGAAGATGGTGGCGCCGAGCACTTCGAGAAGGTGATCTGGGCGATCCGCGAGGCTTCGCCGACGACCACCATCGAGATCCTGACGCCGGACTTCCTGAAGAAGCCGGGTGCGCTGGAACGTGTCGTTGCCGCCAAGCCCGACGTCTTCAACCACAACATGGAAACGGTTCCCGGCAATTACCTCACGGTTCGCCCTGGCGCACGTTACTTCCACTCCGTTCGCCTGTTGCAGCGCGTGAAGGAACTGGACCCGACCATGTTCACCAAGTCCGGCATCATGGTCGGCCTCGGGGAAGAGCGCACCGAAGTGCTGCAGTTGATGGACGACCTCAGGACTGCCGATGTCGACTTCCTGACGATCGGCCAGTACCTGCAGCCGACCCGCAAGCACCACAAGGTCGAGAAGTTCGTGACGCCGGAGGAGTTCAAGTCCTACGAGACCGTCGCCTACACCAAGGGCTTCCTGATGGTTTCGTCGAGCCCGCTGACGCGCTCGTCACACCATGCCGGTGACGACTTCACCCGCCTGCGCGCTGCCCGCGAAAAGAAGCTGGCGGCTACCGCCGGCTAACGGTCCGGCACACCAGAACACTGGAAGCTCCGGCCGCGTGCCGGAGTTTCGCATTTGGTGCATTCTTCCCGACTTCCCGGGGGTTCCCATGGAGCAGCCACCAAAACCGGCAAGGGTCAACTTTGTCGACGATGCCGTTGCCGTCGACCATATTCGCAAGGCTAGGCGCATCCTCGTGGTTGGATGCTCCGGCGGCGGCAAGTCGACGCTTTCGCAAAAATTGGCGCGCCAGTTCCAGCTGACCTACATTTCGATCGACCGTGATATCCTGTGGCTGCCCGGTTGGGTACAACGCGGCAGAGCGGAGCAGCGCCGACGCATTATCGAACGGGTTGCCGGTGAACGCTGGGTGATGGACGGCACCGGACCTTCCACATTCGATATCCGCGTGCCGAGAAGCGACATTGTGATCTGGGTGCGTATGCCGCGGCTTCTCTGCATCTGGGGCGTCGTGATCCGCTGGATGAAATATTTCGGGCGTACGCGCCCGGAGATGGCGCCGGGCTGCATCGAGAAGATCGACCGGGAGTTCCTCGAATTCATCTGGACCTTCGAGAAGAAGTTCTCGCCACGGATCGTCGCGGGTCTTGCTGAGCACGGCCCGGATGTGCCCGTTCTGCAGTTGAAATCGCGGCGCCAGGTGCAGAGGCTTCTTGATCTTCTCGGTTCGCCCGCTTAACTCCCGTCTATGCCGCATTTCGAAACAAACCACGTCGTCAAGCACACCGCAGACCAGATGTTCGACCTCGTTGCCGATGTCGAGCAGTATCCGCAGTTCCTGCCGCTCTGCGAAGCGCTGACGGTGCGCACGCGCAAGGAGCGCGACGGCAAGGTCTTGCTACTGGCAGACATGACGGTCGGCTACAAGGCGATCCGCGAGACCTTCACCACACAGGTGCTTCTGAACAAGGCCGAGCGCGTGATCGACGTCAAATACATCGACGGGCCGTTCAAGTATCTCGACAACCGCTGGCGCTTCGAGCCCTCGGGCGAGGGCCAGTCGATCGTGCACTTCTACATCGACTACGAGTTCAAGAGCCGCATTCTCGGCGCGCTGATGGGCTCGATGTTCGACCGCGCGTTTCGCATGTTTTCCGACGCCTTCGAAAAGCGCGCCGATAGTATCTATTCGGCCTGAGCGATCTGAATCAGCATATCGAGCGCGGTGCGGACGGTCGCAAGCCTGACATTGCTGCGGCCGATGTCGCCATAGCGCATCTCCCGATGCAGCAAAGCGCCGCTTCGTCCAGCCGCTGCGAGGTGCACAAGCCCGACAGGCTTTTCAACGGAGCCGCCGCTCGGGCCGGCAATGCCGGTGACGGCGACCGCAAAGTCCGCGGCTGAATTTCGCACCGCGCCCCGTGCCATCTCGATCGCCGTCTGCCGCGAGACGGCGCCATGGGCGGTCAGCGTTGCCGTCTCGACCCCGAGCATCGCGACCTTTGCCTCGTTGGAATAGGTGACGAAGCCGCGATCGACGACGGCGGATGAGCCGGAAATCTCGGTCAGTGCTCCAGCGATCAGGCCGCCGGTGCAGGATTCAGCCGTTGCGACTTTGAGGGCGTGCGCCGTGCACTGCGCGATGATTTGCCCGGCTTGGACTTCGATGTCCGCGGGCCACATCAGGAAAGGTTCCCGTAGACGACCGTAGCGGTGGCAATCGCCGCAATGCCTTCATCACGGCCGACGAAGCCGAGGCGCTCGTTGGTCGTTGCCTTGACCGAGCAACGGTCGAGCGAGATGGCGAGCATCTCCGCAAGGTTCTCGCGCATCGTCAGGCGGTGGGGCCCTACCTTTGGTGCTTCGGCAATCAGCGACACATCGGCATTGGTGATCACGCCGCCGCGTTCGCGCACGATCCGCGCCGCATGCTCCAGGAAGATCCGCGACGGCGCGCCCTTCCACTGCGGGTCCGACGGCGGGAAGTGGTCGCCGATGTCGCCGGCGCCGCAGGTGGCAAGCAGCGCGTCGGTGAGCGCATGCAGCGCCACATCGGCGTCGGAATGGCCGGAGAGCTTCTTCGTGTGCGGTATGAAGACACCACAAATCGTCACGCCGTCACCCTCGACGAGCTGATGCACGTCGTAGCCGTTGCCGGTGCGCACGTCGGGCAGGGCGGCCTGTTTGAGCTTCTCGTCGGCCATGGTGATATCCCTTTTCAATGTCAGCTTGACGTTGTCGACCGTGCCCTCGACCAGCACGACCTTGTGGCCTGCCCATTCGGCGATCGAGGCGTCATCGGTAAAATCGGTGCGGCCGCTTTTTGCGGCGCTGCGATGCGCGCCGAGAATGGCGGCGAGGTCGAAGGTCTGCGGGGTCTGCGCGCCATAGAGTCCGTCGCGCGGTACGGTCTCCATGACAACGCCGTCCTTGTCCGCGCGCTTCAACGTGTCGGCCACGGCGACCGCCGGCAGAACGGCCTTGACGTCGTCGCTAAGAGCGGCCGCGCAGCGCGAGAGCAGCGCATGATCGGCGAAAGGACGAACCGCATCCTGGATCATCACGTAACGCGAGCCGATCCTAGCAAGAGCTTCAAGGCCGGCGAGAACAGACATCTGCCGTGTTGCGCCGCCATGAACGATGACCACGTCGCCCGCGACGGAGTGTTTGCGCGCTGCTTTGAACAGTTCTTCGTCGTCGGGATGGATGACGACGACGATCGGACCTGCGCCCGGCCATGTCGCGAAAGTGTCAAGCGTATGGGCGATAACGGGTCTGCCGCTGACGGTTCGATATTGCTTCGGGCCTTCGGTGGATTGGCCGGCGCGCTCGCCGCGTCCGGCAGCTACAATCACCACGCCGCACTTAAGCTGTTCTTGAGGCTGCATCTTCTGTATGAGGTCCCGCATTCGCCGATCTTCGCCGTGATGTACCGCGAAGGGGCGTGCTTTGCCAGCACTGCATAATGCCTCGGGTCGGAAACGATCTGAGGGCAAATTTGTGCAACAGGCCTGAAATCTTATAGCGACCCTGGCGCGTCCTGAGCGACGCGCCGCGCTGTAAGCCGGGAAATTTGCGTAAGGCGCCGAAATCGCTTGGCAAGCTTGAGAACAATGTCTAAAAATAGTGCAGGAACAACATGTGCCTGAAAGATATGCAATTGCCAATTCCGGCTCTCTCGTCCCCGTTTCGCATCGGAAATGTCGACATCCGCAATAGGGTGGCGCTCGCTCCCATGTCCGGTGTCACCGACCTCCCGTTTCGCCGGCTTGCCTGGCGCTTCGGTGCGGGCTTTGTCGTGACCGAGATGGTGGCAAGCCGTGAACTGGTCGGCAACGCGTCCGAATCCTGGGCGCGGCTGAAGAATTCCGGCATCAAGCCGCACATCGTCCAGCTTGCCGGGCGCGAGGCGCATTGGATGGCCGAGGCAGCCAAGATCGCTGCCGACAACGGTGCTGATATCATCGATATCAACATGGGCTGCCCGGCAAAGAAGGTGACTGGCGGCTACTCCGGTTCGGCGCTGATGCGCGACCCTGATCACGCCCTTTCGCTGGTCAAGGCGACCGTCGATGCGGTCGATGTCCCGGTGACGCTGAAGATGCGGCTCGGCTGGGATGAAAACTCAATCAATGCACCACTGATCGCCAGGCGAGCCGAAGAGGCAGGCGTACAGGCGATCACCGTGCATGGCCGTACCCGCATGCAGTTTTATAACGGCAAGGCGGATTGGGATGCGATTCGTCAGGTGCGAGAGGTCGTGACCGTCCCCTTGGTCGCCAACGGCGATGTCGAGACGGTGGCCGACGCCGACGAGATTCGCCGGCGTTCCGGTGCCGATGCAGTGATGGCGGGCCGTTCGTCCCAGGGACGGCCGTGGCATGTCGGCATACTCGCCGGTGCTGCCAACCGTCCTGAGCAGGCGGAAATCGCGGCGATCTTCACTGAGCACTACGAGATGATGCTGGAGTTCTACGGCGTCGATACCGGCCTGCGGCACGCCCGCAAGCATGTCGCCTGGTATCTGGATCGTTTTGCCGGCGGTCTCGCCGGTGCCGAGAAGGCGGCGATCCTGACGTCGACCGACGCCCGCTTCGTCAGTGCGCGCGCGTCAGCCGCCATTCTTCATGGTGCCGCGACGGCAGCAAAGAGTGATGCGATTGCAGAAGGACTGGCTGCATGACCGAGAAGCCCAGCATTCCGGATTCAGCCGCCAACGGTCTGTCGATGGCTGTTCTCAATGCCATTCAAAACCCGGTGATCCTGGTCGACGCCAACGGCCTCGTCGCCTTCGCCAACTGGGAAGCCGAATCTTTCTTTGGCGCCAGCGCCAATCACCTGGCTCGCCACAACATCAGCGTCTTCATCCCGTTCGGCAGCCCGCTTCTGACCTTGATCGAGCAGGTGCGCGAACGCAGGGCGCCGGTCAATGAGTACCGCGTTGATCTGAGCTCGCCGCGTCTTGGCGCAGACAAGTTGGTCGACCTCTATGTCGCGCCCGTGCTGTCGGAGCCAGGCTCGGTCGTCGTCGTCTTCCAGGAACGTTCGATGGCCGACAAGATCGACAGGCAGCTGACCCATCGTGGTGCTGCCCGTTCGGTGACCGGACTTGCCTCGATGCTTGCGCACGAGATCAAGAACCCGCTTTCCGGCATTCGCGGCGCGGCACAGTTGCTCGAAAGCTCTGTCAATGATGAGGATCGGGCGCTGACGCGCCTCATCTGCGACGAGACCGACCGCATCGTCTCGCTGGTCGATCGCATGGAAGTGTTTTCCGACGAGCGGCCGGTTGACCGGGTGCCGCTCAACATCCATTCGGTGCTTGACCACGTGAAGGCGATCGCCAAGGCGGGCTTCGCCCGCCATCTCAAGTTCGCGGAAAATTACGATCCGTCGCTGCCGCCTGTTTACGCCAACCGCGACCAATTGGTTCAGGTCTTTCTCAACCTGATCAAGAACGCGGCTGAAGCGATCGGCGAACGAGGCGATGGTGAAATCGTGTTGACGACGGCCTATCGGCCAGGCATCCGCCTGTCGGTTGCCGGAACACGCGAGAAGATCTCGCTGCCACTGGAATTCTGCGTGCACGACAACGGTCCCGGCGTCCCGCCGGACCTGTTGCCGCACCTGTTCGATCCTTTCATCACCACCAAGACCAACGGTTCCGGTCTGGGCCTTGCTTTGGTTGCCAAGATCATTGGCGGTCACGGCGGCATCGTCGAGTGCGACAGCCAGCAGAACCGTACGACCTTCCGCGTCCTGATGCCGGCCTCAAAAGGCATGGCTGCGGACGAAGACGATATGCCGATGACAAAAGGAAACCATGCATGACGGGTGCCACGATCCTCGTCGCGGATGACGACGCAGCCATTCGCACCGTGCTCAACCAGGCACTCAGCCGTGCCGGCTACGATGTCCGCATCACTTCCAATGCGGCGACGCTCTGGCGCTGGATTGCGGCCGGTGACGGCGATCTCGTCGTCACCGACGTCGTGATGCCCGACGAAAACGCGTTTGATCTGCTGCCGCGTATCAAGAAGGCGCGTCCTGATCTGCCCGTGCTGGTGATGAGCGCGCAGAACACCTTCATGACGGCGATCAAGGCGTCGGAGAAGGGCGCCTATGACTATCTGCCGAAACCCTTCGATCTGACGGAGCTGATCGGCATCATCGGTCGGGCGCTGGCCGAGCCCAAGCGCCGTCCGGCAAAGCTCGACGACGATACGCAGGACGGGATGCCGCTCGTCGGCCGCTCCGCGGCGATGCAGGAAATCTATCGTGTGCTTGCACGGTTGATGCAGACGGACCTGACGCTGATGATCACCGGCGAGTCGGGAACCGGCAAGGAACTCGTCGCCCGCGCGCTGCACGACTATGGCAAACGCCGCAACGGTCCGTTCGTGGCGATCAACATGGCCGCGATCCCGCGCGATCTGATCGAATCGGAGCTCTTCGGCCACGAGAAGGGTGCCTTCACCGGCGCGCAGATGCGCTCGACCGGACGTTTCGAGCAGGCCGAAGGCGGCACGCTCTTCCTCGACGAAATCGGCGACATGCCGATGGATGCCCAGACCCGCCTGCTGCGCGTGCTGCAGCAGGGGGAATACACGACCGTTGGTGGCCGCACGCCGATCCGCTCGGACGTACGCATCGTCGCGGCGACCAACAAGGATCTGAAGCAGTCGATCAATCAGGGCCTTTTCCGCGAGGACCTCTATTACCGTCTGAACGTGGTGCCGCTGCGCCTGCCACCGCTGCGCGACCGGGCGGAGGATATCCCGGATCTCGTACGCCATTTTGTCCAGCAGGCGGAAAAGGAAGGGCTTGATGTCAAGCGCTTCGACCATGAGGCGCTCGAACTGATGAAGGCGCACCCGTGGCCGGGCAATGTGCGTGAGCTTGAGAACCTCGTGCGGCGGCTGACGGCACTTTATCCACAGGACGTCATCACCCGCGAAATCATCGAAAACGAACTGCGGTCCGAGATACCCGACAGCCCGATCGAGAAGGCGGCGGCCCGGCCCGGGTCGCTGACCATTTCGCAGGCGGTCGAGGAGAACATGCGTCAGTATTTCGCGAGCTTTGGCGATACTTTGCCGCCTGCCGGCCTCTATGATCGGGTGCTTGCCGAGATGGAGTATCCGCTGATCCTGGCCGCGCTTACCGCCACTCGCGGCAACCAGATCAAGGCCGCCGATCTGCTCGGGCTCAACCGTAACACGCTACGCAAGAAGATCCGCGAGCTCGGTGTTTCCGTCTATCGCAGCTCACGTAGTGCTTGACTGGCCACAGTCACCGTTGCATTTTCGCCACAATGCGTTGCTTGAACGTGTGACGACTGCCGAATCGTGCGTCGTTGCCGTCTCCTTCAATCGATTTGAACCAATCGGTATGGACGAGGGCCGGAACGCGACAGCCCATTTGGGTGGTGAGGTCAACCTTTGACCCGAGAATGCAAGCAAGTGATGCCGTCGCCGGCTGGCGGCGGTGGGGGGAACGCTTTTCATGGTGGACGCAATGGCCTTGCCGCTGGGCACAGATGAAGGACTGGCGGCGCAGGATCGGCGCGCGTCCTTTGCCCTGCCGGGCCTCATGCTGGCGACAGGCGCCCTGATTTGCGCGACGGTTTCGCTGCTCATCCTTCTCGGGCTGACGCCGATCAAGCTCGAGCGGAACGTCGTGATCGCCTGTGCGGCGATCAACAGCCTCTTTGTCGTTGGCCTGATTTATCTAATCGCGCGGGAAATCCTGCGGCTGCTGCGGGCACGCAGCAAGGGCAGGGCTGCCGCGCGCCTGCATGTGCGCATTGTGGCGCTGTTTTCGATCGTCGCGATCACGCCTGCGGTTCTCGTGGCAATCTTCGCCAGCATCACGCTCGATGTCGGCCTCGATCGCTGGTTTTCGCTCAGAACCCAGGCGATCGTTCGCTCCTCGATCAATGTTGCCCAGGCCTATGTGCTCGAAAACGCGAGCTATCTGCAGGGGCAGACCGTCTCCATGGCGAACGACCTCGAGCGCAATCGACAGCTCTACAGTCTTGATCGTACCGGGTTTACGGAACTGATGACCCGCCAGGCCCGTGGCCGCGGCATGCTCGGCGCCTTCCTCGTTCGGGCCGACGGTAGCGCCATACTGAAGGCCGACATTTCCACCGACCGGCCTCTGCCGGCCATTCCGCCGGATGCGCTGAAGAGCTCGGTGTCCGGTCAGCCGACCCTCATTCCGCCAGGCATTACCAACCTTGTCGGCGCCGTGATCCCGCTCGACGATATCCCCGGAACCTATCTCTACACGGTTCGCAACGTCGATCCCGAGGTGATGCGGTCGCTGCGGCTGATGGAAGAAAACACCGCTGAGTACAAGACGCTTGAGGCCGGGCGAACCTTTACGCAGATTGCCTTCGGTGTCCTCTATATCGGCTTCGCGCTCATCGTTCTCCTCGCTGCGATCTGGACCGCGATCGCCGTTGCCGACCGGATCGTCAGGCCGATCCGCCAGCTGATAGGCGCTGCCGACAGTGTGGCGTCCGGCAATCTGGATGTCGTCGTGCCTGTTCGCGCCGTTGACGGCGACGTCGGCAATCTGTCACGCACATTCAACAAGATGGTCTCGGAGATCCGCAGCCAGCAGGAACAGATCCTGGAGGCCAAGGACGAGGTCGATCATCGCCGCCGCTTCATCGAAGCGGTGCTGTCCGGCGTGACGGCGGCCGTCATCGGCGTCGGTCGCGACCGGCAGATCACCATCGCGAACTCCTCTTCTGAGGACTTTCTGAAAAAGGCGGCACCCGACCTCCTCGGCGCCGACTTGCGCAGGGTCGCGCCAGAGATCGAAGAAGTTCTGGTTGAAGCCGAAGGTCGTCATCGCAACGATTACCGTAAGCAGATCAACATCATGCGCGGCGGTACCGAGCGGACGCTGAACGTTCAGGTCACACGCGAAGAGGGCGGCGAGGCAAACGAATCCTACGTCATCACCATCGACGACATCACCGATCTCGTCATCGCGCAGCGTTCGACCGCCTGGGCTGACGTGGCGCGCCGCATCGCCCACGAGATCAAGAACCCGCTGACGCCGATCCAGCTCTCGGCCGAGCGCTTGAAGCGACGCTATGGCAAGCAGATCGACCAGGAGGACAGGGCCGTCTTCGACCAGTGCACGGACACGATCGTTCGCCAGGTGGAAGACATCGGCCGCATGGTTGACGAGTTCTCGGCCTTTGCGCGCATGCCGAAGCCGACCAAGGAGAAGGCGGATCTCCGCGCGATCCTGAAGGACGCGATGTTCCTGCGCGAGATGGGCAACAACCACATCAGCTTCGTGCGCGAACTGGGCGAGGAGCCGCTTGAGGGCCTGTTCGACGGCCGCATGCTCGGCCAGGCTTTCGGCAACATCGTCAAAAACGCTGTCGAGTCGATCGAGGCCGTGCCTGCCGATGCGGTGCGCGGCCAGCCCGTGATCATGGCGCGCGCGCGCACCGACGCAAGCGGCCGCTTCGTCGTCGATATCATCGACAACGGCAAGGGCCTGCCGACGGAGAACCGGCACCGCATTCTGGAGCCATACATGACGATGCGCGAGAAGGGCACGGGCCTCGGCCTCGCCATCGTCAAGAAGATCATTGAGGACCACGGCGGACAATTGGAATTGCACGACGCGCCTGTCGATTTTGACGGCGGAGTCGGGGCAATGATCCGCGTGATCCTGCCGCCTGCCGGAGAAACCGGGGGCGAAGACAGTTTGAAGGATAAGGGTGCGAGCGATGGCCGCTGATATTCTGGTTGTGGACGATGAGGAAGATATCCGCGAGATCGTGTCGGGTATCCTGTCCGACGAGGGTCACGAAACACGCACCGCCTTCGACAGCGACAGCGCGCTTGCGGCGATCAGCGATCGCGTGCCCCGCCTGGTGTTTCTCGATATCTGGATGCAGGGAAGCCGGCTCGACGGCCTGGCGCTGCTCGACGAGATCAAGGGGCGCTACCCGGATCTGCCGGTCGTCATGATTTCCGGCCACGGCAACATCGAGACGGCGGTCAACGCGATCAAGCGCGGCGCCTATGACTTCATCGAGAAGCCGTTCAAGGCCGACCGGCTGATCCTGATCGCCGAGCGGGCACTGGAAAACTCGAAGCTGAAGCGCGAAGTCTCGGAACTGAAGAAGAAGTCCGGTGATCCTGTCGAACTGATCGGCACTTCGGTCGCCGTGTCGCAGCTTCGCCAGACGATCGAGAAAGTGGCGCCGACCAACAGCCGTATCATGATCCAGGGGCCGTCCGGTTCCGGCAAGGAACTGGTCGCCCGCATGATCCACCGCAAGTCGACCCGCTCGGCGGGTCCCTTCGTGGCGCTGAATGCGGCGGCGATCACGCCCGATCGCATGGAGATCGCGCTGTTCGGAACCGAAGGCACGCCCGGCCAGCCGCGCCGCACCGGTGCGCTGGAAGAGGCTCACGGCGGCATGCTCTATCTCGACGAGATCGGCGAAATGCCGCGCGAGACGCAGAACAAGATCCTGCGTGTGCTTGTTGACCAGCAGTTCGAGCGTGTCGGCGGAACCAAGCGGGTCAAGGTCGATGTCCGGATCATTTCCTCGACCGCCTACAATCTCGAAAACATGATCTCCGAAGGCCTGTTCCGCGAGGATCTGTTCCATCGGCTGGCGGTCATTCCGGTTCGGGTGCCGGCGCTTGCCGAGCGGCGCGAGGATATCCCCTTCCTCGTCGACATGTTCATGCGCCAGGTCAGCGAACAGGCGGGCATCCGTCCGCGCAAGATCGGCGACGACGCACTGGCGGTGCTTCAGGCGCACGACTGGCCGGGCAACATCCGCCAGCTTCGCAACAACATCGAGCGGCTGATGATCCTGGCCCGCAGCGACGGTCCGGATACGCCGATTTCGGCCGACATGCTGCCGACCGAAGTGGGCGATACGCTGCCGAAGATCTCCGCACAGGGCGACCAGCACATCATGACGCTGCCGCTGCGCGAGGCTCGCGAAATGTTCGAGCGCGATTATCTGATCGCGCAGATCAACCGATTCGGCGGCAATATTTCGCGCACGGCGGAATTTGTCGGCATGGAGCGGTCGGCACTGCATCGCAAGCTCAAGTCGCTGGGCGTCTGATCAGATTCCGGTCTGGCGCCCGCGCTCCCAGGTGAAAGAACGACATGAAGGTAGTCATTTGTGGCGCGGGCCAGGTCGGATACGGCATCGCCGAGCGGTTGGCGCAGGAAGACAACGATGTCTCGGTGATCGACACCTCGGCCGCCTTGATTGCCAACATCACCGAGAGCCTCGACGTGCGCGGTTATGTCGGGCACGGGGCACATCCGGATGTGCTGGCCAAGGCAGGCGCTGACCAGGCGGACATGCTGATTGCGGTCACGCTGTCCGATGAGGTCAACATCGTCGCCTGTGAGGTGGCCCACGCGATCTTCAACGTGCCGACGAAGGTGGCGCGCATTCGGGCACAAAGCTATCTCGCGCCCGAATATGCGAACCTGTTTTCGCGCGAGAACGTGCCGATCGACGTCACCATTTCACCCGAGGTCGAGGTCGGGCGGCTGGTGCTGCGGCGCATTTCCTTCCCCGGCGCGATCGATGTGGTGCGTTTTGCGGACGATCGCATCGCCATGGTTGCCTTCGAATGCCTGGAAGATTGTCCGGTCGTTGGCACGCCGCTGCAGCAACTGAGTGAACTGTTTCCCGACCTGCTTGCGACGGTTACCGGCATCTTCCGCAACGGCAAGGTGATCGTGCCGCATTCGGATGATCAGTTGCAGGCGGGTGACATCGCCTATGTGGTCTGCGACCGGGAACACGCGCGCCGGACGCTGGCGCTCTTCGGCCATGAGGAGCAGGAGCCGCGCCGCATCATCATTTTCGGAGGCGGCAACGTCGGGTATTTCGTCGCCAAGGCCATCGAGGAACATCAGCCGAGGACCCGCGTCAAGCTGATCGAGAGCGATCGTGACCGGGCCGTGATGATGGCCGACAAGCTCAGCAGCACGGTGGTGCTCAATGGTTCGGCGATGGATCAACGGATCCTGGCCCAGGCTGACGTTCAGGATGCCGATCTCGTGGTGGCGCTCACCAACAACGATCAGATCAACATCCTCGGCAGCATGATGGCAAAGCGGCTCGGCGCGAAGTCGACGCTCGTTCTGATCAACGAGCCGTCCTACCAGGATTTCGCCGGCACGGCGGGGGTCGATGCCTATGTGAACCCGCGCGCCGTCACGATCTCGCGCGTGCTGCAGCATGTCCGCAAGGGGCGCATCCGTTCGGTCTACGCGGTCCAGAAGGGCATGGCCGAGGTGATCGAGGCCGAGGCCCTGGAAACGTCACCGCTTGTCGGCAAGGCGCTGCGCGACCTGGAATTGCCGAACGGTATCCGGATCGGCGCGCTCTATCGCGACAAGACGTTTATCCGCCCTGATGGCGCGACCAAGATCAAGGCAAAGGACCGCGTCGTGCTCTTTGCCGCCGCCGCCGCCGTCAAGCACGTCGAGCAGCTGTTCCGCGTCAGCATTCAGTATTTCTAGGGTCGACGTCCATGCCGAGAATTGCTTATGTCAACGGTGCCTATGTGGCGCACGCGGATGCGGGTGTGCATATCGAGGACCGGGGTTACCAGTTTGCCGACGGTGTCTACGAAGTTTGCGAGATACGCCACGGTTTTATCGTCGACCTCAACCGCCATCTCGACCGCCTCGACCGGTCCCTGCGCGAGTTGCGCATCGACTGGCCGATGAAGCGGGCAGCGCTTGTCTACGTGATCCGCAAAGTCATCAGGCGAAACAGGGTCAAGAACGGTCTCTTCTACCTGCAGGTGACGCGCGGCGTCGCGCGGCGCGACCACGTATTTCCGGCCGAGGGAACGGTGCCGTCGATCGTGGTCACGGCGAAACGTACCGATACGGCAGCGATCGCCAGGAAGGCCGCAAACGGAATTGCGGCAATCACAGTACCGGAAAATCGCTGGGACCGGGTCGATATCAAGTCCGTTGGCCTGCTTCCCAACGTGCTCGCACGGCAGAAGGCGAAGGAAGATGGCGCTCAGGAAGCGATCTTCGTCGATGCCGACGGCACGGTGAAGGAGGGGGCGGCGACCAATGTCTGGATCGTCGATCGGAACGGTGTCTTGCGCACGCGCCCCGCCGAACATGGGATATTGAAGGGCATTACCCGCACAACCCTGATGGACGTGGCTGTGCCGCTCGGACTTAAGGTTGAAGAAAGGGCGTTCTCCGTCGACGAAATGCTGGAGGCGCGCGAGGTTTTCATTACCGCTGCCACGAGCATCTGTTTTCCCGTCGTTTCGGTCGACGGTAGGCCGATTGGCAACGGTCATCCAGGAAGCATAGCACAGAATATTCGCGAAGCCTTTTTCGGCGTTGCGGAAAAGACATTGATTTGATACCAAACTTAGACGAGGTGTCGGGGAAGGTACTTGTGGCGCCTCGGATTGCAAAATTCGACAAAAATGCACCGGCGCAAAACGCCGGCAAATAAGAAAGAAGCGGCGCGATGGCGGAACGTTCTCAAAACTTGCAGGATCTCTTTCTCAATACGGTCCGCAAGCAAAAGATTTCACTGACAATTTTTCTGATCAACGGCGTCAAGCTGACGGGCGTTGTGACGTCTTTTGACAATTTCTGCGTCTTGTTGCGTCGTGATGGCCATTCGCAGCTGGTTTACAAGCACGCGATCTCGACCATCATGCCCGGCCAGCCGCTGCAGATGTTCGAGAACGAAGAAGCCGCATCCTGACGGGACGTTAGGCACATTACCAAGCGGGATTCAAAATCGTCGTCGATTATTCCGGAGCTCGAGAAGCTCCGCGACGACATGCGCGCGGTCGTCATCGTTCCGGTCTTGAAGAAGACCGGACGACAGTCCGCAGAGATTCTGTCGACCAACACCACGCGCTCGGACGAAAGTCGCCTTGAAGAGGCGACCGGGCTGGCCATGGCGATCGACCTCGACGTCGTGCATGGCGCCATCGTTCCGGTGGCGCAGCCGAAGCCCGGCACATTGCTCGGCAGCGGCAAGATCGAAGAAATCGGTCATATCCTCGTCGAGAAGGATGCTGGTCTTGTCATCGTCGATCATCCGTTGACGCCGGTGCAGCAGCGCAATCTCGAGAAGGAATGGAACGCCAAGGTCATCGACCGGACCGGCCTCATTCTGGAGATCTTCGGCCGTCGTGCCTCCACCAAGGAAGGCACGCTGCAGGTCGATCTCGCTCACCTCAACTACCAGAAGGGCCGCCTGGTTCGAAGCTGGACCCACCTTGAGCGTCAGCGTGGCGGTGGCGGGTTCATGGGCGGTCCGGGTGAAACCCAGATCGAAGCCGACCGGCGCTTGCTGCAGGACCGTATCGTCAAGCTCGAGCGTGAGTTGGAGCAGGTGCGCCGCACCCGTCAGTTGCATCGCTCCAAGCGCAAGAAGGTGCCGCATCCGATCGTTGCCCTTGTCGGCTACACCAATGCCGGAAAGTCTACGCTTTTCAACCGCATGACTGGGGCAGGGGTGCTTGCCGAGGACATGCTGTTTGCGACGCTCGACCCGACGCTTCGCCGCCTGAAGCTGCCGCATGGCCGCATGGTGATCCTGTCCGACACCGTCGGCTTCATCTCCGACCTGCCGACGCATCTCGTTGCCGCATTCCGCG
Source organism: Ensifer sp. MJa1 (assembly GCF_037026475.1). NCBI lineage: Bacteria > Pseudomonadati > Pseudomonadota > Alphaproteobacteria > Hyphomicrobiales > Rhizobiaceae > Ensifer > Ensifer sp. MJa1. The sequence goes on along the minus strand of NZ_JAKUMO010000015.1, from coordinate 93,820 downwards.
CGACGCTGGAAGAGGTACTGGAGGCGGACTTGATCCTGCATGTGCGCGATCTCTCCGATCCGGACAACCAGGCGCAGGCGAGCGACGTTCTACGGATCCTTGCCGACCTTGGCATCGACGAGAAGGAAGCGTCTGAGCGGCTGGTGGAGGTCTGGAACAAGATCGACCGGCTCGATGCCGAATCGCGCGAGGCGCTGCAGGCCAAGGCGGCAACGTCGGGCAATACGGTGGCCGTATCGGCGATCTCGGGCGAGGGCGTGGACGAACTGCTTTCGGAAATTGGCCGGCGCCTTTCGGGCGTGCTGACCGAATGCACCGTCGTGCTCGGCATCGACCAATTGCAGCTTTTGCCGTGGATCTATCAGCATGCCATCGTCGATGGCCGCGAGGACATGGAAGACGGCCGCGTCAGTCTCGATCTCCGACTGACGGAGAACGAAGCGGCCGATCTGGAACGACGTCTCGGAAACGGGCCGAAGCCTGTCGAGGAAGACTGGTAGGTTTCGGAGTTTGCCTCGGGGAGGCCGTCTGAAAACCTGGAGCAACGAAAGGGGCGCCGTTGAAGCGCCCCTTGTTTGTTTCACCCCAGCTGGCGCGTTTGTTTCAGCCCAGTTGTCGCTCGATCGCTTTTGCCGCCTGCCAAAGCTCTTCCATCCGCTCCAGCGTTGCGCCGTCGAGCGTCTCGCCGCCGGCCTCGAGCTCGCGTTCGATATGGGAGAAGCGCCGCCGGAACTTGGTGTTGGTGCCGCGCAGCGCCATCTCCGGGTCGGTTCCGACATGGCGGCCGATATTGACAACGGCAAAGATCAGGTCGCCGAGTTCGTCGCTGACCTTGGCACGATCCTTTTCGCGCAACGCCTGGCGCAGTTCGCCGATCTCTTCCTCGATCTTGTCGAGGATCGGTTCCGGCTCCGACCAGTCGAAGCCAACCTTGGCCGCGCGTTCCTGCAACTTCAGCGCCTCGATCAGCGCTGGAAAGGAGCGCTGCACCGAGCCGAGATGGCTTGCGGCGCCATCAGGTGCCAGTCCGCGCTGGGTGCGCCTTGCCTGGCGTTCCGCCTTTTCGGCCTGCTTGATCTGATCCCATTGCAGCTTCACTGCCTCGGGCGTATCGGCGTCGGAGCGGGCAAACACATGCGGATGGCGGCGGATCATCTTCCGGGTCACCGCCTCGACGACGTCGCCGAAGGCGAACTCACCGGCTTCCTCGGCCATGCGGGCATGAAAGACCACCTGCAGCAGCAGGTCGCCAAGCTCGTCGCACAGGTCATGCATGTCGCCGCGCTCGATGGCGTCGGCGACCTCATAGGCCTCCTCGATCGTATAGGGTTTGATCGTCTCGAAGGTCTGGACGATGTCCCAGGGGCAGCCGGTTTCCGGCTGGCGGAGAGCCGCCATGATGTCGAGCAGGCGTTGAATGTCGCGTGAAGGTTCCATGGATATCAGTTCAGCGGAATGGCGTTGTCGTCCTTGCCGGACTGGTAGCTGTCGGAAAGGCTCTGGTAACGGGCACGGATGCGGGCATCCTGGGCGGCAAGGCGGGCACGGGTCTCGTCGTCGGCATCCTTGGCAAGGGCTGCGATCGAGGCTGAATGCCAGAAGGCGTTGTCCTTGGCATAGCCACCCGGCTCAAGCCGGAAGACTTCCTTCAGGATCTTCAGGTCGTGGGGGATCGCAAACGAGTCGCGCGAATCCTCATGGCTGAAGAAATAGTAGAAATTGTCGAAGCCGGCCCAGGTGATGGCGGACAGACACATGGAGCAGGGCTCGTGCGTCGAAAGGAAGATGAGGTCTCGGGTGTCGGGCTTTTCCGCCATCTCGTAGAAACGCTTCAGCGTGTGCACCTCGCCGTGCCACAGCGGATTTTCCGTCTCGTTGTTGGTCTCGGCGAGGACCAGCGACAGGTCGGACTTGCGCAGGATGGCGGCGCCAAACACCTTGTTGCCGGCCGCGACGCCCTTTTCGGTGAGCGGCAGGATGTCCTGTTCGATTACGGTCAGCAGCCGTTCGGCGAGTTCCGCTTGGGTCATGTCATCTATCTCCGGCAGATCGATGTCGGCATTTAACGGAGGTTGCCCATTGGGCGCAATGGTTGCGCGGACGCTCGGAGTTTTAGCAGGCTCGGAGATATTTGCTCAAAATCTTGCGCCCCCGAGCAAAACAATACGGGACCGGAAAGGCATTGAAATTTCTGTTTCTTCAATTGTCGTGCCCCATAAGGGATATTCGCCGCAGCCTGTAGAAGGAACGACCGCCAGACCATGACGCAGCAGCTCGCCGTTTTCCCCGCATTTTTTCGCGTCGCGCAGAAGCGCGTTGCGGTTTTCGGCAATGGCGATGAAGCCTTTGCCAAGGTGCGTCTGCTGCTGAACACCGAAGCCTCGATCGTCGTTTTTGCTGACGCCCCCGAAGCAGAATTCGCGCTCTATCTGCACGATCGCGGCATTGAGCATGTGAAGGCCGACTTTGCTCCGGAGCAACTCGACGGCGCTGTCCTTGTGTTTGCCGCAACTGGCAACGCCGATGAGGATCAGCGCATCGTAACGGCTGCGCGTGTGCAAAAAATCCCGGCCAACGCCGTCGATCAGCCCGATTTCTGCGACTTCTTTACGCCCGCGCTCGTCAACCGCGCTCCGGTCGCTGTTGCCATCGGTACGGAAGGTGCCGGCCCGGTGCTAGCCCAGATGATCCGCGCCCAGGTCGACCAGCTTTTGTCGCCGTCACTCGGCGTCGTCGCTTCGCTCGCTGCGAGCTACCGCGAAGCTGTTGACCGCCTCGTGCCGCGTGGCGTGGCGCGCCGCGTTTTCTGGCGCCGGTTCTTCCACGGTCCGGTTGCCGACAAGGTTGCCGGAGGCGATCTGGCCGCCGCCCGCCGCGAGGCGTCGCGCCTGCTCGATACCGTCGAGAAGGCGACGGGCCATGTCTGGCTCGTCGGTGCCGGTCCGGGTGCCGAGGACCTGCTGACGTTGCGTGCCCAGCGGGTGATGATGGAAGCCGATGCGATCGTCTACGATGCGCTGGTGCCGCAGGCAATCGTCGACATGGGCCGCCGCGATGCCGAGCGCCTGTCTGTCGGCAAGCGCAAGGGCTGCCACTCGAAGTCTCAAGACGAGATCAATCAGCTGCTGGTGACGCTTGCCGCCGAAGGCAAGCGTGTCGTCCGCCTGAAATCCGGCGATCCCCTGGTCTATGGTCGCGCTGGCGAAGAGATGGCGGCACTGCGCGAAGCCGGGATCAGCTACGAGATCGTCCCCGGTATCACATCAGCCTTTGCCGCAGCTGCCGATTTCGAACTGCCGCTGACGCTGCGCGGTGTCGCGTCGTCGCTGGTCTTCACGACCGGTCATGACCTGACTGGCGAGGTGCTGCCCGACTGGGCGCGGCTTGCCGTTTCGGGCGCAACCATCGCCGTCTACATGGGCCGCACCGTTGCCGCCTCCGTCGCCGGCCGCCTGATGCAGGCCGGGCTTCCAGCGGAAACGACGGTTGCCGTCATCGAGAATGCCAGCCGCGCGGATCGCCGCCTGCTGCACGGCATCTTGAAGGACCTGCCGGACCTGGAAAACCGCACAGAGCTTTCCGGGCCGGTCATGGTGATCATAGGCGACGCCGTTGCCGGTGCCAATTTCGAGCGCTCCGAGCCGCTCGTGGCCGGCCAAAAGCGACGCGCCGACAATGCTATTGATGTTGCGGCTGCGCGCAGCGAACAGATACTGAACTGAGGAAGAGGTCATGGTGAGCAAGGTTTTGACGGCAAATCGACTTTCGGACGGCATCTCCGTCTGGCTGGATGCCGCAGGCAACTGGGTTGAGTCGCTGCAGGATGCCTTCATCGCTCGCCATGCAGAGGCCGTGACGGCGCTCGAAGCCACGGGCAAGCAGGCCTTTGAAGACAACAAGGTCGTGGACGCCAATGTCGTCGATGTCGAGGAGGTCAACGGTACACTTCGGCCGCTGCGCATGCGCGAACGCATCCGCGCCGAGGGCCCGTCGATCCCCTATGCTGCCGGCTATAATGGCCTTTCCGGCCCGAAACACGCTGCCTGAGGAACCGATACCCGATGTACCGCTACGATGAATTCGACCATTCCTTCGTTTCCTCCCGCGTCGAGCAGTTTCGCGACCAGGTCGAGCGCCGCCTGAGCGGCGAGCTCGCCGAAGACGCTTTCAAGCCGCTGCGCCTGATGAACGGCGTCTACCTGCAGCTTCACGCCTACATGCTGCGCGTCGCCATTCCCTATGGCACGCTGTCCAGCCGTCAGATGCGCATGCTCGCCCATATCGCGCGCAAGTACGACCGCGGCTACGGCCACTTCACCACGCGCCAGAACATCCAGTACAACTGGCCGCGCCTGTCCGACACGCCGGACATCCTGCAGGAACTGGCGAGCGTCGAGATGCATGCGCTGCAGACTTCGGGCAACTGCATTCGTAACGTCACGGCAGACCATTTCGCAGGGGCCGCCGCCGATGAGGTTGCTGATCCAAGGCCTTACGCCGAAATCCTCAGACAATGGTCGAGCGTGCATCCGGAATTCTCGTTCCTGCCGCGCAAGTTCAAGATTGCCGTGACCGGTGCTGAGCGCGATCGCGCCGCGATCCAGGTTCACGACATCGGCCTGCATCTGAAGAAGGATGAGAACGGCCGCATCGGCTTTGCCGTCTATGTCGGCGGTGGCCAGGGCCGCACGCCGATGATCGCCAAGAAGATCCGCGACTTCCTGCCGGAAGAGGATCTGCTGTCCTACACTACGGCGATCATGCGTGTGTACAACCTGCATGGCCGCCGCGACAACAAGTACAAGGCGCGCATCAAGATCCTCGTGCACGAGACCGGCGCGGAAGAACTGGCGCGTCAGGTCGAGGTCGAGTTCGCGGCGCTGAAGGACACCGAGCTGAAGCTGCCGGAAACCGACATCCAGGCAATCACCAACTACTTCGCGCCGCCGGCTCTCGAAAACCGCGCCGAAGGCTGGGAAAGCCTTGCGCGCTGGAAAAAGACCGATCCTGAATTCGCCCGCTGGGTGCAGCAGAATGTGCAGCCGCACAAGCACCCGGACTACGGCATGGTGACGATCTCGCTGAAGCCGATCGGCGGCATTCCGGGCGATGCCAGCGATGCACAGATGGACGCCGTTGCCGACATCGCAGAGGAATACGCCTTCGACGAAATCCGCGTCAGCCACGAACAGAACCTGATCCTGCCGCATGTGGCGCTGGCAGATTTGGAGCCGGTTTACCGTGCATTGGTCGCGACCGGTCTTGCGACCGCCAATGCCGGCCTGATCACGGATATCATTGCCTGTCCCGGGCTCGACTACTGCGCGCTCGCCAATGCGCGCTCCATTCCGGTGGCGCAGGAGATTTCGACCCGCTTCGGTTCACCCGAGCGCCAGGCCGAAATCGGCGAGCTGAAGATCAAGATCTCCGGCTGCATCAATGCCTGCGGTCATCACCATGTGGGCCATATCGGTCTGCTCGGTGTCGAGAAGAAGGGCGCTGAGCTCTATCAGATCACGCTCGGCGGCTCCGGCGACGAGAACACCTCGATCGGCGAAATCATCGGCCGCGGCTTCGAGCCGGAGAAGGTGACCGACGCCATCGAAACCATCGTCGACACCTATCTGGGACTGCGCCGCGACAGGGAAGAGACCTTCCTCGAAGCCTATCGCCGCGTTGGCCCGCAACCCTTCAAGGATGCGCTCTATGGCAGCGCGCAGGAAGCTGCCTGAGGCGTAAGGAACGGACATGACGAAAATCTGGAAGGAAACCGGTTTCGTGAGCGATGATCCCTGGATCATCGAGACCGAGGAGACAAAGGCCGGCTCGAACGAAAAGGCGATTGTTGGCCTCGATGCGTTCCTCGCCAAGGTCGCCGACAGTGACGAAACCGGCTTGGGCGTCGTCATCGCCCCGGCCGATAACGTGACCAAGCTTGCGCCCCATCTCGATCGCCTTGCTCTGGTGGCGGTGGCGTTCCCGGCGTTCAATGACGGCCGCGCCTTCAGTCATGCGTCGCTGTTGCGTTCGCGCCTTGGCTTTGGCGGCGAGGTGAGGGCGGTCGGCGACGTGCTGATCGACCAGATCCCGTTGATGTTGCGCTGTGGTGTCGATAGCTTCGCGGTCAGCAATGCGACGGCATTGAAGCGTCTGTCGGAAGGGCGCCTGCCGGGCATTGCCGTTCACTACCAGCCGACGGCGAAGGCCGCGACCGATGCCAAATCCTATAGCTGGCGGCGGGTTTCTTGAGGTAGTGTCGGCCGCGACAGTGTGAAGCACGCCGAAATCCCCGAAAGCGACTATATTTGGAAGAGATTTCCTTCCAACAGGGCACGGCTTGGAATATCGGCTTATTGTTGATAGACAGGGTCATCATTTACAGGACTTGTAGCTAAGATGAATGCTCCGGCAAAAACGGAAGATTTCGCGATCCAGGCACCGGCGGGCGTTTTCGTCGAGACGGTGACGAGCGTCGAGCACTATACGGATCGGCTCTTCCGCTTCCGCATGACCCGCCCTGCAGAATTCCGCTTCCGCTCGGGCGAGTTCGCGATGATCGGCCTGATGGTCGGCGACAAGCCGGTCTATCGCGCCTATTCGATCGCCAGCCCCGCCTGGGACGAGGAACTCGAGTTCTTCTCGATCAAGGTACCGGATGGTCCGCTGACCTCGCATCTCCAGGCGATCAAGCCGGGCGACAAGGTGCTGATGCGCAAGAAGCCAACCGGCACGCTGGTGCTCGATGCACTGGTTCCGGGACGCCGGCTCTACATGTTCTCGACCGGCACTGGCATTGCGCCTTTCGCGAGCCTGATCCGCGATCCCGAGACCTATGAGAAGTTCGAGGAAGTGATCCTCACCCACACCTGCCGCGACGTTGCCGAACTGAAATACGGCTTCGATCTGGTCGAGGAGATCCGCAACCACGAATTCCTCAACGAGATCGTCGGCGACAAGCTGCGCCACTATGCGACGGTGACCCGCGAGGACTTTCCGTTCAAGGGTCGCGTGACCGATCTGATGGTCAACGGCAAGTTCTTCTCCGATCTCGGCCTGCCGCCGCTTGATCCCGCGATCGACCGCGGCATGATCTGCGGCTCGACCGCGATGCTGAAGGACACCAAGGAAATCCTGGAAGCCGCCGGTCTGACCGAGGGCGCCAACAACAAGCCGGCCGAATTCGTCATCGAACGGGCCTTCGTCGGCTGATCCGTTTCAGGCAGCTTTATTGGTTGAAGGGCGCGCCATGGGTGCGCCCTTTGTCGTATGCGGTAGAATGTGGCGGAGCCATGCGCTCGCGATAGTTCCGCCCGGTGGCCGAGCATGGCCTGCCCTTGCGGCTACCTCAGTCGGACGGTGGCGACCGGCGGCGGCAAGACGCCTCGTTGTCGCTTGAAGATCGGCAGTATGAAGCCTGCCGACTGAGGCGAGGAGGCTCTCTGTCTTGCGAAGTCAGTATGTTACGGTGATTTTCTCGCGTCGGGTATGCAGGTATGACTGCGTCAGGCGTCGGACAGATATTCCATCAGCGCCGACATCGCTGTTGAAGCAGCGTGCCCGTCGGCACGCTCGATGGCCTCGATTACGCTGACGTGGCGGCGCACGGACCCGGACATCTTCTCGGCGGAGGCCGAGGCGAACCAGATGCGGCGTGCATGGGTCTGCAACGGCGCCAGTGCGGCGGTCAGGAAGCGGTTCGGGCAGGCTTCCTCCATCAGTTCGTCGAAGACCTTGTCGGCGACGAGGAAACCCTCGAGGTCGCCGGTGCCGGCGCAAATGGTCATGTCGGCGGCACAGGCTTTCATCTGCGCGCGTGCGTCGGTGCTCGCGTGGGTGGCGACGAGAGCGGCGGCGAGTGGCTCCAGCTTCTGCCGGGTCTGCATCACATGGGTTTGGTCATCCGGATGGATGGTGGTGATCTCAAGGCCGACGCGCGGGCGGACCGCCATCAGGCCCTGCCAGGCGAGCTTCTGGATCGCTTCGCGAACGGGCGTCCGACCGAGCCCGGCAAGCTCGATCAATCGTTTCTCCGTGACCAGGGCGCCAGGCTCGAGCTTCAGGGTGACGATGAGGCGCTCGATAGCGAGATAGGCGAGGTGGGCCTGGGACGACATGCCGATCCTTTGGTTGCTGATATATCACAGCTTGCCCGATTTTGAACCGGCAGGCAAGCAAGCGAACGAGCATCTCGGTCCATGCATTGATCGATTCTAAGATCGGCGGCAATGCAATTCAGCACTCGCTTAAAAGTCACATTTTTCAATGGTCTGAATAAAAGAAGCTCGTCGTTCGTTACAACGCGGAATGATGTTGACGAACGATGAGGCGCTTGCCAGTCTTGCCTTAGGCAACAACCATCTGGCATCGGCGTTGAGGGGCGCGAGATGAAAGTGGGCGCGTTTCTGGTCTGGTCGCTGATGGCGTTTGCGGGTCTGCTGGCCGTGCCGGCGGTCAGTCACACCAATGCGCTGACCACCTTCTCCTTGATGGCCTCGTCTGCCGCCTTCGTCGGCATGGCGATCGCCCAGTTCATGGCGTCGCGGCCGCCTCTCGTCGAAAGCCTGTTTGGGGGCCTTGATCGCGTCTACCACTTCCACCGCAAGATCGGTATTTCCGTTCTCTGCCTCATCCTCGTCCATTACTTTCTGAAGCCCGATTTCAAGGGGCTGGCGCTGACGAGCGGATTGAACCAACTGGCGGCATCGGCCGGAAAGTACGCCTTCTACGGTTTCGTCGTCCTGCTCGTTCTCAGCATCGTCAAGATCATCCCGAGGACGAAGATCGAGATCCCCTATCACCTCTGGCGTTATACGCATCGCTTCATCGGCCTCCTGTTCGTGCTAGTCGCCTTCCATCAGATGTTCATCAAGCGCCCCTATGACGGCACGGCGTTGCTGGCGGCCTATCTCAACGCCTTCGCAGCCCTTGGCATTCTGAGCTATGCCTACACCCAGCTCCTGCCATGGCTGCGCACACGCGGCTACGAAGTCTTCGAAGTGATCAAGCACGACGGGGCCACGGTGATCTCGGCGCGGCCGCTGAAGCGTGCGCTACGCGCCAAGCCTGGGCAGTTCGGCTTTCTGCGTGTGCTGAAGTCGGGTTTGCGGGAGCCGCACCCGTTCACGATCGCGGGCGTCGAAGCCGATGGCATTGTGCGCTTCGCGATCAAGCCGCTCGGTGACTATACGCAGGCGCTCCGCGACAACATTGCGGTTGGCGACCGGCTGAAGCTGGAGGGTGGCTATGGCCGCTTCAACCATCGTCGCGGCAGCAAGAAGCAGATCTGGCTTGCCGGCGGCATCGGCGTCACGCCTTTCCTGGCGATGGCTCGGCATCTCAAAGGCGACGAGGGGCAGGAGATCCACATGGTCTATTGCGTGCGCGACCGGCGCGAGGCAATCGGCCTTGAAACCTTCGAAGCGCAGGCAAGCCGGCTTCAGAACTTCAGCTTCGTGCTGCACGATTCAGCAACCGACGGGCGGCTGGATGCGGCCAAGCTGGCGGCCGGAAGCGCAATCGACCCGGCAGAGGCGGACCTCTGGTTCTGCGGTCCGGCGCCTCTAAGAGAGGCGATAGTCAAGGGACTGAAGGAGCTTGGCAAGACGCCAAGGCGGGTCGAGTTTGAACAGTTTCAGTTTCGCTAAGCAGTCGATTTCAGAAGCAAGGTTTTTTCAGGGAGAAGTCTTCATGCGTGGTCTGGGGAGAATCCGGGCAAACCTCTCGCCGAGAGCCGGCCTTGGCAAGAAATCCGCCATGCTTTGTTCGGCACTCCTGGCCACCTTGCTCTGTCCCTCCGGGGCCTTGGCGCGTGACGCCTTCGCCGACGATGCCTATGCGACCTACAAGGCGAATGCCGACAACGGCAAGTATCTGTTCGGTGCGGCAGGCTGCGGCGCCTGCCACGGTTCGGGCGACAACACGGATCTGCTGTCCGGTGGCATGGAGATGAACACGGCTATCGGCACGTTCTACGCACCAAACATTTCGCCGCACGCCAACGGCATCGGCGGCTGGAGCAACGCCCAGTTTCTGAATGCAGTGATGGTCGGCCTCGACCGTGAGGGTAACAATCTCTATCCAGTCATGCCCTACACATCCTACGGCGGCATGAAGCCGGAGGATGCGCTCGACATCAAGGCCTATATAGAAACCCTGCCGCAGTCGGATGCGACCTCCAAGGAACACGAGATCGCATTTCCCTTCAGCCGTCAGACGACGATCACGCTATGGAAGCGCAGCCACTTCACGGTGCCGGCCTACCAACCGCGCGAAGAGACGCAGGCCGAGCGCGGGCGCTATCTCGTCGAGAACATCGGTGGCTGTGGAGATTGCCACACGCCGCGCACCACCACCTACGGGCTGGATCTCGAACGGGCCTACCTTGGCGAAAAGGGACTGACCGGAGCCGTTGCGCCGGATATCGGCAAGGAGAAAATGGCGGGCCTGGCTTCGCCGGAGGTTTTCACCAAGGGGCTGATCGACGAGGCCAAGAAGCTGAGCGGTGCGCCGATCAGCGATCCGGTGATGAGGCAGATCGCCAAGGGCTTGAGTGTGCTGAGTGACGATGACCGCCGCGCCATCTACGCCTTCCTGTCTGATCGCGAGGTGAAGGCACCGGCACCGGTGGCCCAATCGGTAACGGCCGTATGCAAGGAAAACACCGCCACCGAAGCGCTGGGCGGCGACAACGCGGCGCTGGCGCAGCAGGCCGACGCCTTCATCGGCAAGTATTGCCGCAACTGCCATGGACCGGGCGAAAGCTCACAAGGAAGCTATCCTGCCGGCGACCTTGCATCGATCGCTGCCGATGCAAATTTCGTGGCACCCGGCGACGCGGCGAAATCGCGCCTCTATACCACCGTCATCAGCGGCCGCATGCCGCTCGGCAAGCGTCCGTCGGCGGACGAAATCAAGGTGCTGGAAGCCTGGATCAATTCTCTCAGCGAAAAGAGCCTGCCGCAAACGGCGGCGGCCAAGCCCGACCGTTCTCGCCCGATGCTGAGCTATGGCCAGTTTGTCGAAGCGGCTCTCAAGGACATCGACAAGGTCAACGAACTCGACCGTCCCTTCATGCGCTACTTCTCCTATCGCGACCAGTACAATGGCATGATGGGCTGCGAGGACGACCAGACCTTCATGACGCGCATGGATGTGCTGGCAGGCGGCTTCAAGAAACTGCTGAACTCGTTGTCCTATGGGCCGAAACTGGCCTTGCCATCCGAGGTGGACGGAACCAACGGGCTGCTCGTGCGTGTCGATCTGCGCGAATTGCAGTGGGAGGCCGCCGACTACGACTTCCTGATCAAGCGCTATTTCTATGGCGTCGACCCTGAGAGCGACGCGTCACTCGCCGCGCTTTCCAAGGCGACAGGCACGCAACTGCCGATCATGCGGATCGACTGGTTCATGAGTAACGGCGCGCGCCCGGAGATCTATAACCGCCTGATGAGGCTTCCGACCGAGATCAGCGAGCTCGAAACCCGTTTCAAGATCAACGTGGCGGATAACATTCGCCAAAGGAAGGTTCTGCGCGCCGGCTTCGCCGACGGCTCATCCGGCGTTTCCGACCATAACCGCATGCTGGAGCGGCACGATATGCCGTTCGGCGGCTATTACTGGAAGTCCTATGATTTCGGCGGCGACATCGGCAAGCAGGTGCTGAAGCGCTTCCCGCATGGGCCAAAGGAACTGGCGCCGCTCGATGCCGGGCTTGAGCCGTTCGAACACGACGGCGGCGAGATGATCTTCTCTCTGCCAAACGGCCTGCAGGGCTACTACCTGTCGACCGCAGAGGGCAAGCAACTTGATGTCGGGCCGACCACCATCGTGTCGTTCCGTGAGCGCCCGATCGGCAAGGGGGTGGAGATCGTCAATGCCCGGTCCTGCGTCGATTGCCATGCGGACGGCATCCTGTCGAAGCGCGATCAGTTGCGCGAGAGCATCGAGACCTCGACGCTGTTCAGCAAGGACCAGCAGGACGTGCTGCTCGCCATGTATGTGAAACAGGAAGAGCTGGACGAGACCTATCGCAAGGATCGCGAGCGTTTTGTCAGTGCGCTGCAGGCGTTGGGTGTCACCGAACCGACGCCCGACGGCGGGCTGCAGAGCAAGCACGCGCCGGGTGACGCCGAGATCATTACGTATTTTGCCGACAAGTATGAGGACGAGCTCGACTTCGATGCGCTGGCGGCGGAGTTCGACATGACGCCGCAACAATTCTCCGATGCGATCAAACGCGTGACGGATACCGATGTTCTGCGGCTCGGCCTCGACTGGGTGACGACGCTTGAAGCGGGCGGCACGATCCCGCGCAATGAGCTCGAGCAGCAATACGCGTTACTGCTGGAGCCGCTGGTGCGCCGCCGCCCGCTTGACACCGCGGGGATCGTCGTTGCCGGTGCCGAGCAACCAGCCGATGCGAAGCCGCAGTCGATTGCAGCAGCGGTGCCTGACTACCGCAAGGAGGAACCGGCTGGCGCCAACAAGCTCGAACTGGCGCTGAACGTGGCGTCGACAACCGCCAGGGTCGGCGACCAGCTTTCCTTCGAGCTCAGCGCCAATCAGGCGTGTGAGTTGCAGATCCTCTATGTCGAGGAGAACGGCAATGTCGAAGTCATCCCCGATGCGATGATCGGCAATACGACGCTGCAGCCGGGCGAGCGCCGCCAGATCCCGCAGCCGGGAACCGGGACGCTGACTTTTGATACGCCGGCGCCGGCCGAGACGATGCTGGCCTTCTGCCGCGTTGGCGGACTGGGTGATCAGAAGCTGACGGTCGAAAAGGCGCGCCAGTATGTGGCGAAGTCGAAGCAGCCGCCGACACGGGGCCTCGCAATCAATCTCGCCAAACAGGCGCAGGCCGATGCCGGCGCCAGCAGTGTTCAGATGGTAACCTTCGAGATCAGGAACTGATGGGCGAATGATGACACAACTGGTCAACGCATCTCTCTTCGCTGTGGCAATGCTCGGTCCCCTGGCCGCGCCCGCTATGGCGTGTGACGGGCTTCGCGCGGCATCCGAGGCGGTCAATCGCGGCGATGAAGCGGGTGCGCGCGCGGCCGCGAGTGCGGAGCAGACCAAGGATTGTTCGGCCGCGGAGATCGCGCTGACGCGGCGTGTGGCGGCACTTGCGACCTTCAATCGCGTGGCGACGGCGGTCGGCCAGGGCGCCCGGCTGGACAGATTCGAGCCCGAACTCGCCGCAGCAAGCAAAGACGCCGGCGGTCCTTGGCAGGTTCTTGATGCGCTCGGAGACATCAATCGCGAACGCAAGAACTACGAGACCGCCGCCACCTATTACCAGCAGGCGCTGGAAGACGCGGCAAACGAGGAACTGACGCCGGAATGGATGGCACCGGACAAGGATTACATTCTGCGGCTTGACCGGCTGGCGTCCGAGATGCGGCTCGCCGCGGCCAAGCCGGTTAAACTCGCCCTGCGCGGCGCCTGCAAGTTCTCCTATCGCGGCGTTTCGATCAGGAAGAAGGCGACGCCCGTGCGCTATGTTTTCGGCACCGCCGAGTTCACGCCGGAAGGTCTGCAGTCAGCCAAGGATCTTTTCGAGTGCCTGAAGTCGGCCAAGCCGCCGGCAATCACGCTGATCGGCCACACCGATCCGGTCGGCACCGCCGCCGCAAACATGGCGCTTTCGGTGGCGCGCGCCGAAGCGCTGGCGAAGTATCTGGTCGACGCCGGGTATCCCGGCACCTGGACGGTTGTTGGCAAGGGCGAGGAGGAGCCGTTCAAGCCCGACGATGCGAGCGCCTATGACGAGGAGATGCTTTACCAGCTCGACAGACGGGTGGAAGTGGATGTGGAGAAGTAGACGGTGCTGCGCAGGATCCTGATCTCGACCGTTCTGTCCATTCTGCCCGCAACAACCGGCATGGCGGCGACGTCGGCGCTGGTCGTAGGCGTCGACATCTATCCGCATGAGGTCAGCCTCGACGGCGCTGTCAAGGACGCCGAGGATGTCGCGCGGGCGTTGAAGGTCGCGGATGTCGGCACGATCCGCCAGTTCATCAATGAGCAGGCGACGAAAGACGCGATCCGCTCCGCCTGGGTCGAGCTCGTCGCCAGCGCCAGCCGCGGTGATACGATCATCTTCACCTATGCCGGCCACGGGGCGCAGATGCCGGAACTGGTGGCCGGCAGCGAAGAAGACGGCCTCGACGAGTTTCTCGAACTACCGGGCTTCGACCGGAGCCGGGCCGAGGAGACGGCAAAGGAAATCATCGTCGACAATGAGCTGAACGCCTGGTTCGCTGAGGCGGAGACCAAGGGCGTCCAGGTGCTTTTTGTTTCCGACAGCTGCTTTTCTGGGGGAATGAACCGCTCCGTCTCCGGCAAGACGCGGCTCGCACCCGTCGTGCGGGCAAAGGTGCCACCGCCATCGGAACAGGCAGTCGCCGGTGCTACAGCCAAGGAGACGGATCTCTCTCAGGTGACGATCCTCGCTGCCTCGCTTGAGAGCCAGCCGACGCCGGAGGTGGTGATCGGTGGGGAACCGCGCGGCGCCTTGAGCTGGAGTTTCGCGCGCGCGCTCGAAGGTGCCGCGGACCGCGACGGTGACGGCCAGATTTCCCGGATCGAGCTTGAGGATTACGTCTTCTCCAACGTCAAGCTCCAGTCGGAAGCGCTGCAGGTGCCAAACTTTACGCCGCAGGTTCCGCGCTCCGACAAGGAGATCGTGCTGTCGCTACCGCGAAGTGCCACCATCACCGGTACCGCACCGACGGACGGCGCGCGGGCGCTGAAGCCCGCACGTAACATGGGGTGGACTGGCAAGCTTGCGCTCAACGTCTCCGGAAAGGCGCCCGCACTCGATAATCTGGCCACGCAGGGAGTGCCCTATCGCTGGGACGCCGCAACAGGGACGTTCTACACGCCAAATGGTGACGTCGCCGGCGAACATGTTGCTCCCGACATGGTCCAGGGCGTCGTCGACAAGTTCATCCTGGTCGACTTTCTGAAGACCATGGTGGCCCAGAGCCCGGGCAAAGTGTCGTTGAGCCCCACCAAGGACATCTATTCAGCAGGCGACCGACTGAGTTTCGAGGCGTCGCAAGGCGGCTACGCCAATATGCTGGTCTTCAATCTGGCAAATACCGGCGAGGTTCAGCTACTCGACGTGCAGATCACCGGCACGGGAAGCCATGTTTTCAAGCTTCGCGACCTGGAGGTGGTGAGGCCTTTCGGTGCGGACCATCTGGTCGTCATCTGCACCAACGCGCCGATCGACGCCGTTGCTGCGGCCTTCTCCGCCCCAGGGCTCGATGCCAGATCGCTGCTGCGGGCGCTTGAAACGAGGCTGGAGGGCAGCGACAGCACGGTTGCAATCCAGCCGCTCTATACGCGGGACCTTGGCCAATGATCGCGTGTCTTTGCAAGGCGCGGCGTGCTTTCG
Organism: Ensifer sp. MJa1; assembly: GCF_037026475.1. Lineage (NCBI taxonomy): Bacteria > Pseudomonadati > Pseudomonadota > Alphaproteobacteria > Hyphomicrobiales > Rhizobiaceae > Ensifer > Ensifer sp. MJa1. Next base: position 78,414 of record NZ_JAKUMO010000015.1, on the reverse strand, counting down.
CCGTGTCGGTTTTCACAGTTGCTATGGCACTGCCTGCACTTGCGGCCGATCGCGCGCTGCTGATCGGCGTCGGTACCTATCAAAACTTGCCGCCGAAATTCACCCTCCATGGCCCGAAGAACGATCTCGTGGCGATGCAGGAAATGCTGACGGGCAAGCTCGGTTTCGATCCGTCCTCGATCCGTGTTCTCAAGGACGAGCAGGCCAATCGTGAGGCAATCCTGGCGGCAATCGACACCTGGCTCGTCGAAGGCACGAAACCGGGCGATCGGGTTTATCTCTATTACTCCGGCCACGGCCTGCAGGTGCAGGACCAAGACGGCGACGAAGAGGACGGCATGGATGAGGCCCTGGCGCCGGTCGACATCGTTGCCGGCGATACCGATTGGCAAGGGGCGGTCCTCGATGACGAAATCGACCAGCGCCTGGAGCGCCTCAAGGGGCGGGCGGTCACCCTGGTGATCGATGCCTGTCATTCAGGCACCATCTCCCGTTCGCTCTCCGAAGACGTCGCGGCCGGCATCGACGGTGCGCGCTTTCTGCCGCGCCCGAACGCCAGGCCCGTCGAGCAGGCGTTGACCCGCGGGCTCAGGATCGACCTTGCCGTAGTCGACAAACCCAAGCTCGTCAGTGAAGTGGGCGTTACCGCCTGGAGCGCCTCCGCCCCCTACCAGGTGGCCTGGGAAGACGTCCGGCTCCCGGTCGAGGAGCGCCACGGCGTCTTCACTGCCGCCTTCGTGGCCGGCCAAAGTGGCGCGGCGGCCGATGCCAACGGCAATGGCCTGACGAGCAACGCCGAGCTCTTCGAATTCGTGAAGGCGCAATCGGCCGGCTACTGCGCATCTCAGAAAAAATGCGGCAGCCTCGATCCGCAATTGGAGACGAAGGCTCAGAACCTCGGCGCCAGTGCTACGGCGCCGGATAAGGCCGATGCCACGAGCGAAGGGCAGGGTGGTGGCACCCAGCAGGCCTCGAGCCAGAACGAGAGCGGTCCGGCCTATGGGGACGCGAATGCGATCGCTGCTTTGAGCGACATTATCGGCAAGACTGAGGCTGGTGACGTCGGCATCAGCATCGACCGGCCGTCGATGACGATGAAGGCCGGCGACGTCTTCAAGGTCACCGTGAACAGCCGGACCGGCGGCAACTTGCTGCTGTTCGACATTAACGCTCAAGGCAAAGCCATACAGATCTTCCCGAACGAATTCGCGCAAAAGACCACACCGCTTGCCGCAGATGTGCCGCTGACCCTGCCGGACGAATATTACGGCTTCGAATTCGAGGCATCGGGTGAGGGCGAAAACGTGTTCGTCGCGCTGGTCGTCGCTGACCCCGTCGACTTGTCTGACGTCGCTCCGAAGACTCGGGGATTGAAGGTCGAACTCAATGCGCGTGAAACCTTGAGCGAAATCGTCGCGCGGCTGCAAAAGACCTGGACCGATGATCTCGACCGGCGCGGTATCCGCTGGTCCGTCGGCACGCTCAGCTATCGCGTCGAGTAGCTGCAGATCGTTCAACGAAACGAAAAAGCCCGCCTCATCGAGGCGGACTTTTCTTTGAGAGAATGACAGATCCTAGTGCAGGATCTGGCTGAGGAAGAGCTTGGTGCGCTCATGCTGCGGGTTGTCGAAGAACTCGGCCGGCGAGTTCTGTTCGACGATCTGGCCCTGGTCCATGAAGATCACCCGGTTGGCGACCTGGCGCGCGAAGCCCATTTCGTGGGTCACGCACAGCATGGTCATGCCTTCTTCGGCGAGCGACACCATGGTGTCGAGCACTTCCTTGACCATTTCCGGGTCGAGCGCCGAGGTCGGCTCATCGAACAAGAGGATCTTCGGCTTCATGCACAGCGAGCGGGCGATCGCCACGCGCTGCTGCTGACCGCCAGAAAGCTGGCCCGGGTATTTGTTTGCCTGTTCCGGGATCTTGACGCGCTTCAGGAAGTGCATCGCGATCTCTTCGGCCTGCTTCTTCGGCATCTTGCGGACCCAGATCGGTGCAAGCGTGCAGTTTTCGAGGATCGTCAGGTGCGGGAAGAGGTTGAAGTGCTGGAAGACCATGCCGACTTCGCGGCGCACTTCGTCGATCTTCTTGAGGTCGTTGGTGAGCTCGATGCCGTCGACGACGATCTTGCCCTTCTGGTGCTCTTCAAGGCGGTTGATACAGCGGATCATCGTCGACTTGCCGGAGCCCGACGGGCCGGCAATGACGATGCGCTCGCCGCGCATGACCTTCAGGTTGATGTCACGAAGGACGTGGAAGTCCCCGTACCACTTGTTCATTCCTGTGATTTCGACCGCAACGTCCGTTGCAGATACGGTCATTTTGGAAGCAGTGGCCGTGTTTGCCATGCGATTCCTCCCCTCTTTTTATCGTTTATGGGCCGTGTCGAGCACGCGTTCCATGAAGCCTGAATAGCGCGACATACCAAAGCAGAAAAGCCAGAATATGAAGCCAGCGAAAATAAGGCCCGAGATCGGCGTGACCGAAGAGGCCCAGTTGGCGTCGGTAAAGTTGAAGCGGACGATGCCGAGCAGGTCGAACATACCGATGATCGACACCAGCGAGGTATCCTTGAAGAGACCGATGAAGGTGTTGACGATGCCCGGGATCACCAGCTTCAGCGCCTGCGGCAGCACGATGAGGCCCATCTTCTGCCAGAAGCTGAGGCCGAGCGAATCCGCCCCTTCATACTGCCCCTTCGGAATGGCCTGGAGACCACCGCGCACCACTTCGGCCATGTAGGCCGAGGCAAACAGCGACACGCCGATCAGGGCGCGCAGGAACTTGTCGAAGGTGACGCCCTGCGGCAGGAACAAAGGCAGCATGACGCTGGCCATGAACAAAACGGTGATCAGCGGGATGCCGCGGACCAGTTCGATGAAGGCGGTGCACAGCATCCTGATCACAGGCATGTGTGATCGTCTGCCAAGCGCCAGCAGAATGCCGAGCGGCAGGGATACGGCGATGCCGACGAACGAAAGGATGAGCGTCACCATCAGGCCGCCCCAAAGCGGCGTTTCGACGAAGGTCAGCCCGAACCAGCCGCCCGGAAGCAGGATGAACGAGAGGATCGGCAGCACGGCGAAAAGCAGGATGGCGTTGAGACCCTTGTACGGTGCCTTCGGGATCAGCATCGGCACAAGGAAAAGAATGAAGAGGATACCGACCAAGGTCGGCCTCCACCGCTCTTCCAGTGGATAGCGTCCGTAGACGAACTGATCGAGTTTTGCGTTGACGAATGCCCAGCACGCGCCACTCCAGCCTTCCGGCTGCGAGCCGCCTTGCGCAACGGTGGCGCAAACACCGCGACCGCCGCCGGTCCAGGCGGCATCGATGAACAGCCATTGGATGGCTGGCGGTAGGAACCAAGCCAGCGCAAGCAGGCTGATGATGGTGAGCACTGTATCCTTCGGCGTTGCGAAGAGATTTGTGCGCAGCCAGTGGAGGACGCCACCTTCTGCTGCCGGGGGAGCAGAACCCTCGATCATCGAGGTGCGGACAAACGTTGCCTGGTGTGTGCTCATCGTCTTATCTCTCCACCAGGGCCATGCGGGCATTGAACCAGTTCATGAACAGCGATGTCGCGAGGCTGAGCGACAGGTAGACGATGATCCAGATCGTCACGATTTCGATCGACTGGCCGGTCTGGTTGAGGATGGTGCCGCCGACGGCTACAAGATCGGCGTAACCGATGGCGACTGCGAGCGACGAGTTCTTGGTCAGGTTCAGATACTGGCTGGTGAGCGGCGGAATGATGATCCGCAGCGCCTGCGGAACCACGACAAGGCGCGTCGTCAGGCCCGGACGGATGCCGAGTGCGTGCGCTGCTTCGGTCTGTCCCTTGGACACGCCGCGAATGCCGGCGCGCACGATCTCGGCGATGAAGGCGGCGGTGTAGAAGGAGAGCGCCAGGAACAACGACAGGAATTCCGGCCCGATGACCGAGCCGCCGGTAAGGTTGAACTTGCCGGCAACGGGAACGTCGAAGGTGATCGGCGAACCCGAGGCGAAGAAGGTCAGGAGCGGCAGGCCGATGATGAGACCGAGAACCGTCCACAAGAGCGGGAAGCGCTGTCCGGTGGCTTCCTGCTTCTTACGTGCGTAGCGTGCCAGGAGGATGCTCGCGACGATCGCAATGACGAACGCAAACAGCGTGTACTGCGAGCCATCGCCAAAGATCGGCTTTGGGAAGGCGAGGCCACGGTTGTTGAGGAACATGTTGAGCGGCAGCGCTGCCGATTCGCGCGGCTGCGGCAGGATCGCGAGAACGCCGCTGTACCAGAAGAAGATGACGAGCAGCGGCGGAATGTTGCGGAAGATCTCGACATAGGCGAGCGACAGCTTGGCGATCAGCCAATTGTGCGACAGCCGGCCGATACCGACGGCAAAGCCGATAATGGTCGCGGTGACGATGCCGCAAACGGCGACGAGCAGCGTGTTGAGCAGGCCGACGATGAGTGCGCGCTGATAGGTCGAATCGCTGGTATAAGCGATGAGCGACTGCCCGACGTCGAAACCGGCTCGTCCGCTCAGGAAGTCGTAGCCAGAGGCGATGTTCGCCCGCTTGAGGTTCTCGATCGTATTGGCGGCGACCCAATAAACGAAGGCCGCGAGTACGATGACAGTGATAACCTGGTAAAAGACCGCCCGCACTTGCGGGTCGTTGATGAACGACCCTGACGGTTTCGGTTTCTCAGGCGTAGTTGTGACGCCAATCGCCATGCAATGCCTCTTTCCCCTTTTCACCCTTTTGGGTGTTTTTATCGTTGGGATGGGGAAGCGGTGACCCGCTTCCCCGGTCTTGAAATGATCGCTTAGCGGACCGGCGGTGCGTACTGGATGCCGCCCTTGTTCCACAGCGCGTTGAGGCCGCGCTCGATCTTGAGCGGGCTGCCGGCGCCGATGTTGCGGTCGAAGACTTCGCCGTAGTTGCCGACGGCCTTGATCACGTTCACGGCCCATTCGTTGGTGAGGCCGAGGTCGGTGCCGATCTTGGTGTCAGCTTCGACGCCGAGGAAGCGCTGGACGTCCGGGTTGGTGGACTTCTTCATTTCTTCGACGTTGGCCTGGGTGATGCCGAACTCTTCACCCTGGATCAGCGCGTAGTGAACCCAGCTGACGATATCGAACCACTGGTCGTCGCCCTGGCGAACGGCCGGGCCAAGCGGCTCCTTCGAGATGATTTCCGGCAGGATCATGTGATCGTCCGGCTTCGACAGCGTCAGACGCAGCGAGTAGAGGCCCGACTGGTCGGTCGTGTAGACGTCGCAACGGCCGGCATCATAGGCAGCGTTGACTTCTTCGAGCTTTTCGAAGACGACCGGATTGTACTGCAGGTTGTTCGACTTGAAGTAGTCGGCAAGGTTGAGTTCGGTGGTGGTGCCGGTCTGCACGCAGACGGCAGCGCCCGAAAGCTCCAGCGCCGATTTGACGTTCAGGCCCTTGCGAACCATGAAGCCCTGGCCGTCATAGTAGTTGACCGGGCGGAAGTTGAAACCGAGCGCGGTGTCGCGGTTGATCGTCCAGGTGGTGTTACGGGCAAGCACGTCGACTTCGCCGGACTGAAGCGCCGGGAAGCGTTCCTTGGCCGAGGTGGGCGTGTACTTCACCTTGCTGCCATCCGCGAAGATCGCGGCGGCGATCGCCTTGCAGTAGTCAACGTCGAAACCGCTCCAGTTGCCCGACGCATCCGGCGCGGCAAAGCCGGCAAGACCGGTGTTCACGCCGCACTGGACAAAGCCCTTCGCCTTGACGTCATCAAGAGTAGCGCCGGAAGCCGCCTGTGTGCCAATCCCCATGACAGCAGCGCCAACAAGAGCTGTCAAAATTCTTCTTGCCATTTTTAGAACCTTTTTCTGTTGTCGTTAGTTCCCGTCTGCACCGGTGCGCATCCTGGCGCGTGCAGCCTCCGCCACCCTCCTGGCGCGAGTGCCGGCTATCTCATGCTCAAATTCCATGAGGGTCAAGAGAGGCCGCCAATTTTCTGGTTTTGCATGTGAAAAACTCGAAGCAAGCCAGAAAGTTAGGCAGTTTTTGACGGCAACGGGCAGGCGCTGGGCGAAAAATCGCCAGAAGTGTGTTGTTGCCGGTCAAAACAGCGCTCCGTGATTTTTGCCACTTGACCGCAGTTGTGCCTCGTTCGAAGAGTTCCGCTTTCGAATTTTGAAAGCGGAACATGCAATGGCAGACAGCGGCAATGTGAACGGCAAGGCGGGCATCAACACACGGCTCGCCCACAGCGGCAACAATCCCTCCGATTACTTCGGCTTCGTCAACCCCCCGGTGGTACATGCATCCACCGTGCTGTTCCCGAACGCCAAGACGATGGAGACGCGGGCGCAGAAATACACCTACGGCACCCGCGGAACGCCGACCACGGATGCGCTTTGCGATGCGATCAACGAGCTCGAAGGCTCCGCCGGAACGATCCTTGTGTCCTCGGGACTTGCCGCCGTCACGGTGCCGTTCCTCACCTATCTTTCGTCGGGCGACCACGCGCTGATCGTCGATTCGGTCTATTTCCCGACCCGCCACTTCTGCGACACGATGCTGAAGCGCCTTGGCGTTACCGTCGAATACTACGATCCGATGATCGGTGCTGCGATCGAAAGCCTGATCCGTCCGAACACGCGTCTGGTTCACACCGAGGCGCCGGGTTCGAACACGTTCGAGATGCAGGATATCCGCGCCATCGCCGATGTCGCCCATCGTCACGGTTGCGTCGTGACCATGGACAATACCTGGGCGACGCCCGTCTATTTCAAGCCGCTCGATCATGGCGTGGACGTATCGATCCATGCGGCCACCAAATATCCGTCCGGCCATTCGGACATACTTCTTGGCACCGTGTCTGCCAACGCCGCCCACTGGCCGGCGCTGACCGAGGCGATGGTGACTCTCGGCATCTGCGTCTCGCCGGATGACAGCTACCAGATCTTGCGTGGCCTCAGAACCATGGGCATCCGTCTCGAACGCCACCAGGAAAGCGCGCTCGCTCTGGCGCAATGGCTGGAAGGACGCGACGAGGTCGCGCGCGTCCTGCATCCGGCGCTGCCGAGCTTCCCGGGTCACGAACTCTGGAAACGCGATTTTACCGGTGCGAGCGGCATCTTCTCCTTCGTCCTGAAGGCAGAGCCCGATCGCTTCAAGGCCAAGGCGCATGCCTTCCTCGACGCGCTGAAGCTCTTCGGCCTCGGTTACTCCTGGGGCGGCTTTGAAAGCCTCGCGCTGCACGTGGGCTTGGGAGACCGCAAGGTTGCGGTGGCGCCGACGGAAGGACCGGTCATCCGCTTGCAGATCGGCCTCGAGGATGTGCCGGATATCCGTCGCGACATCGAAGCGGGATTGGCGGCGGCAAACGCCGCCTGATGCGAGGGGGCGCCGCGGCTAACAGGCGGCGCCTCGCCCTCCCGCCCCGTTGATCCGCCTGCCGATGATCGTGCCGCAACGGGCGGCGGTATGCTAACGGCCCGGTGCGCCGTGGCCGTAGAGCCAATCGAGGTCGGCGGCGAGCGCCTCGGGCCCCTTCAGTTTCAAGACGATGTCGCGGCCGATCCGAACAGGGCCGCGGGCATGGTAGGCGAAATGATTGAAGGCTGCCCGGCGGCGGACGCGGGCAATGCGCGGCCTGCGGATCGCTTCGTAGGTCTTCAATGCATCCGGGACGCTGATGCCGTTCGACAGGCACTCTGAAAGCGCGAATGCGTCCTCGATTGCCATCGCGGCCCCTTGCGCGGCAAAGGGCGTCATCGCGTGTGCCGCATCACCGATCAGGGCGATCTTTTTCCCGTCCTGCCAGGCCCCGTCATCAACCGTGCAGAGCGGCCAGTAGGTGGGAGATGCTGCCTTCTCGATCAGCGCGCGAATGCCGGCGTTCCAGCCGGCAAATGCCGTTTGGCAGTCTTGACGTCGCTCCTCGGAGTCCTTGCCGACCCAGACACTGTCGGTCTGGCTGCCTTCGATGATGGCGACGAGATTGAAGCCGGAAACTTCACGCAAGGGGTAGGCAACCAGATGTGCGCGCGGGCCAAGGAACGCGGTGACCTGATCGGGTTTGAAAAGGCCCACCGCCAGGCTGTTGTCAACCGTCATGCGCCAGGCGACATTGCCGGAGAACTGCACACGGCCGGCGCCAGGCACATTGTTGCGCAGGTGTGACCAGATGCCGTCGGCGCCAACGATAATATCGGGTTCGCTGCCCGTCACTTCCGCAATCGTCCGCTCTGCGTCCACCTCGATAGAGTATCCAAGGTGGAGATGGCAGCGCGGTTCGTTGGCCACTGCCGAAAGCAGAACCTTCTGGAGGCTCGCACGATGCAGGACGGCATAGGGCGCCTGCCAGCGGCGGCGCGCGAACGCGCCGGCCGGAACGCTGGCGAGCGGGCGCAGGGACTGGCCGTCCGAAAGCCCGATGCGCTCGGGTTCGTTCCAGACCTTTTCAAGGTCTGCGAGCAGGCCAAGCTCGATCAGGATGCGTGAGGCGTTCGGCGACAACTGCAGGCCGGCGCCGACTTCGGTCAGCGCGGTCGCTCTTTCGATGATGTCGACTTTGAAGCCGCGCCGGGCGAGGCACAGGGCGCCGGTGAGGCCGCCAATGCCGGCGCCGATGATCGCGACGGGGCGCGACATGCGCTAGATCAGGCGGCCTTGTGGGCGAAAAGGCAGCCGGCCGGATTGGTTTCGGTTGCCGTCAGCTTCGGATTGTAGCGATAGAGCGTGGAGCAGTACGAGCAGACCTTTTCGTTGTCGTCGCCCATGTCGATGAAGATGTGCGGGTGATCGTACGGTACGGACGCGCCGGTGCACATGAATTCCTTGACGCCGATTTCGATTGCCTGGTGTCCGCCATCATTCTGGAAATGCGGGATGCTGTGGCCGGCCATGTCATGCTCCGATGAATGCAAGTCTTGAGAGTTCAAATTTGCCGGCACCATAGTGAGCTTTGCTGCAAAAGTGTAGCGGCAAACACGCCGCAGCTGTGGTTTTTACCGGCGCGGGGTTTCACTCGCGAAACTGACGAACTAGGTTGCGCCGGATCGACATGCCCAAGGACGATAAAGATGGATCTCAATCCGCCGCCGTTTTCCCGTTTCACCCATGAGGGCCAGGAAATTGCCTTCTTCGATGAGGGTGACCCGTCCGGCGCTCCCATCCTACTCATTCACGGCTTTGCCTCGAGCGCCAACGTCAACTGGGTCTTTCCGGGTTGGTTGAAGACGCTGGGCGATGCGGGATATCGCGTGATTGCGCTCGACAATCGTGGCCACGGCAAGAGCAGCAAGCCCTACGATCCTGAGCTTTATCATCCGCAACAGATGGCGGGCGATGCGGCAGCACTCCTCAGGCATCTCGGTATCCCCGAAGCGCATGTGATGGGGTATTCGATGGGCGCCCGCATCTCGGCGTTCCTGGCGCTTGCGCATCCTGATCGGGTGCGCTCGCTGATCTTCGGCGGCCTCGGCATCGGCATGGTGACGGGGGTAGGGGACTGGGATCCGATTGCCGACGCCCTGGTGTCACCGTCGCTCGAGGTCGTGACCCACGCACGCGGCCGCATGTTCCGCGCCTTCGCCGACCAGACCAAGAGCGACCGGCAAGCGCTCGCCGCCTGTATTTCGACATCCCGCGACCTGCTGACGCCCGAAGACATGGCGCGCGTCGACGTGCCGACTTTGATCGGCGTCGGCACGGCCGACGATATCGCGGGCTCGCCGCAGGAACTGGCGGCGTTGATGCCGCATGCGCGCGCGCTCGACATTCCGGGCAGGGACCATATGCTCGCCGTCGGCGACCGGGTCTTCAAGAAGGCGGTGCTCGAGTTCCTGGAGGAAGTGGGGCGCGGCTAAAAGGTACGTGTCGACCGGCCGCGGCAAGCCACGTGCGCTTGCCCACCGAGGTGCGGTGCGACCGAAGGTGGAACTCTGGCCGGACCATTTAAGTCGCGCCGGATTTCACCTATAGTAACGGTGAGGACGCACAGGAAGGAGAGCGACGATGGTCGCCAAGACCGAACTTCGCCAGACGGAAGCCTTGAAGGTGATGGACCCGATCTGGAACAGCCTGCGTGAGGAAGCCCGCGTGGCGGCCGAGCAGGACCCGATGCTCGCAGCCTTCCTCTATTCGACGGTAGTCAACCAGCATTCCCTCGAAGAAAGCGTGATCTATCGCATCTGCGAGCGGCTCGATCACCCCGATCTCCAGGCGAACCTGCTGCGGCAGACCTTTGCCGAGATGCTGGAGGACTGGCCGGAATGGGGCGCCATCCTGCGCGTCGACATTCAGGCCGTCTATGACCGGGACCCGGCCTGCACGCGCTTCATCGAGCCGGTGCTCTACTTCAAGGGCTTCCACGCGATCCAGACGCATCGCCTGGCCCACTGGCTGCTGAAGCGCGGCCGCAAGGACTTTGCCTTCTACCTGCAGAGCCGGGCATCGAGCGTGTTCCAGACGGACATCAACCCGGCCGCCCGTATCGGGCGCGGCCTCTTCCTTGATCACGCCACCGGCCTTGTCGTCGGCGAGACGGCCGTGATCGGAGACAATGTTTCGATCCTGCACGGCGTGACGCTGGGTGGCACGGGCAAGGAAGGCAGCGATCGCCACCCGAAGATCGCCGACGGCGTTCTGATCGGCGCCGGCGCCAAGATCCTTGGCAACATCCACATCGGCCACTGCTCGCGCATTGCTGCAGGCTCGGTCGTCCTGAAGCCTGTGCCACCGAAGACGACCGTTGCTGGCGTGCCGGCAAAGGTGGTCGGCGAAGCCGGTTGCTCCGAGCCGTCGCGACAGATGGACCAGATCCTGAGCAGCTTCGATATCTGAACGAAAGGGAACCCGTGTGTTGCCGCTTTCGAGGGGTTTACACCCGCCGATGCAGCATGCGAGAAGCGCGGCACAGACAAACGGCTACGGAGACGTATTTTGAAGCCCGAAGAAATCCGCAAGCTTGAAGCCTATTTCAAGCGCACCTTCAATCAGCAGATGGTCGTCAAGGCGCGCCCGAAGAAGGACGAGTCCGCTGAAGTCTATCTCGGTGACGAGTTCCTCGGTGTCGTCTTCCGCGATGAGGAAGATGGCGAGCTTTCCTACAACTTCTCCATGGCGATCCTCGACATCGACCTCTAAGTCGCAGTTCGACGGTTGAAGTAAAGAACCCCGAAAATCCCCATGATTTTCGGGGTTTATTATTTGAGTGAAACATTGGTGTGGCTCAGGGCAATTGCTCAGGATCTTCATCTTCTGGCTGCGGGAGGTCGCGGAAGAAAATTTGCTCCAGGCGCCGTTTCTTCATCAAGCTGTTGCATCTGTTGTATTTTATTGCATCGCACACTCGTCTTGACTTTTTGTGCAGTGCACATAAACTGAAGCCTCTAGATCAGGCCGTCACTAAGGAGACACCCGATGTTCAACCTCGATGATGCAAACAAGAAGAGCAAAGAAGCCATTGATGTGGCTGTGAAGAGCTATTCCGCCTGGACCAAGGGTCTCCAGGCCATTGCGACCGAAGCCGCCGACTTTTCCAAGAAGTCCTTCGAAGAAGGCGTCGCCCACGTAGAGAAGCTGACGAGCGCAAAGAGCATCGAGGCTGCTTTCGAACTGCAGACCAACTACGTCAAGTCGAGCTACGAAGGCTTCGTCGCCGAGGCTACGAAGATCGGCGAAATGTATGCCGATCTCGCCAAGGACGCCTACAAGCCCTACGAAGCGCCGGTTGCCAAGGCAACCGCTGCGGTCAAGGCCGCCGCTGCCGCCTAATCGGCAGGCACATCGTTTCTAAAGGGCCGGTCGCAGCACTTGCGACCGGCCCTTTTTGTTTTTTGCATTTGCTGTGCGCAGGCCAAAGAAAGTTGATCAATCTTTCCCGCCATCGTGCGATTATGATTGCAGTGCGTTGGTTCGGTCTTAAAATCTGAAAACGAGCCATTAGATAAAGGGCAAGCACGCAGCGCCCGAGTTGGATGGAAGCGCTGCGGTACAAGGAACTGACAAGAATGATCGCCATGCCGGTCCGGATGCAGCAAGGTAGCGACGACGAGGGAGGTGGCAGCAACCGCAGCACTTCCGTCATCACCCGCACCAAGCCGAAGACCAAAAAGCCGAGTTTGTATCGTGTTCTGCTTTTGAATGACGATTACACGCCGATGGAGTTTGTCATCCATATCCTGGAGCGCTTCTTCCAGAAGAACCCGGAAGAGGCGACCCGCATCATGCTCCACGTCCATAATCATGGCGTGGGCGAATGCGGCGTCTTTACCTACGAAGTCGCCGAAACAAAGGTGACGCAGGTGATGGATTTTGCCCGCCAACATCAGCATCCGTTGCAATGCGTCATGGAAAAGAAATGAGGAACTAACGTGCCAACATTTTCGCCCAGTCTCGAAAAGGCGCTGCACCAGGCACTCACTTTTGCCAACGAGCGCCACCACGAATACGCTACGCTCGAGCATCTGCTTCTGGCATTGATCGATGATGCCGACGCGGCGGCCGTGATGGGCGCGTGCAACGTCAATCTAGAGACGCTGCGCAAAACGGTAACGGACTATGTCGACAACGAACTGTCGAATCTGGTGACCGGCTACGATGAAGATTCCAAGCCGACCGCAGGCTTCCAGCGCGTCATCCAGCGCGCCGTGATCCACGTCCAGTCGTCTGGCCGCGAGGAAGTCACCGGCGCCAATGTGCTGGTGGCGATCTTCGCCGAGCGTGAAAGCCACGCGGCTTACTTCCTGCAAGAGCAGGAGATGACACGCTACGACGCGGTGAACTTCATTTCGCACGGTATCGGCAAGCGTCCGGGCACCTCCGAATCGCGACCCGTTCGCGGCGCGGACGATCACGAGTCCGAGCAGAAGCCGTCGCGCGAGAACGAGGAAAGCAGCGCCAAGAAGCAGCAGGATGCGCTCACGGCCTATTGCGTCAATCTCAACGAGAAGGCGAAGTCCGGCAAGATCGACCCGCTGATCGGCCGTCACGCTGAAGTGAACCGCACCATTCAGGTGCTGTGCCGCCGCTCGAAGAACAATCCGCTCTATGTCGGCGATCCCGGCGTCGGCAAGACGGCGATTGCCGAGGGCCTTGCCAAGCGCATCATCGAAAAGAAGGTGCCCGAAGCACTGCAGGACGCGACGATCTTTTCGCTGGACATGGGCACGCTTCTCGCCGGAACGCGCTACCGCGGCGATTTCGAAGAGCGCCTGAAGCAGGTGGTCAAGGAGCTCGAGGATTATCCGGGCGCCGTGCTCTTCATCGACGAGATCCATACGGTCATCGGCGCTGGTGCGACTTCGGGCGGCGCAATGGACGCGTCAAACCTGCTGAAGCCGGCGTTGTCTTCCGGATCGATCCGCTGCATCGGCTCGACCACCTACAAGGAATATCGCCAGTTCTTCGAAAAGGACCGGGCACTCGTCCGGCGCTTCCAGAAGATCGACGTCAACGAGCCAACGATCGCCGACGCGATCGAGATCATGAAGGGCCTGAAGCCTTACTTCGAGGAGTATCATCACCTGAAGTACTCGAACGAGGCGATCAAGGCCGCGGTCGAGCTTTCGGCCCGCTACATCAATGATCGCAAGCTGCCGGACAAGGCGATCGACGTGATCGACGAATCTGGTGCAGCACAGATGCTGCTGCCGGCCGGAAAGCGCCGCAAGCTGATCACCGAGAAGGAAATCGAGGCGACGATCGCGACGATGGCGCGCATCCCGCCGAAGACCGTTTCCAAGGACGACGAGGCGGTGCTCGCCAACCTCGAGAAGGAACTGCGCTCGGTCGTCTATGGTCAGGACCTCGCAATCGAGGCGCTCGCGTCTTCAATCAAGCTGGCGCGTGCCGGCCTGCGCGAACCGAACAAGCCGATTGGCTGCTACGTCTTCTCCGGCCCGACCGGCGTCGGCAAGACGGAAGTCGCCAAGCAGCTTGCCACCTCGCTCGGCGTCGAGCTGTTGCGCTTCGACATGTCGGAATACATGGAGCGGCACACGGTTTCGCGTCTGCTCGGTGCACCTCCCGGCTATGTCGGCTTCGACCAGGGCGGCCTCCTGACCGATGGCGTCGACCAGCATCCGCACTGCGTGCTTTTGCTCGACGAAATCGAGAAGGCCCATCCGGACCTGTTCAACATCTTGCTGCAGGTCATGGACCACGGTTCGCTGACCGACCACAACGGCAAGAAGATCGACTTCCGAAACGTCATCCTGATCATGACGACCAATGCCGGCGCATCGGAAATGGCACGGGCCGCCATCGGCTTTGGCTCCTCCAAGCGCACCGGCGAAGATGAAGAGGCGCTGAACCGCCTGTTCACGCCGGAATTCCGCAACCGTCTGGACGCGGTCATTCCCTTTGCTTCGCTGCCGACCCCGGTCATCCACCAGGTGGTGCAGAAGTTCGTCATGCAGTTGGAAACCCAGCTCGCCGAGCGCAACGTCACCTTCGACCTCGCGTCCGAGGCGATCGCCTGGCTCGCCGAGAAGGGCTACGACGAGAAGATGGGTGCACGGCCGCTCGCCCGCGTCATCCAGGAAAACATCAAGAAGCCGCTCGCCGATGAGATTCTCTTCGGCAAGCTGAAGAAGGGTGGCGTCGTCAAGGTGACGATCGGCACAAAGGCTGACGGCACCAAGGGGCTGCTCCTCGATGCGGTTCCTGAGACGACGCCGATCAGGCCGAAGGCCGAGGTTTCCCGCCCGGCCATGAAGAGCGCCAAGCCGCGAAAGGCCGAAGAAAAGGAAGAGGTGGGGGCCGAGCCTGCACCGAAGTCGAAGCCAAAGAAGGCGGTTGCCAAGGCGTCGTCCGACGACGAGGGCAAGGCCGGCGACACGGCCCCGAGGAAGGGCCGTACGGTGCCGAAGGTGCCGCGCAAGAAGTAGGCTGCTGCCAGCGATGTTCGACAGTGCCGGGTGCAACGCACCCGGCACTGTTTTTTCTGAATAGTGAACAATCCGGATCAGCCGATGGACAGTGAAGACGACAGGCATTCCACGCTCGCCTGGTTCGGGAAGGGCATGCGCGGCATCTTCAGCTTGCCGGCCTTTATCCTGATGCTGTCTTTCGTCGGCTTCTGCTCACTGACGGCGCAGGCCGGGATCCCCGTGCAGCAGGTCGTGTTCATGGTCGGCATGGTCTGGGCGCTTCCGGCCAAGGTTATCCTCGTCAGCTCGATGATGAGCGGCGCCGGGCTTGCAACCGCCTTCCTTGCCGTGTCGCTGTCGTCGGTGCGGTTGATGCCGATGGTTGCGGCACTCATTCCGGAATTGCGCGGATCAAGGACACCGACCTGGCTGTTGCTTTTCCTATCGCATTTCGTTGCTATCACGGCCTGGGTCTTTGCCATGGAGAAGGTGCCGCAGGTTCCGCGCGACCGGCGCGTCGCCTTCTTCGCCGGCTTCGGCATCACGCTGGTGGCGGCAAACATGCTCCTGGTCGCCGTCGTCTACCACTTCGTTGCCGACTTCCCCCCGATCGTCGCCGGTTGCCTCTTCTTCCTGACGCCCGTCTACTTCCTGGCCTCGATCTGGCACTCAGCCCGTCATCCCGTCGTCTACATCGCGCTCCTGTTCGGTCTTGCCGGCGGACCGCTTTTCTATTGGCTGCTGCCGGAGTTCGACATCCTGCTCGCGGGGCTTGGCGGCGGCACGCTCGCCTGGCTGGTCGAGCGCCTCTGGCGAGGCCGCAAGGAGGGCGCTCATGACCTGGCATGACGGCTGGTGGGCCTACGCCTTCATCGCGATTGCCGGGTGGCTCGCAACCGACATCTGGCGCTGGCTGGGCGTCATAGCCGGCAACAGGCTTCGCGATGATTCCGAAGCGTTGAACTGGGTGAGGGCGGTCGCAACGGCGCTGGTCGCCGCGGTCATTGCAAAGCTTATCCTCTATCCCACGGGCGTGCTCGAACAGTCACCGCTCTGGTTACGACTGGGCTCGGTCGCACTCGGCACAGTTTCCTTCTTCTTGTTGGGTCGAAGGCCTGCGATCGGCATTGCGACCGCAATCGCGACCCTTGCGATGGGATTGTGGCTTCTCGATTTTTAGTTGCGCTTAGCTGAATCTTAAGCCGCTGGCGTTAAGACAGGTGAAGGACGGTGGTCTTGCTGCAGGTTTATGCGTGCTGCGCTGGTCCGCTTGAACGCAACGGGTCTGACGTCAAGGAACTTGTCATGCGCTTCCTGCCTGCGGAAACGGCCGTATTGGGCACGATTGCCGCCTTGGGTGCCATCGATATTGTCTTGATTGGAATCAATGGCATCGATGTCGATGTGCCGGGATACTCGCTGGTGATTCTGGTCGGGTTGGCCCTCTTGGCAGGGGGGCAATTTTATCGTTACGTCCGGAAGGAGGAGCCGATCGCCTCGGCGGCCATCGCAGCGGGCTCCTTCGTGCTCTTCTCGATCGTTGGATCCGCCTTCAACTATATGTTCTTGCCGATCCGCTTCGCCCCAATCGATCCACTCCTCATGCAGGTCGATGCAATGCTGGGATATCACTGGCCAGCGTTCGTTGGCTGGGCGGCCGAGTCTCCTTGGATCGGGACCTCATTGTATTTTATTTACTTCACGTCACTGCCGCAGTTGCTTGGCCTCATATTGTTTCTCGGGTTTTCGGGACGAACTGATACACTGCATCGCTTCCTCCTGACCGGCGTTCTGGGGGCGCTTCTTTCGATCGGATTCTGGATTTTCTTCCCGACCTTTGGGGCCAAGGCGTATGATGCGTTGCCGGCATCCGTGCTGAGCGCCATTCCGCTCGCTGTCGACCCTGCCTACGGTGCCGAACTCGTTCGTCTCGGTCGTGAAGGCGTTTTGTATCTGAGCCCGAAGAACATCCTGGGCTTGATAGGTTTTCCCTCGTTTCACATCGTCATGGCCTGTATGTCGGTCTATTTTGCCATGCAGACGCGCTTTTTGTTTCCGATCTTTGCAGTCCTCAATGCCTTGATGCTGCCCGCCGTGCTGGTACAAGGCGGCCATCATCTCACCGACATCTTCGGAGGCATGGCAGCATTCGCTATCGCCCTTGGATGTGCGAATGCTGGCATGCGGATACTGTCCGCCCCCCAGTCGCAAACGACCCCGATCGGTACTCGAGAGGCTCAGGTAAATACTTGAGGTGTGATCAAAGCGCCTGGCGGACCTTTTCGGCATTGGCTGCGAGGATCGCGCCATCTTCCATCGTGCCGGAATGCGGCTTCAGCGGCACGCCGGCATGGCGCGGAATGACGTGGAAATGCAGGTGGAAGACGGATTGGCCGGCCGGCGCCTCGTTGAATTGCATGATCGTCACCCCATCGGCCTCGAAGGCTTCCTTGGCGGCAACGGCGAGCTTCTGCACCGTGGAAATTAGCGCCGGCAGCGTCGCGGCATCGGCGTCGAGCAGGTTGCGCGACGGTGCCTTCGGCAAGACGAGAAGGTGACCTTCGGCTTGCGGCATCACATCCATGAACGCAATCGTCGCGTCGTCCTCGTAGACGCGGTGCGAGGGAATTTCGCCGCGCAGGATCTTGGCGAAGATGTTGTTGGTGTCGTAGCTCATTGTTCTTCCTCGTGCATTGGCGTCAAGCGCATCAGTCGTCCTGTCGCTCACCTTTGCGGAAAGGACCGTGTTCCGCAAGAATCTCCCCGGTTTCCTCCACATCCCTGCGCTCACGCTCGAGATAGTCGGCGACGGCGCGGGCAAGCCCTGGATGGGTGATGTAATGCGCGGAATGGGTGGTGACCGGCATGTAGCCGCGGGCAAGTTTGTGTTCGCCCTGCGCGCCTGCCTCAACCCGCTTCAGGCCCTTGGCGATGGCAAAGTCGATCGCCTGGTGATAGCAGACCTCGAAATGCAGGAACGGGTGGTCTTCGATGCAGCCCCAATGTCGGCCATAGAGTGCGTCACTGCCGATGAAGTTGATGGCGCCGGCAATGTAGCGGCCATTGCGGCGCGCCATGATCAGAACGACGTCGTCGGCCATCCGCTCGCCGATCAGCGAGTAGAAGGCGCGGGTGAGATACGGACGACCCCATTTGCGGCCACCGGTATCCATGTAGAAGACGAAGAACTGGTCCCAGATCGCCTCCGTCAGGTCGCTGCCGGTGAGCCAGTCGATCGAGATGCTGTTTTCGAGCGCAGCCCGGCGTTCCTTCTTCAGGGCCTTGCGCTTTCGCGAGGCGAGCGTCTCCAGGAAATCGGCATGCGAGCCGTAGCCTTCGTTGGTGAAATGGAACTGCTGGTCGGTGCGGTGGAGGAAGCCGGCACGCTCGAGCGCCGGCATCTCCGCTTCAGGTACGAAGGTTACATGTGCCGACGAAACATCGTGCCTGCGCGCCAACTCCATCAAGCCTGCTGCAAGTGCATCCTGCACCGGGCGCTCGTTTTCCCCACCTGCAGTCAGCAGACGCGGTCCGGTCGCGGGCGTAAAGGGGACGGAGCTTTGTAGTTTGGGATAATAGCGCCCGCCCGCCCGTTCGAAGGCATCGGCCCAGCCGTGGTCGAAAACATATTCGCCCTGGCTATGGTTCTTCAGGTAACAGACGAGTGCGCCCCGAAGCCGGCCATCTGCACCCTCGAGCAGCAGATGCTGTCCGAGCCAGCCGGTCTTGGCCGTCGCCGATCCGGATTCTTCAAGGGCCGACAGATAAGCGTGTGAAACGAAGGGATTGTAGACGCCGCCAGCATGGTCCTTCGATGCGCCGGAGAGCGTGTTCCAGCGTGCAGCCGTTATATCGGCGAAGGACTGGGCTATGCGTAGGGTGACGGCGTCTGACATTGCTTCAGGAAACCAGGGCCTCCCGCGGGTCGAAACCCTCGAAGGTCATCTGGTCGGCGTGGGCGTAACTATAGGCCTCGGCCTGGCGGTCGCGAACGGTCCAGGTGATGATCGTGCGACCGAGCGTCCGCTCCTTGGTGATGAACGGGTTCGGCAGGTGGCCGTAGTGGTAGGAGATGAAATCGAGCCCGAGTTGCATCGCTTCCTCATGCACGAAGAAGGTCTCCGGGTTGGCGCCTTCGGCTGTCAGCCCGAGCGGGTAGGGCGCGTCGAGTGCCTTCAGGTCCTTCAGCAGCCAGTGATCAAAGCTCATCAGGGCAACGTGTCCCTTGTAACCTTCGAGCGTCTCGAGAACGGCTGCGGCAAAACCTTCGTCGTCGCCCTTGCGGCCCTTGAGTTCGATGACGAGCGGAACTTTTCCGGCAACCAGTCGCAGCATTTGCGTCAGCGTCGGAACCTTGTCCTTGGTGCCGCCGATCGCCATCAGACCAAGCTCTCCGGCCGTGCGCGCGCGCACGTCGCCCTTGATGCCGCAGAGGCGCTCCGTGTCGTCGTCATGAAAGACGACTGGAATGCTGTCGGCGGTGTATTGCAGGTCGCATTCGATCGCAAAGCCCGCTTCGACGGCGCGGGAGAAGGCCGAGAGCGTGTTCTCCCAGACTTCTCTGTTCATGTCGTGATAGCCACGATGGGCGATCGGTTGGGCCTTCAGCCAGGAGATATCGGTCATAGCGGGCACCAGTCAGGCGATTTCGATGACAGCGTCGATTTCAACGGCGGCATTGAACGGGAGGGATGCCATGCCGACGGCGGCGCGGGCGTGCTTGCCTGCTTCCCCGAGCACACCTGCAAGCAGGTTGGAGGCGCCGTTGATGACGAGGTGCTGCTCAACAAATTCCGGCGTCGAGGCGACGAAGCCGTTGATTTTCACCAGACGGCGGATGCGACCGAGATCACCGCCAAGCGCGGCCTTTGCCTGGGCGAGAATGTTGATCGAGCAAAGTTCGGCCGCCCGCTGGGCACGCGCAACGTCGACGTCCTTGCCGACGATGCCGGTCACAGCGACCTTGCCGTCCTCCATCGGGAGCTGACCGGAGATATAGAGCATCGAGCCGCTGATGACGTAGGGAACATAGTTCGCAACCGGGGTCGCGGCCTGGGGAAGAGTGACGCCGAGGTCCTTGAGGCGCGTTTCGATCTCTGCGGACATAGAAAGCTCCATTGTTGTCTTTTGTGTTAAAATCCGGCATTCAGGCCGGATCGCGGTGGGCGCCGGCAATTCCCGATGGGTGTCGCCCCGCTTTTGCCGAAAGCTTGTTTATAGCATTGCCGGCGAGTCCAACAGGAGGAAACGGATGTTTCGCAAAGGCTTCGGTCTCGTCAATCTCGGATGCGTTTGTTTCGCCGTGATGACGGCTTCGGGCGCAACGGCAGCGAGCGCGAATGTCCTCGTTCCTCATCGTGCCGTCTACGATCTCGAGCTCAAGGACGCATCAGATCGCTCCGGCATTGCCGGAATGTACGGCCGCATGGTCTATGAATTCAACGGGTCCGCCTGTGAGGGGTACACGGTCAGCTTCCGCTTCGTGACCCAGGTCGATACCGGCGAGGAAGTGCGCCTGACCGATCAGCAGACCACGACCTACGAGGATCTGAAGACTGGCAATTTCCGCTTCCTGACGCGCTCCTTCACCGACGAGAAGCTGGACAAGGAGGTGCGCGGCACGGCGCATGAGGAGAAGGCCGGCGTCAAGGTAGAGCTGACCGCGCCCGACAAGCGCGAGGTCGAACTTGCAGCCAGTCGGTTTCCGACCGCCCACATGATGGAGGTCATCTCGCGGGCAAAGAAAGGCGACAGCCTGTTCGAGGCACGCATCTTCGACGGGTCCGATTCGGGCGACAAGACATTGATCACCTCGACTTTCGTCGGCAGGTCGCGCAAGCCGACCGCCGATGAGCCGGATGCCGGCAAGGCGGGCAAGCTCAGCGGCGACAACTATTGGCCGGTGACGATTTCCTATTTCAACGACGACAAGAGCGGCGATGCCCTGCCGATCTACCGGATGTCGTTCAAGCTCTATGAAAATGGAATCACCCGGGACCTGACGATGGACTACGGCGATTTTGTCTTGAGCGGAAAGCTCGCGGACCTCGAAGTCTTCAATTCGGAAGACTGCAAATAGCGGATCTCGGCAAAAAGCCGGTTCCAAGGCTTGATTTCTCGGGCGGTTGCCGTTAAGGGGCTGCCCATTCCACACGTGAGGCATGGGATGTTCCGGGAGAAATCCGGATCGTTCCGCCGGTGGGCGTCTCGAAAGAATGCGCTCGACGTCTCGCGGAGGTTCAACCGGAAAAGGAGACAAAGGCATGGCATTGCCTGATTTTAGCATGCGTCAGCTTCTGGAAGCTGGCGTTCACTTCGGCCACCAGACGCACCGCTGGAACCCGAAGATGAAGCCGTACATTTTCGGCGATCGTAACAACGTTCACATCATCGACCTCGCACAGACCGTTCCGATGCTGTCGCGCGCGCTGCAGATCGTAAGCGACACCGTCGCCAACGGCGGCCGCGTTCTGTTCGTCGGCACCAAGCGCCAGGCTTCGGAAATCATCGCTGACGCTGCCAAGCGTTCGGCCCAGTACTACGTCAACGCTCGCTGGCTCGGCGGCATGATGACCAACTGGAAGACGATCTCGAACTCGATCCAGCGCCTGCGCAAGCTCGACGAGATCCTCGCTTCGGAAGCTTCGGGCTTCACCAAGAAGGAACGCCTGAACCTCGAGCGCGAACGCGAAAAGCTGAACCGCGCTCTCGGCGGTATCCGTGACATGGGCGGCACGCCGGACCTGATGTTCATCATCGACACCAACAAGGAATCGATTGCGATCGAGGAAGCCAAGCGCCTCGGCATTCCGGTTGTTGCCGTCATCGACTCGAACTGCGATCCGGACCAGATCGACTATCCGATCCCTGGCAACGACGACGCTTCGCGCGCCATCGCTCTCTACTGCGACCTGATTGCTCGCGCTGCCATCGACGGCATTGCGCGCCAGCAGGGTGCATCGGGCCGTGACCTCGGCGCTTCGATCGAGACCCCGGTCGAGCCGGCGCTCGACGAGTCTGCCGACGCCTGATCGGTCCCTGGCGGCAGGTGAAACACTGCCGCCCCAATGAAAAATCGGGACGAGGCCGTTTGTGATGAAAAATCTGAACGGCCTTGTTCTTTTCAGCCGGGGATGGCTCGGCCGGCGCGGCTAACAGAGCCCGGATATCGCCGCGATGACGTGTTCATCATGGTGTCACATAGAAAAGCCATTCCCTGCCAAACCTCCTGGCTTTGCGCCACGCGCGGGCAGCGCCCCGCCAAACAGACAAAGAGGCAAAAACGATGACTGTGACTGCAGCAATGGTGAAGGAACTGCGCGAGAAGAGCGGCGCAGGCATGATGGATTGCAAGAAGGCGCTTGCTGAGACCAACGGCGACATGGAAGCGGCGATCGACTGGCTGCGCGCCAAGGGTATCGCAAAGGCCGACAAGAAGTCGGGTCGTACGGCTGCCGAAGGCCTCATCGGCATCGTCAGCGGCGGCGTCAAGGCCGTCGTCGTCGAAATCAACTCCGAGACCGACTTCGTTGCCCGCAACGAAGCCTTCCAGGAGCTCGTTCGCGGCGTTGCCAACGTAGCGCTGACCACCGACGGCACCGTTGACGCCATTGCGGCTGCAACCTACCCGGCAACCGGCAAGTCGGTCGACGAGACGATCAAGGATGCGATCGCCACCATCGGCGAAAACATGACGCTGCGTCGCGCAGCTCTGCTTCAGGTCGAAGACGGCGTTGTTGCCACCTACATCCACAACGCTGCTGGCGACGGCATCGGCAAGCTCGGCGTTCTCGTCGCGCTGAAGTCGATCGGCGACAAGGAAGTGCTCTATTCTGTCGGCCGTCAGGTTGCGATGCACATCGCTGCGACCAACCCGCTGGCGATCCGCTCCGAGGAAGTCGATGCTGCCGTCGCCGAGCGCGAGCGCAACGTCTTCATCGAACAGTCGCGCGCTTCGGGCAAGCCGGACAACATCATCGAAAAGATGGTTGAAGGCCGCATGCGCAAGTTCTTCGAAGAAGTCGCTCTGCTGTCGCAGGCCTTCGTCATGAACCCGGAAATCACCGTCGCCCAGGCCGTCAAGGATGCTGAAAAGCTCGCCGGCGCGCCGATCGAAGTCGTCGGCATGGCTCGCCTGCTGCTCGGCGAAGGCGTCGAGAAGGAAGAGTCCGACTTCGCTGCCGAAGTTGCAGCTGTCGCCAAGGGCTGATTTCTTCACCCATATTGGGAAAACCTTGGGGCATCGCGTGACAACGCGGTGCCCTTCGTGTATCGGGCTTCGTCAATGCGCCGGACCCGCCGGAAAGTGCTCCGCTGCGGTTGAAACCGAGAAGCGCAATATGTCCTTATTCGCTGTGCGCTTGTTTCGCGCACGCGTAACCGATCTGTTCAGGAGCGATGATGCCGGCCGAGCCACTCTACAAGCGTGTTCTACTCAAAGCCTCCGGTGAGGCCCTGATGGGCAGCCAGGGGTTCGGCATTGACGTTGCGGTCGCTGACCGTATCGCGGCCGACATCGCCGAAGCACGCGCCATGGGCGTCGAAGTGGGCGTTGTTGTCGGCGGCGGCAACATCTTCCGTGGCGTCGCGGTGGCATCCAAGGGCGGCGACCGGGTAACCGGCGACCATATGGGCATGCTGGCGACGGTCATCAACGCGCTGGCGCTCGCGACCTCGCTGCGCAAGCTCGACATCGACACCGTCGTCCTGTCGGCGATCGCGATGCCGGAGATCTGCGAGAGCTTCTCCCAGCGCGCGACGCTCTACCATCTTTCCCTCGGTCGCGTGGTCATCTTTGCGGGCGGCACCGGCAATCCCTTCTTCACCACCGATTCGGCTGCAGCGCTGCGCGCAGCGGAAATGGGCGCCCAGGCCATCTTCAAGGGCACGCAGGTCGACGGCATCTATTCGGCCGACCCGAAGAAGGATCCGACCGCGACGCGCTTCGACCGCCTGACGCACAGCGAGGTCCTTGAAAAGGGGCTTGCCGTCATGGATGTTGCCGCGGTTGCACTTGCACGCGAGAATGCCATTCCGATCGTTGTCTTCTCGATCCACGAGAAGGGTGGGTTCGCGGAAATCTTGACCGGCGGCGGTCGCGCGACCATCGTCACGGACAACTAAGAAGCTGCAGTACGGCCCCGGGCCGGCGAATGATAGAACGGGAGTTTCGACCATGAGTGAAGGTGTTGACCTGAAGGAACTGAAGCGTCGCATGGACGGTGCCATTTCCGCATTCAAGAGCGATATCGCATCGCTTCGTACCGGCCGCGCGTCGGCGAACGTTCTCGATCCGGTGACCGTCGAAGCCTATGGCTCGCGGGTACCCCTCAACCAGGTGGCGAACATCACGGTTCCCGAGCCGCGCATGTTGTCCGTGTCGGTCTGGGACAAGCAGATGGTTGGTGCGGTCGATCGCGGTATTCGCGAATCGAACCTCGGCCTCAATCCGATCATCGACGGCCAGAACCTGCGCATTCCGCTGCCGGAACTCAACGAAGAGCGCCGCAAGTCGCTGGTCAAGGTTGCCCATGACTACGCCGAAAAGGGCAAGGTCGCCGTGCGCCACGTTCGCCGCGACGGCATGGATGACCTGAAAAAAGCCGAAAAGGATGGGGAGATCGGTCAGGATATCAGCCGTTCTCAATCCGAGCGCGTGCAAAAGATGACCGACGAAACGATTTCCGAGATCGACCGCTTGCTCGCCGATAAGGAAAAGGAAATCATGCAGGTCTGATCTGCTCGTGATCTGAGTCTCCATTCGCGGACGCCTTATGCAAAACCTCATTTCCACAAACGTTCCGGAACACGTTGCCATTATCATGGATGGCAACGGGCGTTGGGCGAACGCGCGTGGGTTGCCACGCACGATGGGGCATCGCAAAGGCGTCGAGACCGTTCGCGATGCCGTCAAGACGGCAGCCCAATTGGGTATTCGCTACCTCACCCTATTTGCCTTCTCCTCGGAAAACTGGAGCAGGCCAGCGGCAGAGGTGAGCGACCTGATGGGCCTGCTCAAGACCTTCATCCGCCGGGATCTCGCCGACCTCCATCGCGAGAATGTCCGGATCCGGGTCATCGGCGATCGCTCGAACCTGCGCGGAGACATTCTGCCGCTGCTGGTGGAGGCGGAAGAAACGACGCGGGCAAACACCGGAATAACCCTGGTGATCGCCTTCAATTATGGCGCACGCGACGAGCTCAGCCGCGCCATGCGGCGTCTGGCAGCCGAGGTCGCCGAGGGGCGTCTGCGCCCGGAAGACATCACGCCCGAGCGTATTGCCGCGACACTTGACACAGCCGGCATGCCGGACCCGGACTTGATCATCCGCACGAGCGGCGAGGAACGCCTGTCGAATTTCCTTTTGTGGCAGGGTGCCTATTCGGAGCTGATCTTCGTTCCCGAACTTTGGCCCGACTTCACCCGGGAGATCTTCCTGGCGGCACTTGAGAAATATGCCTGCCGGGAACGTCGCTTC
Source organism: Ensifer sp. MJa1 (assembly GCF_037026475.1). Taxonomy (NCBI): domain Bacteria; kingdom Pseudomonadati; phylum Pseudomonadota; class Alphaproteobacteria; order Hyphomicrobiales; family Rhizobiaceae; genus Ensifer; species Ensifer sp. MJa1. The sequence goes on along the minus strand of NZ_JAKUMO010000015.1, from coordinate 53,081 downwards.
GGCGGCCTCGCGGAGCCGACGCTGGCGGTTGGCTCCTGATGCAGACTGAACTCAAGCTTCGCATCGCTTCGGGAGTGGTGCTCGCGGCGGTTGCCCTGGCGGCAACCTGGTTCGGCGGGCTCGCCTTTCAGCTACTTTCGGTCCTGATCGCGCTTTTGGTCTACTACGAATGGTCGACCATTACCGGGCTTGCCGAGAAGGACTTCCAGGGAAACGCCTTCGGCTGGTTGGCCATGGCCACGATCGCGATGCTCGTGGTTACCGGCTACATCGGCTACAGCCTCCCGGTCCTCGCTCTTGCGGTTGGTCTGGCGGTGCTGTGGGTTTTCGTCCAGAAGACCAGCTGGTGGTTGCCCGGCGGCATTGCCTATGCCGGTCTGACCGGCATCTCGATGGCGGCGCTTCGCGGCGCCGATGATCTCGGCCTGATCGCGACGCTGTTCGTTTTTGCCGTCGTCTGGGCGACGGATATCTTCGCCTATTTCACCGGCCGGGCCATCGGCGGCCCCAAGCTCGCGCCGCGCATTTCGCCCGGCAAGACCTGGTCCGGCGCTATCGGCGGTACGATTTGCGGCATTGTCGCGGGCGTTGCCGTTTTTATGGCTTATTTTTCGCTGCAAGATCTACGTATCCCGATCATTGCCCTGGTGCTTTCCGTGTCCAGTCAGGTCGGAGACCTGTTTGAATCCTTCATCAAGCGCCGCTTCGGCGTGAAGGATTCCAGTCATCTCATTCCGGGCCACGGCGGGGTCATGGATCGGGTCGACGGTCTGATTTTCGCCTGCGTCGCAGCGTTGATTCTGGTCATGATTCAGTATTTCGTCAGCGATGGGCGCCAGATCGCCTTCGGATCGGTCCTGCTTGGCCTTTGACGCCGGCCGCAGGTGCTTGAGGAACGTTCATGACATATCTGTTTGATGCGCTGCAGCTCTTGACCGGCTACATCATCCCCTTTCTTCTGGTTCTGACCCTGCTGGTTTTCGTGCACGAGATGGGGCACTACCTCGTCGGCCGTTGGTCGGGCATCCGTATCCTGGCCTTTTCAATTGGCTTCGGTCCTGAGCTTTTCGGCTGGACGGACCGGCATGGAACCCGCTGGAAGCTGTCGGCGATCCCGCTTGGCGGCTATGTCAAGTTCTTCGGCGACGAGGATGCGGCAAGTGTGCCGGACTACAAGCGGCTGGAGGCGTTGGCGCCGGAGGAGCGCGGCCGGACCTTCCTTGGCGCAAAGCTCTGGAAGCGGGCGGCGACCGTTGCCGCCGGCCCTGTTGCCAACTTCATCCTCGCCATCGCGATCTTTGCCGTGCTCTTTTCCATCTATGGGCGCCAGGTGGCCGATCCGGTGGTGGCGCGCGTGAACGAAAACAGCGCAGCCGCCCAAGCGGGCGTCCTTCCCGGCGACCGCCTCGTTTCCATTGATGGCACACCGGTTTCGACATTCGACGACATTCGTCGCTACGTCAGTGTGCGGCCCGAGCTGCAGATCACCATCCGAATCGAGCGCAATGGCGCCACGATCGATCTGCCGATGGTGCCGCAGAGAACGGAACTGACCGACCAGTTCGGCAACAAGATGGAAATCGGCGTCATCGGCATTCTGACCGATCTGGAAGCCGGCAATTTCCGCACGGTGACCTATGGGCCGATCGAGGCGGTCGGGCAGGGCGTCCTGCAAAGCTGGCATGTGATCACCGGCACGTTCGACTACCTCGGCAATGTGCTGACCGGGCGGATGAAAGCCGACCAGATCGGCGGGCCGATCCGCGTTGCTAAGGTTTCGGGACAGATGGCCACGCTCGGCATCCCGTTCCTGCTGAACATCGCCGCCATCCTCTCAGTTTCCATAGGATTGCTTAACCTCATGCCGGTCCCGGTGCTTGATGGCGGCCACTTGATGTTCTATGCGGTTGAGGCCTTGCGCGGGAAGCCGGTTGGCCCAGCTGCGCAGGATGTCGCATACCGGATTGGCTTTGCCATGGTGCTGATGCTCATGGTGTTTGCCACCTGGAACGACATATCGATGTTCTTCGGCTAGCGTTCGGCCGGGGAAACGGCGAGGGGAAATTCGACGGATACTGTGAACGATTGGTTTTCAGCGGCTTGCGACGCAAGGATTTGTTTACGATAACTCGAAGCTGTAGTGGCCGTTAAGCCACGGTTCGAATTGAAGTAAACAGAAATTAACGAGCTGGCTTGCTTGTATGGGAAAAGCGGTTAAAACGGCAACCGTGACCGGAGTCGGCACGAAACTGCCGCGCGACGTTTGGAAAAGGTAAGATTTGAACATGAAAGCTGGTTCAAGGTTTTTGAACGCGGTGTCGGCGGCTGCGCTGTCAACAAGCATTGTTGTTTCTGGCGCTGGTGTTGGTTTGCTCGCAGGCACGTCCGTCGCAGAAGCTGCGGTCATCAATCGTGTTGAGGTGCGCGGAGCCACGCGCGTCAGCGCCGAGACTGTTCGCGCCAACATCACGATCGTCCCGGGCAAGGCTTTCAGCAATGCCGACATCGACGCTTCCGTGAAGCGCCTCTACGCGACCGGCTACTTCTCTGATGTCAGCATCAATGTTGCCGGCGGCACGCTGGTTGTCAGCGTCAGCGAAAACCAGCTCGTCAATCAGGTCGTCTTCAACGGCAACCGCAAGATCAAGGACGACAAGCTGCAGGGCGTCGTGCGCACGCAGCCGCTCGGTCCGTACAGCGAAGCGACAGTCGAGACCGACATCCAGTCGATCAAGGACGCCTATGCTGCCATCGGTCGCGGTGACGTGACCGTCACGACGCAGGTCGTTCCGGTCGCAGAAGGCCGTGTCAACCTTGCATTCGTGATCAACGAAGGTGAGCGCACCAAGATCTCCGAGATCAATTTCGTCGGCAACGAAGCCTACAGCGACGGTCGTCTGCAGTCGGTCATCGCGACGAAGGAATCGGGTATCTTCTCGTTCATCACCCGCAAGGACGTCTACAATCCCGACAAGCTGCGCGCGGACGAAGAGCTGCTGCGCCAGTTCTACTACAACCGCGGTTACGCCGACTTCCAGGTTGTCGCGTCCGAGGCCACGCTTAACGAGGCGACCAACGAGTATACGGTGACGATCACCGTCGAAGAAGGTCCGCGTTACGATTTCGGCGCCGTCAATGTCGAATCGACCGTCGAGGGCGTCAACGCCGAAGAGTTGAAGGGTCTTATCCAGAGCCGTCAGGGTTCGGTCTACAAGGCCAAGGACGTTCAGGACACGATGAGCGAGATCTCGAAGCGTGTCGCTTCGGAAGGTTATCCGTTTGCTCGCGTGACGCCGCGCGGCAACCGCGACCTTGCCAATCACACCATCGCTGTCGATTACCTCGTCGACCAGGGCGAGCGCGCCTATGTCGAGCGCATCGAAATCCGTGGCAACACCCGTACGCGTGACTATGTCATCCGTCGCGAGTTCGACATGGGTGAAGGCGATGCATTCAACCAGGAAATGGTTGCGCGCGCCAAGCGCCGCCTCGAAGCCCTCGGCTACTTCTCGACCGTCAATATCTCGACGGCCCCGGGCAGCGCTGCCGACCGCGTCGTGGTGATCGTTGATGTCCAGGATCAGTCGACCGGCTCGTTCGGTATCGGTGCAGGTTACTCTGCCGGTAGCGGCGGCGGCTTCCTCGTTGAAGCGTCGATCGAAGAAAAGAACTTCCTGGGTCGTGGTCAGTACATCCGCGTTGCTGCCGGCCGTGGCGACGAAAGCCGTACCTACAACGTCTCGTTCACCGAGCCGTATTTCCTTGGCTACCGTCTGGCCGCCGGCTTCGACGTCTTCAAGAACGAGAACGACTTCGACGACGACAACTACAGCTACGAAGATCAGGGCTTCAGCCTACGCGTAACCGCGCCGATCACCGAAAGCCTGTCGACGACGCTGCGTTACAACTTCACGCAGTTCGACTATAGCGGTAACGTCGCGAAGCTGTCGTCGCCGTACGTTCGCGCGGTTGAGGGCGGAAACTGGGTCCGTTCGTCGGTATCGCAGTCGATCACCTACAACACGCTGGACGACGCCCAGTTGCCGCACGACGGTATCCTGGCGACCTTCACGCACGAGTTCGCCGGTCTTGGCGGCGACTCTGACTTCTACAAGATGACCGGTAAGGCCAAGTGGTACTACACTGTCAACGACGAGGCGGACATCATCGCGTCGCTTGCTGGTAGCGCCGGCCATGTCTTCGAAACCGGCAGCGATCTGCAGGTGTTCGACCAGTTCCAGCTCGGCTCCAACGATATTCGCGGCTTCGAACGCAACGGTATCGGTCCGCGCGACCAGGCTACGGGCGACGCGCTCGGCGGCACAACGTACTTCACGGCTTCGGCCGAAGCGACGTTCCCGCTTCCGGGGGTACCGCGTGACAGCGGCTTCCGTGGTGCGGTCTTCGCCGATGCCGGCACGCTCTACAGCAGCAAGGTCACGATGGCACCTGGCGAAACGGTCGAAGGCAACGACTCCTCGCTGCGTGCCTCCGTCGGTATCGGCTTGATCTGGGCATCGCCGTTCGGTCCGCTGCGTGTCGACTACGCCTGGCCGGTCGCGAAGGAAGATTTTGACCGCGTTCAGAACTTGAAGTTCGGTATTTCCTCGTCGTTCTGATAAGAAGCAGTCCAGAACTGCCGAATAAGATCGTTCTGGAGTGTCCATGGAACAGAACTGGTTTTTTCCGCCCCACGAGGGGATTCGCCTGGGTGACCTGGCGGATCAGATTGGGGCGGAATTGGTGGATGGCGCGGTTGCAGACCGTGCCATCCGAGCGGTAGCGCCGGTCTACCGGGCAAAGCCCGGCGACGTCTGCTACATGTTGTCTCGCAAGAGCCGCGCTGAACTCGAAACGTGTCAGGCGTCCGCGATCATTTGCGACAAGACGATCTCTGCTCTCGTTCCTGCCCATATCCCGGTTTTGCTGGCTGCGCGGCCGCACACGGCATTTGCGCTGGCTGGCACGTTGCTGCACGAAGTCGCAATGCGTCCGGCGCGCAATACGAGCGTTGGTGGTGTCGCGCCCGGCGCTTTCGTCGACCCGACCGCGCGTCTTGAAGACGGTGTCGAGGTGGAGCCGACCGCAGTTGTCGGCGCTGGTGCGGAGGTCGGCCGCGGTACGCGGATCGCAGCTGGCTCGGTCATCGGGCCTGGCGTGCGCATCGGCCGCGATTGCACGATCGCCGCTGGCGCAAGCGTGCTGTGCGCCCTGGTTGGCAACAATGTCATCATTCACCCAGGCGCCCGTATCGGCCAGGACGGATTTGGCTATGCGCCCGGTCCCAAGGGCGGGATGATCAAGATCGTTCAGGTCGGGCGCGTGATCATCCAGGACCACGTCGAGATCGGCGCGAACACGACGATCGACCGCGGCACGATGGATGACACGGTGATCGGCGAGGGGACGAAAATCGACAATCTCGTCCAGGTTGGTCACAATGTGCGCATCGGTCGCTATTGCGGCATCGTCAGTGGGGTCGGTATCGCCGGCAGCACGAAGATCGGCGACGGCGTGATGATTGGCGGCGGCAGCGGCGTCAATGGCCACATTACCATTGGCGACGGAGTCCAGATCGCCGCGATGAGCGGCGTGGCGGCCGATGTTCCGGCCGGCGAGCGTTATGGTGGTATTCCAGCGCGCCCGATGCGTGATTTCCTGCGCGACGTTGCGGAAATGGCCATGCGGGCAGAGGAAAGACAGAAAAAGAAGAAGGGCGGCACGAATGAGTGAAGCAGCAACGGTTCTCGGTACGGCGGACATCCAGGAAATCCTGAAACTGCTTCCGCATCGCTATCCATTTCTGCTCGTTGATCGGATCATCGAGATCGACGGCGACAACTCGGCGATCGGCATCAAGAACGTCTCGGCGAACGAGCCGCATTTCACCGGCCACTTCCCTGAACAGCCGATCATGCCTGGCGTTCTCCTGGTCGAGGGCATGGCGCAGACGGCGGGTGCGATCTGCGCGCGCAAGGTCGGCACCGGAACGAATCTCGTCTACTTCATGACCATCGACAACGCACGGTTCCGCAAGCCGGTCGTTCCGGGTGATCGCGTTGAATTCCATGTCGTCAAGCAGAAGCAGCGCGGCAATATCTGGAAATTTCACTGTGATGCAAAAGTTGACGGGCAACTTGTCGCGGAAGCTGATATCGGCGCGATGATCGTCAGCAAGGAAGACGCCTGAACATGATTGCAGCAACAGCGAAGGTCCACCCGTCCTCGATCATCGAAGATGGGGCAGTGATCGGCGAGAACGTCAAGATCGGCCCGTTCTGCCATGTCGGGCCGAAAGTCGTTCTGAGCGACGATGTCGAGCTTCTGAGCCACGTCGTCGTGACTGGCCGCACCTCCGTCGGCAAGGGAACGAAGATCTTCCCGCAGGCCGTCATTGGCGCCGATTCGCAAAGCGTGCATCACAGCGCCGTCGATACTGCGTTGATCATCGGCGCGAACTGCACGATTCGCGAAGGCGTGACGATGAACACCGGCACCGTCGAGTACGGCGGGCAGACCGTCGTCGGCGACAACAATCTCTTCCTTGCCTATTCGCACGTGGCGCATGATTGCCGGCTCGGCAGCAACATCATCCTGTCGAACAACGTGATGCTGGCAGGCCACGTGACGGTCGAGGATCGCGCGATTCTTGGCGGTGGCTGTGCTGTTCACCAGTTCACGCGTGTCGGGCGCCAGGCCTTCATCGGCGGCCTTTCCGCCGTCAGCTACGATGTCATCCCCTATGGTATGCTCAACGGCAATCCGGGCGTGCTCAGCGGCTTGAATGTCGTTGGCATGACGCGCGCCGGCATAGACCGCGCCACCATCCACGTCGTTCGCCGTGCCTACAAGCAGATCTTCGAGGGACCTGAATCGATCCGCGCCAATGCGGCTGCCATTCGTGATGAGTATGCCGACTGCGCACCGGTCATGGAGATCCTCGATTTCATAGCCGCCGAAAGCGACAGGGCGCTGTCGTCGCCTCAGCGCGGCAAGGCGTGAGCGTGATGTCGGCTGCTGCGAGCTCCGCAGCGACCGGCGGGAGGCTTGCCATCATCGCCGGCGGAGGAGCGCTTCCGCACCACGTGGCCGAAGCGCTGCGTGCGCGCGGCGAGAACCCGTTCATCATCGCGTTGTCGCGCGAGGCTGAGGAAGCCGATTGGGTCGGCTTTGACCATTCGGTCCTTGGCATCGGTGATTTTGCCAATATCAGCCGGACGTTCCGCGACGAAGGGATCGATCGCGTCGTTCTTTCCGGCTGGGTTCGCCGCCGGCCCGAATGGCGCGACATCCGCCCGACGCTGCGAACGCTCGCAAAGATACCGTCCGTCCTGAAGACACTGGTCTCCGGCGGAGACGACGCTGTGCTGCGCATGGCCATGGAACTGATCGAGGCGAGTGGCGCGCACGTCATCGGCGTGCACGAAGTGGTGCCGAACCTGCTTGCGGATCCGGGGCCTATCGGCGCGTTCGCGCCCGATGGCGACGATCGCCGTGATATCGAAGCAGGGATCGCCGCTGCCAACGCGCTTGGAGCTCTTGATGTCGGGCAAGGCGCTGTTGCGATTGGGGGGCGCGTCGTGGCGCTCGAGGGCGCCGAGGGTACCGATCAGATGCTGGAGCGTGTCATTGCCTTGAAGGCAGAGGGGCGGGTGTCTTCTCGCCGCCGCGGCGTTCTCGTCAAGCTGTGCAAGCCGGGGCAGGATTTGCGCGCCGACCTGCCGTCAATTGGGCCCTCGACGGTTGCGCTGGCAGAAAAGGCCGGGCTTGCGGGTATTGCGGTCGAAGCGGGGCGCGCCCTCGTGCTGGAGCGCGCCGAGGCAGTCGACATTGCCAACCGCGCCGGGCTGTTTGTCGTCGGGGTGGAACGGGCGTCCGCGAGGGCAGGGCGATGAGCGGCGCCAACTACAGGCTCGCCGTTATCGCCGGCGAAGTATCCGGAGACCTGCTCGGCGCCGATCTCGTGCGCGCGCTTCGGGTGCAAAGCGGACAGAATATCGAGCTCATCGGGGTCGGCGGCGAGGCACTGGAGGCCGAGGGCCTGCGATCGCTGTTCGATTATTCCGAGCTGTCGATCATGGGCTTTACCCAGGTGTTGGCACGCCTGCCGATGCTGATCATGCGGATAAGCCAGACGGCAAAGGCGATCATTGCCGCGCGACCCGATGCGTTGCTCATCATCGACAGCCCCGATTTCACCCATCGCGTCGCGCGCAAGGTTCGCGCAGTGCTGCCGGATCTGCCGGTCATCAATTATGTCTGCCCCAGCGTATGGGCCTGGAAGCCGGAGCGCGCGCCACGTATGCGCGCCTACGTGGACCACGTGCTCGCCGTCCTGCCGTTCGAACCGAAGGCGATGGCGGAACTGGAAGGTCCCCCGACCACCTATGTCGGCCACCGGCTCGCCAGCGATGCCAACGTGCTCGCCGTCCGTGCCAGCCGACAGCAACGCCTGTCGGGGGCGAGGGACGGTCGGGTTTCGACCTGCCTGCTTTTGCCAGGTTCGCGCGCCAGTGAGGTCAGTCGCCTGCTGCCGATCTTCGGGGCGATGGTTGAGGAGCTTGCCAGCCGCCATGCCGGCATCCGCTTCGTGCTGCCGACCGTGCGGCGACAGGAAAAGCTGGTGCGGGACATCACCTCTTCCTGGGTCATCCAGCCGGAAATCACCGTGGGTGCCGCAGAAAAATGGGCGGCCTTCGATCGTGCCGATGCGGCAATTGCAGCCTCGGGCACCGTCATCCTCGAACTGGCGCTGGCCGGTGTGCCCGTCGTTTCGACCTATGATCCAGACTTCCTGGTCAAGCTCCTGCACAAGCGCATTCGCATCTGGAGCGGCGCGCTTCCCAATCTGATTGCGGATTTTCCGATCGTGCCAGAGTACTTCGGCGAATCGATCCGCCCAGGTGCCCTGACGCGCTGGGTCGAGCGGCTGTCGGCGGTAACGGCGCAACGGGCGTCGATGCTTGACGGCTTTGCGCAAGTCCAGCAGCGCATGGCAACGAGCCGTGCGCCCGGTGAAATGGCGGCCGAGATCGTGCTTCGCTATCTCAAGAAGAACGCGTCTTCGCAGAGCGAACTTACCTGAACACGCAGGCAGTGGTCGCCACCGTCCACGATGCCGTAGCCGCTCCAGCGGACGTTGAATGCGTTTTACCGATGGATATCGGCCCATGCACGCCCACGGGGACGGAGGCGTTGTGTTAAGCGGCCGCCTGCACGTGCGGAACCAGTCGAATTGTGGCGCAGGAGGCCTCGTCGCCGTCTTGCAACGAAAAAGCCCGGTCGTCACCGGCCGGGCTTTCTTTCTGTATCGCCTAGAGCGCCGTGCGTTCATTCGAACGCACAAAGGACGCTCTAGCACTTTGATTCTAGAGCATCTTTCCGCCCGCAAGTGTCTCCATTTGAAGGCAGGATGCTCTAGCGATTAGCGCTTGGAGACCGGCACGTAGTCGCGCTGCGGAGCGCCGACATAGAGCTGGCGCGGGCGGCCGATGCGCTGTTCCGGATCCTCGATCATCTCGTTCCACTGTGCGATCCAGCCGACCGTGCGGGCAAGCGCGAAGAGAACGGTGAACATGGTGGTGGGGAAGCCCAGCGCCTTCAGCGTGATGCCCGAGTAGAAGTCGATGTTCGGATAGAGCTTCTTCTCGATGAAGTACTCGTCGGTAAGCGCGATGCGCTCGAGTTCCATTGCGACTTCGAGCAGCGGGTCGTCCTTGTGGCCGAGCTCGGCAAGCACTTCATGCGTGGTCTTCTGCATGATCTTGGCGCGCGGGTCGTAGTTCTTGTAGACGCGGTGGCCAAAGCCCATCAGGCGGAACGGGTCGTTCTTGTCCTTGGCGCGGGCAATGAACTCCGGAATACGGTCAGCCGTGCCGATTTCAGCCAGCATGTTGAGCGCTGCTTCGTTGGCGCCGCCGTGAGCCGGGCCCCAGAGGCAGGCGATGCCGGCCGCGATGCAGGCGAACGGGTTTGCGCCCGACGAGCCGGCAAGGCGAACCGTCGAGGTCGACGCGTTCTGCTCGTGGTCGGCGTGCAGGATGAAGATACGGTCCATGGCGCGCGACAGAACCGGGTTGACGACATATTCCTCGCAGGGAACTGCGAAGCACATGCGCAGGAAGTTCGAAGCGTAGTCGAGGTCGTTCTTCGGATACACGAAGGGCTGGCCGATATGGTACTTGTAGGCCATGGCCGCGATCGTCGGCATCTTGGCGATCATGCGCAGCGAAGCGACCATGCGCTGGTGCGGATCGGTGATGTCGGTCGAGTCGTGGTAGAAGGCAGACAGCGCGCCGACGCAGCCGCACATGACGGCCATCGGGTGCGCGTCGCGACGGAAGCCGGTGAAGAAGCGCGACATCTGCTCATGCACCATGGTGTGGTGCGTGACGCGATAGTCGAAGTCAGCCTTCTGCGCCTTGGTCGGCAGTTCGCCGTAAAGCAGCAGGTAGCAGACTTCGAGGAAGTCGCCGTGTTCGGCCAACTGCTCGATCGGGTAGCCGCGGTGCAGAAGCACGCCCTCGTCGCCGTCGATATAGGTGATCTTGGATTCGCACGACGCCGTGGAGGTGAAGCCCGGGTCGTAGGTGAACATCTTCGTCTGCTTGTAGAGCGAGCCGATGTCTACAACGTCAGGGCCGATCGACCCTGATCGCACCGGAAGTTCCGCCGACTTTCCATCGAATGTTACAACCGCGCTTTTTTCAGTCATCGGACCCTCCGTCTTATGGCACCGTGGCATAGAGATATGCCGCGCAAATGAACGTTGCGAATTTGCTATATGATTTATTTTCGACTGCCAAGCTGTACGAAAGGCAAATTGTGCGATGCGAAAATGTGCATACGGCGACGCAACAATCGCATGTTACGGCAATAAGTCCAGACAGATCAACAACCTCCTCGGATGATGAGGCGGTACCATTCTATATAGGTTTGCCGCTTTTTTCGGCAGGTATCGCTCCGGTTGCAGTTGCGCGCCATTGCTTGCATGATTGCGCGCGGACTTCTCCGGGGTAAAAGTGCAGGCGCGATGAGCGATATCGAGATGCGGCAGGCGTCGCACGATTTGGAGCGGGCCGGCTTCTTGCCGCTTCGCTCCGATGTTGCAGACGCTGGCCCCGTCTCGGCGGCAGAAGTGCGACGCTTCTTGCCTTTACGCTCGATGGGGGAATTGACGCTGGCGATTGGCCGGCGGTCGCAAAGGCTCGGAGCGGCGCTGCGGGAAGCGGTCGAGCAGGAGCGTGCATTCGGACACGGCTTCGTCTTGATCCCGGTGCTGCTGGCTTTCGGCGTCCTCCTGTGGCTGTCGCTGCCTTTTGACCTCGGAATCGCCAATCTTGCACTGCTGCTTTGCATTTTCGGAATGGCGGCGATCGCGTGCCGGCGGAGGTTCGCTCCGCTGCGGGCACCCTTGGGCGCGGCCGCGCTGCTGGCGGCAGGCATGGTGCTGGTCGCCGCCGAGGCGGCACGCCTCGATACCGTCATTCTCGATGCGCCGGTGACAACCAACTTGCGTGGCGTGGTGTTGTCGCGTGAGCAGGATGACCGCGGCCGATGGCGCTATGGCATCGAAATCAAGGAGACAGACAAACCTCGACTGCGACGCCAGCCGTTGCGGGTAACTGTGGTTGCACGAAATGCCGGGGAGCCGTTTGCTGTCGGGTCGACGATTAAGGGCAGGGTGCGGCTGTCGCCGCCCTCCGGGCCGGCATTGCCGGGCCTCAACGATTTTGCCTTCGACAGCTTCTTTAGGGGGATCGGCGCGGTCGGCTTCTTCTACGGTGCGCCTGAGAGCGGCGAGGGCGCTCCATCCGGGCAAACGCCGACACTGCTTTCGTCCCTGGCGACGAAGGTGGCCATGATGCGCGAGGCGGTCGGCGAACGGATCCGTGCGGCGATCGGCGGCGATACAGGCGCCTTGGCTGCAGCCCTGGTCACGGCGGAGGAGCGGGCGATCAGCCGTGAAACGGTTGAGGTTCTGCGCCAGTCCGGGCTCGCGCATGTGCTGGCAATATCCGGTCTCAACATGGCCCTTGCGGCCGGCACGTTCCTCATCGGCGCGCGCACGGTTCTCAGCATGGTTCCGGGCCTCGCCCACCGGCTGCCGATCAAGAAGATCGCAGCGGCCGGAGCGCTCGTGATGGTCTGTCTTTACATTCTCATCTCCGGTGGTGCCGTCTCGGCTCTGCGGGCCTGGATCATGATCTCGATCATGCTCGTTGCCGTGTTCTTCGACCGCATGTCGATCAGCCTGCGTAACGTAGCGCTTGCCTCAATCGTCATTGTGGTCACGACGCCCTCGGCCGTTGCCGGGCCGGGGTTCCAAATGTCCTTCGCCGCAACCTTGGCGCTGGTTGCCGGCTATGCACGCTGGCGCCAGCGGCACACGGGCAGCGGTCGGCCGGTGGAGGGGAAGGGGCGTGGCGGCCGTATCGCCGGCAGTGCCGCAGCGGGCGTCATTATCACCTCGCTGATCGGCGGTTTGGCGACGGCTGTCTATTCGATCGCCTATTTTCATCGGATGCCGGCCTATGGTTTGCTCGCCAACGTGCTCACCATGCCGTTGATCAGCATCGTGGTCATGCCCTTCGGTCTGTTCGCCATGCTGCTGATGCCGTTCGGGCTTGAGCATTATCCTCTGCTGGCGATGGGCTGGGGGCTCGACCGGATGCTCGACGTAGCCCGCTTCGTGACATCGCTCGACGGCGAAGTCGTAACCGGACGCATCGGGCATCTCGGATTTGTGCTGATCGCCATTGGTGGCGTCGTTCTTTGCGTGTTGCGGAGTTGGCTTGCGGCCTCCGGAGCCGTGCTGATCCTCGCCGGGTTTGTGAGCCTCGCGTTCGAAGACCGGAGCCTTCCCGATATCACGATTGCCGAGGACGGCCGCCTGGTCGGCCTGGTCAGCGACGAGGCGATCGCGACCAACCGGTTGCGCCCGTCAGATTTTCTGTTTTCCCAATGGCAACGAGCACTTGCACTCGAAAAGCACGCGCCGCCGAAAGCACTCCAACCGGCAGTGGCCGGCGATCCTTACCCGGCCACCAAATTCGACGCCAAAGCGTCGCATTCGATCGACCAAAAGGACGCGGCTGCCATCCGCGCAGACCTGTCATCAGCGATCGCCTCGAATGCGGACGGCACCTTCGTTTGCCGGGAGAAGCAATGGTGCGCCGCGCGCAGCCGTGTCGGCTGGACAATCATCGCGATCGAGAACCCGCGCCTGTTTCCCGTCTTGTGTGATCAGGCCGATCTGGTCGTCATTGCCGCGCGGATCGATGCGGCGAGCTGCCCGACCGTCCGCGCCCGCATCGTCAGCGCGGAGACCCTTCGTCGCTCCGGCGCGATCGAAGTGCGGGCGGAACCGGGCGGGATGCATGCGCCGCCGACCATGCATTTCCGCCCGGCATTTACCGTGCTTCAGCGTCCTTGGGAGCGCCACCGCGCCTATGATTGGCGCAGCGGAACCTTCGTCGAAGCTCCCCAGGCCTTTTGAAAGCCAGGGCCGGCAATGACTGGTTGCGAAATTATTCTTGATTGATAAACTCCACATATCCTTGTCATTCCATTCACCTTTGCGTAAAGAGCCCGCGAGCAGGCAAGGGAAGCGGCGGAAGGCGGCAGTCCCTTCGTTGCGAAGTGACGAAACGGGCGAGTACGTGAGGAACAAGATGCCGAAACAAGCGCGATCGACGATCAATCTGCTGGCAGCCGCGATGTTGGTCCTGTCATCGGCAGCTTCGCCAACGATAGCATTTGCCCAGGCGACGACGCCCTCGACGCCCGGCACTGTTCAAGGCAGCGAAACGACGCCTACGATTTCCTCCGGCACGCAGAATGCCGCAACCGCGCCGCCGGTGTCGACGCCGGTCACGGATGGCCAACCGGCCGGCAGCAGCGTACCGGTGGTGCAGGCTGGGCCGACTGTACAGGTTGAACCGAGTCCGCAGGTCGAACCGGCCGCTCAGGCGCAGCCTGCACCGCAAGCCGCCCCGGCCGAGAGCGCCGCAGCGAGCGAAGGCGGGGCAAACCCGGTTCTGCCACATGATCTGTCGCCGATCGGCATGTTCCTGGCTGCCGACCTCGTGGTCAAGGGTGTGATGATCGGCCTCGCGCTCGCCTCGGTTGCGACTTGGGCGATCTTCCTGGTGAAGGCGCTCGAACTCTTCGGCGCCAAGGCGCGCCTGACGCGTGCCGTCCGGCTCCTGTCTGTCGCCAACGGCCTTGCCGACGTCAAGGTAGCCTTCGATGGGAAGTCGGGCGCTGCATCCGAGATGGTTGCCGCCGCGATCGACGAGATGGAACGTTCGGAAGCGATCGTCGACCACGCACCGGCCAGCGGCGTCAAGGAGCGCGTCTCCTCGCTGCTGACCCGCATCGAGGTACGCGCCGGCAAGCGCATGACGAGTGGGACCGGTATTCTTGCCTCGATCGGCTCCGTCGGTCCTTTCGTCGGCCTGTTCGGCACGGTTTGGGGGATCATGAATTCCTTCATCGGCATCAGCAAGGCGCAGACGACCAACCTTGCCATCGTCGCCCCCGGTATCGCCGAGGCGTTGCTGGCGACGGCGATCGGTCTGGTTGCCGCGATCCCGGCCGTGGTGATCTACAATTATTTCGCCCGTGCTGTCGGTGGCTACAAGGTCATCCTCGCCGACGCGGCCGCTGCCGTGGAACGGCTCGTCAGCCGTGACCTCGATCATCGCCTGGCGCGCAAGGCACAGCCGCGTCGCCAGGACGGTTTCGTCCATGCCGAGACAACCATCGCAAGGATCGGGTGACCCATGGCCGGAAGAGTAAGCGAAGGCGGCGGCGATCTCGACGAGAACAGCGAGATCAACGTCACGCCGTTCATCGACGTCATGCTCGTTCTGCTGATCATATTCATGGTCGCTGCACCCCTCGCCACCGTGGACATGAAGGTCGATCTGCCGCAATCGGCCGCCAAGCCCGCGCCGCGTGACGACAAGCCGGTGTTTGTGACGCTGAAGGCTGACCTGGTGCTTGCGATCGGCAACGACGAAACGACACGCGAGGGCTTTGCCGACGAGCTGAAGCGCCTCACCGAAGGCAACACCGAGACCCGGGTGTTGCTCAGGGCCGACAAGGCAGTGGACTATGGCGAGCTGATGACGGTCATGAACCTCATCCAGAACGCCGGCTACAGCAAGATCGCGCTTGTCGGACTGGAAGGCGCCCCCGGTCGCTGAGGCGACTGGCGATCTCTACTGCAAAACACCTGATAAAAATGAACGCCGCGCTCCGTCAGCGCGGTGTTCTTCGTTGCCGCCAGGGCTCACCCCCCGTTTTTCCGGCGCATTTTGCCGCTGTCGCTTGAAACCGGCGGGGCGCCGATTTAAGAGCTTACGTCAAAGGCTTTCCGTTGAAAGCTAGAAGACGATCGCGCCGGCTGCCCGGAAAACTGGGCGCCGCGCCTATCCGGATACGAGGGCACGACCATGAATTTCGAAGCAGCGCGCACCAAGATGGTGGACAACCAGATCCGCACGACGGATGTGACGTCCCATTCGATCCTGTCCGCCTTCCTTACCGTGCCGCGTGAAGAGTTCGTGCCCGCAAAGATGCGGGAACTCGCCTACATCGATACCGACATCGCGCTCGACGGCGCCGTTGATGCAGCGCCGCGCTTCCTGATGGAGCCTTCGCCGCTTGCCAAGCTCTTGCAGCTCGCAGAGATCGCCAAGTCGGATGTGGTGCTCGAGATCGGTTGCGGCACCGGCTACGCGTCGGCACTGCTTTCGCTGGTCGCGGGCTCCGTTGTGGCGCTCGAAAGCGATCAGGGCCTCGCAGCAACGGCGACCGAAACGCTGGCGCGACTCGGCTACGACAACATCGCCGTCGTCACCGGTGAACTCGACAAGGGATATGCCGCAGAAGCGCCTTACGACGTGATCTTCGTGCACGGTTCGGTGGAAGTGATTCCGCCCGGCCTGTTCAGCCAGTTGCGCGATGGCGGTCGTCTTGTCGTCGTTGAAGGATTTGGCAACGCATCGCGGGCTAAACTGTATGTGCACGAACATGGAAAGACGTCCGAGCGTGCCGACTTCAATACCGCGGTGAAGCCACTGCCTGGTTTCCGCCGTGAGCGCGAGTTTGTCTTTTGAGGTACCGCTTGTTGAGGTATCTCAACATTTGATTGTCCTGCTAAAATAACAATGTTGCCAATTCGCAACGGGGTACTTGTTTCTTTTTGAAATGCCTGCGCAGAGTATGGCTGCGCAGTTGTCGGAAGTTTCAATCCGGGTTTCAAAGAGTGCAGTGGTAGTGATTTGCTCACCAGTGGGCGGTGTGAGCGCTTCATCGCCGTGTTTAGGCAGTGTCGTTTGTGTAACGAGGACAGCGCTGCGGGAAATAGAGGGCAGGCTCTGCCGCCCCGATCGGAGAGAGAAGTAATGGTGTCGATTGTCCGCAAAGCGGCCCTCCTGGCCGCGGTTTCGACGAGTATCCTGCTTGCCCCGCAGGCGGTGCTTGCCGAGACGATCTTCGGCGCAATGGCCAAAGCCTACGCAAACAACCCGGATCTGAACGCTGCGCGTGCAGGGCTTCGCGCGACGGACGAGAGCGTGCCGATCGCCAAGTCCGGCTTTCGGCCCCAGGTTGCTGCTTTCGCCAGCGGGACGCTTTCGACCATCGAAAGGGAGAGCACCGGTTCCCAGGACCTCCATCAGGGACAGGTAGGCGTCTCGATAACGCAGATGGTGTTTGATGGCTTTCAGACGCTGAACAACGTCCGCGCGGCCGAATCGAACGTGTTCGCCACGCGCGAAGCGCTGCTCGCCAACGAGATGCAGATCCTGCTTTCCGCCGCGACGATCTACTCCAACATCGCCCGCGATCAGCAGCTGGTGTCGATCCGCAAGCAAAACATCGCCTTCCTTCAGGAGCAGGTGAACGCCTCGAAGGCACGGCTTGACGTGGGCGAGGGCACCCGCACCGACGTGAGCCTGGCCGAAGCTTCGCTTGCCAACGCGCAGTCGCAGCTGATCGTCGCGGTCGCGCAGCTCAAGCAGAGCGAAGCGACTTATGTGCGCATCGTCGGCGACGTGCCGAGGGGCATCAAGCAGGCATCGCCGGCGTCGAAGAACCTGCCGCGCACGCTCGACCAAGCGGTCGCAAGCGGCCTGCGCGAGCACCCGACCATTCTGGCGGCACAGTACTCGGTTGATTCGGCCGGTTATCAGGTGAAGTCGGCCGAGGGCACGATGCTGCCTGGCGTGACGCTCCAGGGCCAGGTCGGCCGCAACACCGGCAATGTCACCGAAGACAACAACACGTCGAGCATAACGGCGCGTCTCGAAGTTCCGATCTACCAGGGCGGTCTTGAGTATGGCCAGATCCGGCAGGCCAAGGAACGCCTTGGCCAGCAGCGCATTCTGGTTGATTCGGCTCGCGCATCGATCCAGGAAACGATTGTTTCGGCCTACGCACAGCTCGAAGCAGCAATCGCACGCATCTCCGCCAACAAGGCGCAGATCGATGCCGCCAAGCTCGCCCTTGATGGCGTGATTGAAGAGCGCAAGGTCGGCCAGCGCACGACCCTCGACGTTCTCGACTCGCAGCAGGACGTTCTCCAGGCGCAGGAATTGTTGGCGCTTGCACAGCGCGACGCGGTCGTTGCCAGCTACACGCTTCTTGCCGCATCCGCGCGGTTGACCGTCAAGAGCCAGGGGCTCCAGGTTGCGGAGTACCGCGCAGAGGAACACTACGAGGCGGTCAAGGACAAATGGTTCGGCCTGCGGACCGTCGACGGTCGCTAAAGCGACCTTGTCTTCAGAAATTCTTTAAAACGCCCCGGCATCCCCGGGGCGTTTCTATTTTTGCCGCTGAAAACAAATCTGTGCAAGAATCTGAGTGGCTGATTCGTGGCGTATGTTTCGTTCGCGAACTCACTTAAGGTTTGTCGGCAATCGGCGCATGTCCTGTTTCGACACACATGCCGGCCGCGTCAAACGGGGATAGAAATGGCACAGCTCAATGTCGCGCGCGAACCTTCGATGGATGAGATCCTGGCATCCATTCGCAAGATTATTGAGAGCAATGAGCCAGGGCAGGCAGGCGCCCAGCCGCAGGAACACTTCGAGGACGAGACGAGCGACGAGATCGAGCTGACGATCGACAGCGAGATAGAAGCCGTTGCATTCGGCAGGCGCGACGAGCCGAGCGAAACCGCAAGGCCGACGCCGACGACACCCGCAATCGAACTTGCGGTCCTTCCATCGGAGGCAGCGGCGGTCGCTGCCCAGCCGCCGCTATCACTGGCCGATGTCGCGGCACGCGTACGTGCCGCATCCGAGCGTCATTCAACGGGCTTTGCAACGCGCGAGACGCCGGCTGCAGCCCCCGCGCCGGCCGTTCAGGACAGTCCCGTCGTCACGTCGCGCATGGCCGCCGTTTCGGCGCCGAAGACCCCCACGGTCCAACCGGTCGCCGTGCCGGAAGCCCGCGAGCGCCAGGATGCGGTGACGCCGGAAATCCGGCTCGTTGCCGAAGTCGCCAATCCGCCGGCAGACGTTGTGGCAGATGAGGTGGTGCCGGAGAAGGCGATCGCGGCGATCGTGTCGCCCGAAGTTGGTCGGCAGGTGGCGCAATCGTTTGGCAACCTCGCCCATGCGGTCGATCAGGGCGCACGGCGTTCCTTCGACGAGATTGCCGAGGCTATGCTTCGGCCGATGCTGCAGGAGTGGCTGGATGATAACCTGCCCACGCTCGTCGAGCGGCTCGTTCGCGAAGAAATCGAGCGCGTCGCGCGCGGTCCCCGCCGCTGAAAACCTTAAATCCGCAATGAGGAAGCCGCGCGACGTCGCGGCTTTTTGCGTTCGTGTTGACTTGCACCGGCCGTTCCGGTTTACAAGACGCTGACATCAATCTCCTAAACTGGCTCCAAAATGCTTGATAAGACCTACGATTCCGCAACCGTCGACCCGCGTATCGCCAAGAAGTGGGACGAAGAAAACGCGTTTCGTGCAGGCGCGGGTGCCAAGCCCGGCGCCGATAGCTTCTGCATAGTGATACCGCCGCCGAACGTCACCGGTTCGCTGCACATGGGCCACGCGCTCAACAACACGCTTCAAGACGTGTTGGTTCGCTTCGAGCGCATGCGCGGCAAGGACGTGCTGTGGCAGCCGGGCATGGACCATGCCGGCATTGCCACGCAGATGGTCGTCGAGCGCAAGCTGATGGAACAGCAGCAGCATCGCCGGCAGATGGGACGCGAGGCGTTTATCGAAAAGGTCTGGGAGTGGAAGGCCGAATCGGGCGGTCTGATCTTCAACCAGCTGAAGCGGCTCGGTGCCTCGTGCGACTGGTCGCGCGAACGCTTCACCATGGACGACGGTCTTTCGGAAGCTGTTCTCGAGGTCTTTGTCTCGCTCTACAAGGAAGGGCTGATCTACAAGGACAAGCGGCTCGTCAATTGGGATCCGAAGCTCTTGACGGCGATCTCCGACCTCGAGGTCGAACAGCATGAGATCAATGGCAACCTCTGGTACCTGCGCTATCCGCTCGAGCCGGGCGTAACCTATGAGCATCCGGTCGCCTTCGACGACGAGGGCAAGGCAACCGAGTGGGAGAGGCGCGACTATCTGGTCGTTGCAACGACCCGGCCCGAGACGATGCTTGGCGATACTGGCATTGCCGTCAATCCGGAAGACGAGCGTTACAAGCCGCTGATCGGCAAGCACGTCATCCTGCCGATCGTTGGCCGTCGCATTCCGGTTGTCGGCGACGGCTATGCCGATCCGACCGCAGGCACCGGCGCGGTCAAGATCACGCCTGCGCACGACTTCAACGACTTCGACGTCGGCAAGCGTGCCGGTCTGCCCGCCATCAACATCATGACCGTTGAAGGGCGCATCACCATCAAGGACAACGAGGAATTCCTCGAAGGACTCGCCGATCCGGCGGCCCTGCATGGCGCCTGGGACGAGCTGGAGGGCAAGGACCGCTTCGAAGCACGCAGGATAATTGTTCGCATCTTCGAGGAGGCTGGCCTGCTCGACAAGATCGAGCCGCACAAGCACATGGTCCCGCATGGCGACCGCGGCGGTGTGCCGATCGAGCCGCGCCTGACGGAACAGTGGTACGTCGACGCCAAGACGCTCGCCAAGCCCGCGATTGCCGCGGTGAAGGAAGGCCGCACCAACTTCGTTCCGAAGAACTGGGAAAAGACCTATTACGAGTGGATGGAGAACATCCAGCCGTGGTGCGTCTCGCGCCAGCTCTGGTGGGGTCATCAGATTCCCGCGTGGTACGGCCCGGATGGCCAGGTTTTCGTCGAGAAAACCGAGGAAGAGGCGCTGCATGCGGCGATCCAGCACTATCTCGCCCATGAAGGGCCGATGAAGGCCTATGTCGAGGACCTGCTTGAGAACTTCAAGCCGGGTGAAATCCTGACGCGCGACGAAGACGTGCTTGACACCTGGTTCTCCTCGGCGCTGTGGCCGTTCTCCACGCTCGGCTGGCCGAACGAGACGCCGGAACTGGAGCGCTACTACCAGACCGACGTGCTGGTGACAGGCTTCGACATCATCTTCTTCTGGGTCGCCCGCATGATGATGATGGGCCTGCACTTCATGAAGGACGCCGACGGCACGCCGGTCGAGCCGTTCCACACGGTTTATGTCCATGCGCTCGTTCGCGACAAGAACGGCCAGAAGATGTCGAAGTCGAAGGGCAACGTCATCGATCCGCTGGAACTGATCGACGAATACGGCGCCGATGCATTGCGCTTCACGCTGGCGATCATGGCCGCCCAGGGGCGTGACGTGAAGCTTGATCCGGCGCGCATCGCCGGCTACCGCAACTTCGGGACCAAGCTCTGGAACGCGACGCGCTTTGCCCAGATGAATGGTGTGCTCAACAGCGATGGCTTCATTCCGGAAGCTGCGTCCCTGACCATCAACCGCTGGATCCTGACCGAGCTGTCACGCACCATCCGTGACGTCACCGAGGCGCTTGAGGCCTACCGCTTCAACGAGGCGGCCGGCAGCCTCTATCGTTTCGTCTGGAACCAGTTCTGCGATTGGTACCTCGAACTGCTGAAGCCGGTCTTCAACGGCGAGGATGAAGCGGCCAAGCGCGAGTCGCAGGCTTGCGTCGCCTATGTTCTCGACGAGATCTACAAGCTGCTGCATCCGTTCATGCCGTTCATGACCGAGGAGCTCTGGGAGCAGACGGCAGGCGAGGGGCTCGAGCGTCCATCATTGCTCTGCCACGCCGAATGGCCGGCGGCCTCCTATGCGGACGACGCTGCTGCCGACGAAATCAACTGGCTGATCGATCTCGTTTCGGGCATCCGCTCGGTCCGCTCGGAAATGAATGTCCCGCCGGCAGCAACCGCTCCGCTGGTCGTCGTCGGTGCCAACAACCTGACGCGCGAACGCCTGCAGCAGCACGCCCCGGCGATCGCCCGCCTGGCACGTGTCGAGCATATCGACCATGCAACCGTTGCGCCGCGCGGCAGCGCTCAGATCGTCGTCGGCGAAGCGACGGCCTGCCTGCCGCTTGGCAACCTGATCGACCTTTCCGCCGAGAAGGCGCGCCTGGAAAAGGCAATCGCCAAGGTGGATGCCGAGCGCGAGCGTATTCTCGGCAAGTTGGCCAACGAGAAGTTCGTGGCCAACGCAAAGCCGGAACTGGTGGAGGCCGAACGCGAGCGTCTGGTCGAACTCGACCTTCAGAAAGATTCGCTTGGTGTTGCTCTAACGCGGGTGGCAGAGGCGGGCTAAGGTACGAACCCAATCAGATGGTTGAAATGAAGATCCGCGGCAGTAATGCCGCGGATTTTCAATTTTAGCGACTATGGATATACTTGCGTGTGTGCGCGCACATCGAATCGCACGACCGTAACTGCTGCGGAGCGCGGAATCGCCTGCCGAGCAATAGCGGAGTTTCAGCGGTAAATTTCACAGACAGGCCGTAAAAACCGATATTGTTGTCTCCGCGACACAGCTTTGGTCTGTGTTGGAAGTTTTTCCTATTTTATTGAGTTGTTAAGCTGTTTTCCGGAAAATGATTTCGGAATTGTGCGATTGTGTCTAAATCATGAGAATCTTACGTAAATTCTGTGACGCAGAGTGCCGCACGCAGCCCAATATCCGGCATTTGCGATTTCACGGGATCGTGAGAATACTTCGGCCACACGCGGCATGAGGTGGAATGTCGCAGATTGCAGTGCAGGGGGAGGAGCTTAATGGCTCAAATGAATTTGAAGCGGGGCATCTTGGCGGTGGCGGCAGGCTTGCTGTTTGCATCCGCGGCTCACGCTGGTGGTCTTGAGCGTGGCGGTTACAATATCGACCTGCTGTTCGACCCGTCCGACTACGCCGGCGAAGCTTCGGCAACCTATGTCAATCCGCAGCGCGAGCTGAAAAACGTCGTTGACACCGACACCGGGAACACCAACATCCTCACCGGAACCTTTGGTGGCGGCAATTTGAACAATCGCCCCAATTCGGTCGATGACACGGAAAGCTACTGGGTGCCGCGCGTTGGCATCAAGGCCGCGTTGGGCGACAGTGTCGACTGTATGGCTGATTATTCGCAGCCGTGGGGTGCTCACACCAATCCCGGCCAGAACTGGGCCGGCGCCAACAACAACATCGAAACGAAGGTGGAGAGCGACAACTACGCAGCAACATGCTCTTACAAATGGGACATGGGGCCGGGTCAGTTCCGCGTCATCGGTGGCGTCTTCTATCAGGAAGTCAGCGGCTTCAAGGAGCGTCTGGTTCAGGATTATACCGGCACGCCGCTTTCCGGCCTCTTTACCGGCGTCGGCAGGCTTGAGCTTGAAGGTCATGGCTGGGGTTGGCGCGCTGGTGCGGGCTACGAAATCCCCGAATATGCCGTACGGGCCAGCCTCGTTTACAACAGCGCCGTCGATCTGGATAACCTTTCCGGTTTCATCGACCTTCGTCAGCTAGGCTTCGTCGTTCCGGGCGTTGGCCTCGTGACGGGTACGAAGTACGACGTGAACGGTTCGGCTTCCATGCCTGACTCGCTGGAGTTCAAGCTTCAGACCGGCATTGCTCCGGACTGGGCGGCATTCGGCTCGATCAAGTGGACCGACTGGAGCCAGCTGCAGGTCCTGAAATTCTGCCCGGCGACCGTCTCGCGTACGACGCCGTGCACCAGCCTTGATCTGCTTTATCGCGACGGCTGGACGATCAGCGGCGGTATCGGTCACAAGTTCAACGATCAGTGGAGCGGTGCGCTGAGCCTGACCTGGGACCGCGGCACCAGCCACGGCTACGGTACGCAGACCGACACCTGGATGGTCGGTACCGGCGTTTCCTACACGCCGACCGAAAACCTTGAGTTCCGTCTTGCCGGCGCACTTGGAATTCTGACCAGCGGCAGCTCCGGCGCCGTGAACTATAACGGCGAAGTCATTGGTGACGACGTTTCCTACGATTTCGACAATGATTTCGTCGGGGCGATTTCCACCTCGCTCAAGGTCAAGTTCTGATCTTTCGCCAGTTCTCGAGTTCAAGGCCCGGTCTCTCGCCGGGCCTTTCTTTTGTGCCTGAACGACATCTGTTGGTGACCGTGCCGATGCAACCCAATGTGACGATTCAGCAACACATTTGATGCTAGAGTTTGCTAGGATCGGACTCGTCTAGCCTATGTCCATTTCCCGCCACAAACAGGGAGCAGCGATAGTAGGGACAGACGTGCATTCGTGAATTCGAAAATTGTCACGTTTGTGTGAAATGAGACTTTGACCGTTGAAGTTCATGTCAGGTGTGGCCGCGGGCGCAGGAATGCAAGTGGTTCGGTGAAATGATCTTTTTGAAGGCGTGTTCGGGTTTCGCTTCAGGACTGGGTGTACCGACGGTGTCGGCGGAGTAGCGAAGTTTTGGACGGCGATCCGTCGTCCGGGCGTGTGTGTTTGCAGCGGTGATGAGTTCGGCGTGGCCGGCTGGAACGGAAGAATAAGACTGTGATGCTTGCGGGTGAACTGAAGTCACTGAAGGTTGCGATACTCGGCGTGTCGCTGGCGGTCTGCGGGACCATCACCATGCCGGCCTATGCCTTTGATCCCGGTGCGGGCGTCACCAAGGAATCGGGTCCCTTCGCCCTCTTCAAGTTCGGTTTCTCCGCCTACAAGAATGGCCGCAAGGACGAGGCGGTCGAAGCCTACAAATACGCGGCCGAAAAGGGACACACCGGGTCCCGCTGGGCCCTGGCCAACATGTACGCCTATGGCGACGGCGTCGCCGAAAATGACCTCGAAGCGTTCAAGATCTACAGCGAGATCGCCCAGCAGGGCGTTGAGCCAGGCTCTGAAGATACCGGTTACTTCGTCAATGCGCTGATCTCGCTCGCCGGCTACTATCGCCGCGGCATTCCCGATAGCCCGATCAAGTCGGACATGACGCAGGCGCGACAGCTTTATTTCCAGGCTGCTTCGACCTTCGGTGTGGCCGAGGCTCAGTTTCAGCTGGCACGCATGCTGCTTTCGGGCGAAGGCGGCAGCGTCAACGTTCAGCAGGCCAAGAAGTGGCTCAACCGCGCACGCAAGAGCGGCCACGCCGGCGCCACGGGCGTGTTTGGCAACGTTATCTTCCAGGAGGGCCAGACCATACGCGGTCTTGCCTACATGACCGCAGCGCTCGACCAGTGTTCGCCCAAGGATCGGCCTTGGCTACAGTCGATGCAGGAGCAGGCCTTCTCGCTGGCCACTGAAGATGACCGCCGTACTGCGATCTCCCTGTCGCAGAATCTGCATATGCAGGGCGACGACGACTGACGTCGTTGCCCCGTTCGCTGATCCCATTGTCCGGTTGAGCCTCAGGCCGCCTGGAAGGCGAACTCTCCCGTGACCGGCACATGGTCGGAAGGCTTTTCCCAGGCGCGCACGTGCTTCTCGATCGATGTCGACAACAGCCGGTCGGCCGCTTCCGGCGACAGCATCAGATGGTCGATGCGGATGCCGAAATTCTTGGGCCAGCAGCCGGCCTGATAGTCCCAGAACGAATAGAGCGGCACCGCATCGGTGGTCGCGCGCACGGCATCGGTAAAGCCGAGGTTGCGCAACCGGCGAAATGCTTCACGGGTTTCCGGCAGGAAGAGCGCGTCGTTCTGCCAGACCCTGACGTCCCAGCAGTCGTGTTCCTCGGGAATGACGTTGTAGTCGCCGGCAAGGATGAAGGGCTCTTCGAGCAGCAGGCGCTGTTCGGCATAGGCGGCAAGCCGGCGCATCCAGGCAAGCTTGTAGGGATATTTATCGCTGTCGACAGGATTGCCGTTCGGCAAATAGAGCGAGCAGACGCGGATCGCCCCGCCTTCGACGGAAAAGACGCCTTCGATGAAGCGTGATTGTTCATCCGAATCGTCACCCGGCAGTCCGCGGTTGACCTCGTCTGGCCGCAGTTTCGAAAGCAGGGCGACGCCGTTGAAGCCTTTTTGACCGTGCGTTTCGACGTGATAGCCGAGCGCCTCGATCTCCAGCCGAGGAAATCCGTCGTCGACCGATTTGATCTCTTGAAGGCAGACGATATCCGGATTGGATTCCTTGAGCCATGCCAGCAGGGCGTCGATTCGCGCCTTGACGCCATTGATGTTCCAGGTGGCAATCTTCATGGCTCGAAACGCCCTTCCATTTCGGTTCGTCCTTCCGGAGGCCCCTTGTAGCCGTTCCGGATTCTTTTGACAAATCCGATACCTGCGCCCTTTTTTGGAGCCATAGCGGTCATGCAGTGGCGGCCTGCGCCGAGACGATCGGCCTATACCGTATATGTCGCTGGCGCTTGAATTGATTCCGTTCCATTGCCGGCTATAGTCCCGCCATGATCGATCTCGTGCAGAATTATTGGCCGCATATTCTGGCGGTCCTGTCCTTCGCGCTTGGTATCCCCGCTGCCATTCACGCGGCGATGACCAAGGACGATGTGCGCGCCGCCGCCGGCTGGGTCGGCGTTGTCCTGCTTTCGCCGATCGTCGGCGCTCTGATTTATG
The DNA here is from genome assembly GCF_037026475.1 of Ensifer sp. MJa1. Lineage (NCBI taxonomy): Bacteria > Pseudomonadati > Pseudomonadota > Alphaproteobacteria > Hyphomicrobiales > Rhizobiaceae > Ensifer > Ensifer sp. MJa1. The sequence goes on along the minus strand of NZ_JAKUMO010000015.1, from coordinate 27,098 downwards.
CCGTCGGTGGCATCAACCGTATTCGCCGGTCCTCGATCGGGTCACAACGCGCCTTGTTGCAGGGGCAGGGGCCGGATCAATTCGGCCAGTTCGACGTCTCCGAGACCGACATTGCCGGGCGTTTCGAGCAACGCTTTGCGGCGATGAAGATTCTCGGGGATCGGGTTTCGCGCCATCGCATGTGCGCAGGAAACCGGATCGTGGTTCTTTCCGGTGGGGATGACGCCTATGCCGCGATGCTTCAGGAAATTGTCGGCGCCGAGCGCAGCATCCTCGTCGAGAGCTACATCTTCGATCGCGACGTGATCGGCTTGCGTTTTGCCGACGCCTTGATTGCAGCCGTGGCGCGTGGCGTCGAGGTGCGCGTCTTGATCGACGCTGTTGGCGCCCGCTACTCGGTGCCGAGCATTGTCGGTTACCTGAAGGACGCCGGTGTTCCGACCGCCGTCTTCAACGGCAACATCATCATCGGGCTAAGGCTGCCCTATGCCAACCTTCGCACCCACCGAAAGATCCTGGTCGTTGACGGCCGTGTGGCTTTTGCCGGCGGCATGAACATCCGCGCCGGGTTCACGACCGAGATCGCGGGAGATGCCACCGCTCAGGACACGCATTTCCGCATGGTCGGGCCGGTGGTCGCCGATATTTTCCAGGTCGCGGCCGAGGATTGGCAGTTTTCGAGCGGCGAGGTGCTTGCAAGCGACGCCTGGCGGATCGAGGAAGCGCTGTCGCCGGTCGATTCGCTCTCCGTATTGATGCGTGCAGTGCCATCGGGGCCAGACGCCACCAACGAGACCAATCACAAGATGCTGATGGGGGCGTTTTCGGTGGCGCGGAAGAACATCCGCATCATGTCGCCCTACTTCCTTCCGGACCGAGAACTGATCAGTGCGCTTGTCACTGCGGCGCGCCGCGGGGTCGAAGTCGACATTATCGTTCCCGCGGTCAACAATCTGCTTCTGGTCGATCGCGCGATGACGGCGCAGTTCGACCAGGTGTTGAAGGGCCATTGTCGCGTCTGGCGCGCGAAGGGCGCCTTCAACCATTCTAAGCTTCTGACGGTGGACGAGCGCTGGGCCTATGTCGGCTCGACCAATCTCGACCCGCGCTCGCTGCGGCTCAATTTCGAGTTTGATCTCGAGGTGCTGGACGACGGGTTCGCCCAGTCGATCAGCGAAACGATCACGCAGGTGCTGGCGTCCGCCGAGCCGGTGACGCTTGAGCTGCTGCGCGCCAAGCCGTTCATCGACCGCCTGGCAAACCGCATCCTTTGGCTGGGATCGCCGTATCTTTGACCGGATCAGCCATCATGCGGTTTTTGGCGTTCAGATGGAAAAACTCGTTCCGCATCCGCAGCTTGCGACCGCATTCGGATTCTTGATCTGAAACGACTGGCCGAGCAGATTGTCGACGAAGTCGATCTCCGAGCCACCCATGTAGACGAGCGACAGGCTGTCGATCAGCACCTTGGCTTCGTCTTTCTCCAGCACCAGATCGTCGTCGTTGGCGCTGTCGACCAGATCGAACTTGTAGGAAAAGCCGGAGCAGCCGCCACCTTCGACGGATACCCGCATGGCATTGTTGTGGCTGTCCGAACGCAGGATCGTGGCGATCCGCCTTGCAGCAGCGTCGGAGAGGGTCACGGATTCGGTCGTCATATTTGCCTCCTGCCGGGGTCAAGAACCGGAGAGAATTGTCGTTCGTTCAAGCATCACCTCGCGCCGTTTCAGTCCCTGTTTCAAGGGTCAAGGCCAAGCCGTTGCTTTGACTTGCGGAATCGGTCGATGCTTGCGCAACGCTTTCCCGTAGCTTTCACTATAGGTATGAAGGCTTGAATGTCCCGTCAATGGGACGACGATGCAGGTGCAAAATGACATTCGACAAAAATGCGCTCGGTTTCGGTTACGGCGAACACGCGCCGTTTGCATCAAATCCTTGGGAGACGCGCGGGCGCCTTTATACTGAGGCAACGAGCGCAACGCGCTCCGATTTCCAGCGCGACCGGGATCGCATCGTCCACACGACGGCCTTTCGCCGCCTGAAGCACAAGACGCAGGTGTTCATCGCTGCCGATGGCGATCACTATCGCACGCGGCTGACGCATACGATCGAGGTCGCCCAGATCGCCCGGGCGCTGGCGCGTGCGCTGAAGCTCGACGAAGACCTCGCCGAAGGTGTCGCGCTCGTTCACGACTTTGGCCACACGCCGTTCGGCCATACGGGCGAAGACGCGCTGCACGACATGCTGAAGCCCTATGGCGGTTTCGATCACAACGCCCAATCGCTTCGCATCGTTACCAAGCTCGAGCGTCGTTATGCCGAATTCGACGGGTTGAACCTGACCTGGGAGAGCCTGGAAGGTCTCGTCAAGCACAACGGGCCGCTGTTGACCGCAGGCGGGCAGGGAACGCACGGACCGGTGCCGCAACCGATCCTCGACTATTGCGCCGTCCATGACCTGGAACTGGCGAGTTTTGCCAGCCTCGAGGCGCAGGTTGCCGCCATCGCCGACGACATCGCCTACAATACCCACGATATCGACGACGGCTTGCGCGCCGGCTATCTGACCTTCGAGATGCTGGAGGATGTGCCGTTTCTCGCCCGCCTGATGCGTGAGGTTCACGACCGCTATCCGGGCCTTGAGAGCAGCCGCTTCACCCATGAGATCATGCGCCGCCAGATCACAGCGATGGTCGAGGACGTGATCGGCGTGGCGCAGGCCAATATTGCCAGGATTCGCCCGCAGAGTGCCGCAGATGTGCGGCAGGCGGGCACGGTCATGGCGACCTTTTCCGATGAGATGAGCGAGACCGACAAGCAGATCAAACGATTGCTGATGACCCGCATCTACCGCCATCCCGAGGTGATGCGGGTGCGTGAAGGCGCCGCCTCGATCGTCTGCGATCTTTACCGGGCCTTCATGGACAACCCGCTGTTGATGCGCGAACACTATTGGATCGATCAGATTGCCGGCATGGCCGAACCGGCGCGGGCACGCCACGTCGGCGACTATCTCGCCGGCATGACGGATACTTTCGCTATCAGCGTGCATAGGCGCTTGTTTGACCATACGCCTGATTTGCGCTAGGGACGCCCCGCCCGGAGGCTTGCGGTTCGGCCGAACCGAGCCTCCTTTTTGAGTTTTGCGCCGATCAAACGCGATCGGAAAGAGCGGACAGAGCAGATGAATCTTTTTACGGACTTCGAAGCAAGAATTAAGGACATTCTCGAAACGCTTGATAGCGTTCGAGAAAAGCGATCCGAGCTTGACTTCGGCCGTATCAATGTCGAGCCGCCGCGCGATCCGAGCCACGGCGATGTCGCGACCAACGCCGCGATGGTACTGGCCAAGCCGCTCGGCATGAACCCGCGCGCGCTCGCCGAGCTGATCGTTGAGAAACTGAAGCAGGACCCGGAAGTCACCGACGTCTCGGTTGCCGGCCCCGGCTTTATCAACGTCCGGCTTTCCGTTTCCTATTGGCAGAAGCTGCTTTCGGGCATGGTCGGTACCGGCATCGACTATGGACGCAGCACCGTCGGTGGGGGCCGCAAGGTCAACGTTGAATACGTATCGGCCAACCCGACCGGTCCGATGCATGTCGGTCATTGCCGTGGCGCCGTGGTTGGCGACGCGCTTGCCAATCTCCTGGCCTTTGCCGGCTATGAGGTGACCAAGGAATACTACATCAACGACGCCGGATCGCAGATCGACGTTCTGGCGCGCTCGGCTTTCCTGCGCTACCGCGAGGCTCTTGGCGAGGATATCGGCGAGATCCCGGCTGGCCTTTATCCCGGTGACTACCTTGTGCCGGTCGGCGAGGCGCTCGCCGATGAATTCGGCACGAGCCTGCGGCTGATGCCCGAAGACAAGTGGATGCCGCTGGTCAAGGATCGCACGATCGACGCGATGATGGCGATGATCCGCGAGGATCTCGCTGCGCTGAACGTCACCCACGATGTCTTCTTCTCCGAGCGCACGCTGCACGCCAATGGCGCTGCAGCCATTCGCACGGCGATCAATGACCTGACCTTCAAGGGCCACGTCTACAAGGGAACGCTGCCGCCGCCGAAGGGACAGCTGCCGGAGGATTGGGAAGATCGCGAGCAGACCCTGTTCCGTTCCACCGAAGTTGGCGACGATATCGATCGGCCGCTGATCAAGTCGGATGGAAGCTATACCTATTTCGCGGCCGACGTTGCTTACTTCAAGGATAAGTTCGACCGTGGCTTCGACGAGATGATCTATGTTCTTGGCGCCGACCACGGCGGCTACGTCAAGCGGCTCGAGGCACTCGCGCGGGCCGTCTCCGGCGGTTCGTCGAAGCTGACGGTTCTGCTCTGCCAGTTGGTCAAGCTCTTCCGCGACGGCGAGCCGGTGAAGATGTCGAAGCGCTCGGGCGACTTCGTGACGCTTCGCGACGTTGTCGACGAAGTCGGCCGCGATCCGGTCCGTTTCATGATGATCTACCGGAAGAACTCGGAGCCGCTCGACTTCGACTTCGCCAAGGTCACAGAACAGTCGAAGGACAACCCGGTCTTCTACGTGCAGTATGCGCATGCACGCTGCCGGTCGGTCTTCCGCCAGGCTGCGGAAGCTTTCCCGGGCGTCGACATCGAATCGCTCGACCTTGCCGGTGCCGTTCACGGGCAGATCGTCGATCCGACAGAACTTCAGCTCGTCGCCAAACTCGCAGAATATCCGCGCGTTATCGAGGCGGCAGCACTGGCGCAAGAGCCGCATCGCATCGCGTTTTACCTGTACGATCTTGCCGCAGCCTTCCATGGCCACTGGAACAAAGGTAAAGAGAATCCAGAATTACGTTTTGTTAACGATAAAAATAGAGAATTAAGTACTGCCAGACTCGGGCTGGTGCATGCTGTCGCTTCGGTATTGAAATCCGGCCTGTCTATTACAGGCACCTCCGCACCGGAGGAAATGCGATAAGTACTGTCACCATTTTCCCACAATGCACTGGCACATCAATACAGGCAATTGTGAGTGGAGAGCATGGCAGACAAACAATTCGCACGAAGCGGGCCGGCTGAATTCGATGTATTGGCCGACGATGATCCGTTGGCCGAACTCGCCCGGATCGTCGGTTACGATGCCCGGCCCGCTGTTCAACAGTTGCAGGAACTGCAGCGCCACCAGGAAACGGTGCGCCAGGAGCCGGCCTTCGATCTCGAGGATGAGCTCCTTCGCGCCTTCGACAGCTACGAGGCGCCCCGCTCGCAGCCGCAGCCTGCGCCGCAGCCGATAGAAGAACCTCGTTTCGAGCCCGCAGCGCTTGAGCCTGCGCCTTCCGAACCAGTGGCGTCCGAACCGGTCGCTTCGGAGCCGGTGGCGTTTGAGCCGGCCGTTGCCGAGCCTGTGGCTGAGGCGGCTGATGAACCGACGGAGCCGATGTTCTATCAGCCCGAGCCGGTATTTCATCAGCCCGAGTCCGCCGAAGTGCAGCCGACCCCGGCCTTCGCCAGTCACTATGCCGAAGCGCAGTCGCTCCCGGCTGACTCGCTGGCGGATACGCCAGAGCCTGTCGTGGCGACTGAGGTCGAGCCGGCCGCGGATGAACCGATCGCCGACGAGCCGGTCTTTGATCTGGAGCGCGAACTCGAGCTGTCGCTCGGCGAAGCCGACCTTTTGCTTGATGGTGCCGATGAAGCGCAGGCCGTCGAGCCTGAGGCTGCGATCGCCGATGCCTGGCAGGCGCCGGCCACCGATCTCACCGCTGACTGGGCAGAGCCTGCGCACGTCACCGCGCCGCAACCGGCCTATGAAGAGCCGAGCTTCGACATTGCTGCCGAGCTGCGTTCGGAAGAGTTTTCCTACGCGCCCGAACTAAGCGTGGCCGAAGCACGCGTGGAAGAGCCGGCCCACCAAGACGAACTGCTGGCGGATATCGAGCGGTTCCCCGTTCCGGCCGCGACTGCGTTGGTCGCAGCTGCCGTTCAGTCTCATCCAGCCCTTCATGCCTCGGCGCCGCCGGTTGTCGCTCCCGCCGTCGCGACGGCTACTCCGGTGGCGGCACCGGTGAAGAAGAGCCCTTATCCCTTCACGCCGACCTTTAGCCGGGCGACGCCGGTCGCGTCGTCCTCGGGCGTTGCCCAGCAGCGCGCCTTTGCCGGCCCGATCGTGTCGCAGCCGGTTCCGGCCGCAGCCGTTACTGCGCCCATTGCTGAGCCGATGGTCGCAACACCGGCCGCAGCTCCGGTCGCGGAAGTCAGCCGCCCGGCGGAACCGGAGCATGAGCCGAGCTTTGATATCGAAAACTTCGAGATGGAGCTTTCCGACGTTGCGTCCAGCCTCGACCTCAGCGACTTCGGTGCGCTGGACGAGGTTGCGGTCGAAGCCCCGTCGGCAATGGCACGGCAGGTCGACGAGCCCGTTGCTCCGCAGCCCGAATCCGTTTCACAGGCTTTCGAAGTCGCTGCACCGGTTGAACGCCAGGACACCCAGCCTGAAAGCACGCTGCCTTTTGATCCGGCGATGATCGCCGAAGCCGAGAACGGCGTTGCACCGATCGCCGACATGGACGTGCCGCAGCTTCCAGTCATCGAAACGGAGAAGCCGGTAGCCTATCCTGCCGACTATGATCTCGACATCGATGCGGAAATGGCGCAGCTCTTCGGCACGCCGGCGCCGGTCGCCAAGGATGCGCGGCCTGCCGCTGCCGACAAGGCAGAGGTAGTGCGCGCCACTCCGGCGGCCAACGCCAATGCGCCGGGGGGCGCGGGCGCACTTGACGATTTCGACGAGTTCGAGAAGGCGATGGAAGAGGACTTCCGCCGCTCGATCGTCGAACGCAAGACGGTCACCCGTGACGCCGAGCGGCTGTCGGCGGCTCAGAGCCAGGACGATGCCGGCGAATACCGCGAATACGGTGCCGCACGTCGCTCGCAGCGTACGATGCTTCTTGCAGCCAGCGTTGCCGGCGTCATCATCCTTGGCGGGGCAGCCGTGTACGCCTGGATGGGTGGCAGCGATGCCGTGACCTCCGCTGAAGGTCCGAAGATCATCCTGGCCGACAAGGGCCCTGTTAAGGTCGTGCCGGAGGAAAAGGGTGGCAAGACTGTCCCGAACCAGGACAAGGCGGTTTACGACCGCGTTGCCGGCGCGCAGGCAGGTGCCCCGCAGCAGGAGGCTCTGGTGTCCTCGACAGAGGAGCCGATGGATGTCGTCCAAAAGACGCTGACGCCGGAGACCCTGCCGCTGGAAGGCAATGACGATACCGACGGCCTGCAGGCAACCGTTCCGGCCGATGATGAAGACGGCGCTCGCCTGCTGCCGGACGGTGGCAACGCCGAGACCGCGACGCAGGATGAGGAAAAGACGCCCGCCGTTGCACCGAGAAAGGTGCGCACGATGATCGTCAAGCCCGATGGAACGCTTGTTGCTCGTGAAGAGCCGGTTGCAGCGCCTGCGACCGACGTCGCCGGTGCGCAGCCGCTGCCGGAAACACCTTCGAAGGAAGTTGCGGCCGTCGGCGCTGAAGCTGGTGTGGACATCAACGCTGCCGGCCAGGCAACGGGCAACGCCGATCAGGTTGCGCTCGCCGCAACGGGCAATGCCACGATCGACCAGGTTCCGGTCCGCAACGTGACGACGACGGCGACCGCCGACAAGGCGCCGACGCCGCAGACGCGCCCGGCCGAGCAGCCGGCCAAGGTGGCAACCGCCACCACCGAGGGCACCAACCTTCGTCCGGCGGAAGAGCAGGCAGCACCCGCGGCGGATACGCAGGCGGCGCAGCAGATGGCAACCGCCTCGGTTCCGGCCGGCGGCTACTTCATCCAGGTTGCATCGCTGCCGTCCGAAGCCGAAGCGCAGAAGTCCTACAACAGCCTTTCCAGCAAGTTCGGGAACGTCATCGGCGGTCGCGGCGTCGATATCCGCAAGGCGGAGATCGCCGGCAAGGGCACCTACTACCGCGTGCGCATCCCGGCGGGTTCAAAGGAAGAAGCCAACGCCCTGTGCTCCAAATACAAGGGCGCCGGCGGAAGCTGCCTGGTCACCAAGTAAGTCGGCCACTGGTTTGAAGTTCGAGAAGGGCGCGGCCTAGATGGCCGCCCCCTTCTCGTTTTTGGGTTCGCAATCGCCCATGACCTTGTGCATGAAGGGGCCGAGCGTCGTGTTTGTGGCTTCGCGGCGAACGGTGCGCGCTCTATGCTGATCGAATGAGCGAATCAAAAGCATTTATCTCTGGCTGCAAGGGCCTTTCCCTGACGAGCGACGAACGGGATTTCTTCGCGGGCGAACGCCCCTGGGGTTTCATCCTGTTCGGGCGCAACATTGGCGAAGAGCAGCAGATCTCGGATCTGGTGGCGGCACTGCGCGACAGCATCGGCAACCCGAAGGCGCCCGTGCTCATCGATCAGGAAGGCGGCCGTGTTCAGCGCATACGTCCGCCGCTCGTGCAACAATACCCGAATGGTGCTGCGATTGGGGAAGTCTACAGCCGCGATGCGGCGCTTGGCCTGCGCGCCGCCTGGCTGATGGGGCGGTTGCACGCCTTCGATCTCATGCGCTTCGGCATTACGGTCGACTGCCTCCCGGTGCTCGACGTGCCGGTTCCGGGCAGCCATGACGTCATTGGCAACCGCGCCTATGGCCATGATCCCGACAGTGTGACCGCGATCGGCCGGGCCATGGGTGAGGGGCTGAAGGCGGGCGGCATGCTGCCGGTCATGAAGCACATGCCCGGCCACGGCCGCACCTTCGTCGATTCCCATCACAATCTGCCCGTCGTCAGCGCTTCGTTCGACGAACTGGCTCAGAGCGATTTCCTGCCCTTTGCCGCCATGAAGGACGAGGTGATGGCGATGTCGGCGCATATGGTCTTCACTGCGATCGATCCGGACAATCCGGCAACGACATCGGCAAAGGTCGTGCGAGAGATCATCCGCGGCCATATCGGATTCGATGGCCTGTTGATGTCGGACGACGTTTCGATGAATGCGCTTGCCGGCGATATGTCGGCGCGCGCGCGCAACATCATCGCTGCCGGGCTTGATCTCGTCTTGCATTGTCATGGCATAATGGAGGAAATGAAGGCCGTTGCAGATGTCGTGCCGGTTCTCGCCGGCGCGAGCCTGCGCCGGGCACGGGCGGCCGAGGCGGCCTTCCGCGTGCCCGATGATACGAGCGAAAGCGATTTGCGAGCGGAGTTCAACGGTCTGTTCGCAACGGTCTAAAGTGGGCAGGAAAGGATCGGGCTGCCAGTGAGCAATGCGGGCGAAAGACAGAGCAAGCCTGCGTCGAAGGCGCCGATGGATCCGCTGTGGCAGGACGAAGGCTCGGAGCGCGGCTTGCACGAAGAGGCGCTCGTGGTCGACATTGCCGGCTTTGAAGGCCCTCTCGACCTCCTGCTGCATCTTGCCCGCAGCCAGCGTGTCGATCTTTCGCGCATTTCCGTGCTGGCACTTGCCGAACAGTACATCGCCTTCATCGAGCGCGCGCGCAGCATCCGCATCGAGCTTGCGGCCGATTACCTGGTGATGGCGGCCTGGCTTGCCTATCTGAAATCGCGGCTCCTGATCCCGCAGCAGGCAAAGGATGAGGGGCCCTCCGGCGAGGAGATGGCGTCTGCCCTGGCTTTCCGGCTGAAGCGGCTGGAGGCCATGCGTGATGCGGCGACAAGGCTCGTCAATCGAAGCCGGCTTGGCCGCGATGTATTCGTTCGCGGTGCACCGGAGCATATCGTCACCGAAAAGAAGTCCGGTATCGACGCCTCGCTCTACGATCTCCTGAGCGCCTATGCGAGCCTGCGCCAGCGTCAGGCCGTGACCCAGGTGACGATCGAAAAGCGTCATGTCTGGTCCCTGGCCGATGCCCGGCTGATCCTGGCGCGCATGATCGGCGATCTCGACGACTGGACGGCGCTCGACCACTTTCTGATCCGCTACATGACGACGCCCAAGGAAAGGGCGACGGCAATTGCCAGCTCGTTTGCCGCCACGCTGGAGATGGTCCGCGAGGGTCGGCTGGAGATCCGCCAGGAAGAAGCCTTTGCGCCGATCTATCTCAGGCGCGGGCCGAACCCGATCGATGCGGAAACGCTGGCCGATATGGAGGCAGCCCGTGGCTGAAGCGCAGAAGTACATGCCCGGATTTCCTGAAGAGGATGATGAGATCGAGGTGGCCGAAGCCGATCCGCGTTTGGAGCAAGAGGCTGAAAGGATTGCCGAGGCGCTGGTCTTTGCCTCGGCTCAGCCGGTCTCCGAAGCCTACATCGAAAGCCGTCTGCCGCGCGGCAGCGACGTGAAGCGGACCATGGCGCGCCTGAAGGCCTTCTATGCGACGCGCGGCGTCAACCTTGTCCAGGTTGCCGACCATTGGGCATTTCGTACCTCTGCCGATCTTTCCTTCGTGATCCAGACCGACGAGCAGGAAGTGCGCAAGCTGTCGCGCGCGGCGCTGGAGGTCCTGGCGATCATTGCCTACCACCAGCCGGTCACGCGTGCCGAGATCGAGGATATTCGAGGCGTTCAGACGTCGAAAGGCACGCTCGATGTGCTGATGGAGGCGGGCTGGGTTCGCTTCCGCGGACGCCGGCGCACGCCGGGTCGGCCCGTCACCTTCGGCACGACCCGCGATTTTCTTGACCATTTCGGCCTTGAAGAGCTGCGCGACCTGCCGGGCATCGAGGAACTGAAGGGTGCGGGCCTGCTCTCTGGCCGCGTCCCGTCGAATCTCAGCATTCCCGTTCCGATGGGGGACGACGAGCTTTCAGAGAACGAAGACCCGATCACGCAGCTCGATCTCGAAGAATTGGGGCTCTTGACACCGAAGGGCGAAGAAGCCGATTAAAACCTGATTGGGGATATCGGCTTTCCCCGGCACCCGGCACAGGCTCGCCAGGCGCCACTGGTGTCAAGGAATACGCAGCATGGTTTCAGATCCGCAGGATGCTCCCGTCAGGACCACGCGACGGTCGGCCGGCGTATCCTTCGCGGCAAGCCTTGCCTTCGAAGACATTCATCACAGCTACCACGCCAAGGAAACGATCAAGGGCGTCAGCCTGGCCGCCAAGGCCGGAGAGGTCCTGTGCCTGCTTGGCCCTTCCGGCTCGGGCAAGACGACCTTGCTGCGCATCGCCGCCGGCATCGAAAAGCAGAGTGCCGGACGCCTGTTGCTCAACGGCCAGGAGATTTCCGGCCCCTCGGTGTTTGTGCCGCCGGAGAAACGAGGCGTTGGCCTGATGTTTCAGGACTTCGCGCTCTTTCCGCATATGAGCATTCGCGAGAACGTCCGTTTCGGCCTCACGGCGCTTCCCAAGAAGGAAGCGCTGATCCAGGCCGATGCGGCGCTCGAGCGCGTCGGTCTGTCGCACTATGCCGAACAATATCCACATGTGCTTTCGGGTGGCGAACAGCAGCGCGTGGCGCTTGCTCGCGCGCTGGCGCCGCGTCCGTCAGTGCTCTTGATGGACGAACCTTTTTCGGGGCTCGATTCTCGCCTGAAGGACTCGATCCGTGCCGATACGCTCGCGATCCTCAGGGAGACGCGCGCGACCGCCATCGTTGTTACCCATGACGCAGAGGAAGCGATGCGCATGGCGGATCGGATTGCGCTGCTCAAAGACGGACAACTCGTCCAGGTTGGCACCGCAGATGAGCTCTACCGTCAGCCGCGAGACCTCTTTGCAGCCGGTTTCTTCTCGGAAATCAACGTGTTCGATGCGCAGGTGCGCAACGGGCGTGTCGATACGCCGGTCGGCGTCGTGGCGCCGGGGCGGCATTCGGAGGGAGATCGCCTTTCGGTCGCCGTCAGGCTTTCGGGGGTGCGCGTCGGCGAAGATGAAGGCGACATTCCCGCGCGCATCCTGTCGCGCCGGTTCATCGGCGTGGTCGAACTGCTGGAGCTTGCGGTGCCGCAGTGCGAAACCGTGGTGCGCGCGCGCATCCGTGCAGATCAGTTACCCCAAGGATTGCGTGATGTAATGCTTTCGGTTAACGAGCGCGACATATTACTGTTTGAAAAAAACGGTTCCGCATCATAGGTTCTGTGACACGATGGCCGTGTTTGAAGCACGCCTGAAAAATGACATGTGAAAGAGCCTAAATCGGGGAAGGCTCAGAGGAGTAAGAGCATGGGTTCCTTTAGCATTTGGCACTGGCTGATCGTTCTGGTCGTGGTGCTGCTCTTGTTCGGCCGCGGCAAGATCCCTGAACTGATGGGTGACGTTGCCAAGGGCATCAAGAACTTCAAGAAGGGTATGAGCGACGAGGATGCGGCTGCTGCCGACAAGACGCTCGACAGCAAGACCGTCGACCACAAGTCTGACGAAGTTCGCTAACGGTCTCGCGTCGATCGCGCCTGTCCGGTATCGGTACCGGACCGGCCGCATTGCGGGTTTGCAGGACATATCGCATGCTTGATATCGGCTGGACCGAGCTTGTCGTCATCGCAATCGTTCTTATCGTCGTTGTCGGGCCGAAGGATCTGCCACCGATGCTACGGGCTTTTGGTCGCATGACCGCGAAAATGCGTGGCATGGCGTCTGATTTCCGCCAACAGTTCGACGAGGCGTTGCGCGAAGCGGACCTCGAAGAAGTTCGCAAGACGATCAGTGACGCCCAGAGCCTCAATCCGGCCAATGCGCTGCGTGATGCCATCAACCCGCTGCGTCAAATGGGCAATGACATCAAATCGGATCTTCAGAAAGCCGCCACACCTGACAAGCCGGTATCGGTGAGCAGTGTAGAGCCGGTCGCAGCCGTCGAACCTGTTGTCGCCGCACCGGTGGCCGCGGTTGAAGCGAAGCCGGTTGAGGCCGTCGCCGCCGCGGCGATCGGCTCGGCCAATCGCCAGATGGAGCGCGCCGAGGCGGTCGCAACACCGGCCGCAAAGACCAAGCGCGTGCCAAAGGCGACGGTGGATTCGGCGCCGGCGGTGCAGAAGGCGGCAGCGCCGAAATCGGCGGCGTCTGTGTCGTCGGCCGAGACGCCGAAGGCTTCGGCCAAGGCGCCAGCAAAGACCGTCGCCGCGAAGAAGCCGGCGAAGACTGCGGCCGTGGCGCCGGCAGAAAAAGCATCCAAATCCCGCGCGCCCGCGCGCAAGAAAGGTGAAGCATGAGCGGCGATATCGAGGACCGGCCGCAGCCGCTGATCGAGCACCTGATCGAACTGCGCAGACGGCTTATGTGGGCAGTGGGCGCGTTCTTCGTCGCCTTCCTCATTTGCTTCTACTTTGCCAAGGGGCTGTTCAACCTGCTCGTGCTGCCGTTCAAATGGGCGGTGAGTTGGGCTGGCCTCAACCATCGCAATGTCGAACTGATTTACACGGCGCCACAGGAATTCTTCTTCACCCAGATCAAGGTGGCGATGTTCGGCGCACTGGTCATCGCCTTTCCTGTGATCGCCGCGCAGATTTACAAGTTCGTCGCGCCCGGCCTCTACAAGAACGAACGAGCCGCGTTCCTGCCGTTCCTCATCGCCTCGCCGATCCTGTTCCTGCTCGGTGGCGCACTGGTCTATTTCTTCTTCACCCCGATGGTGATGTGGTTCTTCCTGGCCATGGAGCAGGGGGGTGGCGAGGGCCAGGTGGCAATCCAACTGCTGCCCAAGGTCTCGGAATATCTGAGCCTGATCATGTCGCTGGTCTTTGCCTTCGGCCTCGTCTTCCAGCTGCCGGTGATCACCACGCTATTGGCGCGGGTCGGTTTCGTCACCTCGCAGGGACTGGCCGAAAAGCGCAAATACGCCATCGTAATTGCTTTTATCGTGGCTGCGGTGCTGACGCCGCCCGATCCGGTTTCCCAGATCGGTCTTGCACTGCCCGCCATCCTTCTCTACGAAATTTCGATCTATACGGCGCGACTCGTCGAAAGACAGCGGGCAGCAGACGCGCTCAAGAGCGAGGTTGCCGAGTCGCAGGAAGGATCTTCCGGAGAGGTCGGCCCCGCCAAGGGCTGAGCATTCGAGATTTCGCGCCGTGATCTGACCAACGCGTGGAACGACAATGCTTGATATCAAATGGATCCGTGAGAATGCCGAATTGCTGGACGCCGCGCTGGCGAAGCGGGGCGCGGAGCCGTTGTCGGCGTCGCTGATCGCGCTCGACGAACGCCGCCGTTCGATCCTTCAGTTGCTGCAGGACATGCAGTCGCGCCGCAACGCCGCGTCCAAGGACATCGGCGCAGCCATGGCCCAGAAGAACAGCGAGCTTGCGGATAAGCTGAAGGCCGAAGTGGCCGAGCTCAAGAATTCGACGCCGGCACTCGAGGAAGACAGCCGGAATGTCGAGGCCGAGCTCAACGACGCCCTGTCGCGCATTCCCAATGTGCCGCTCGAAGACGTTCCCGTGGGCGCGGATGAAACCGGCAATGTCGTCAAGCACACCGCCGGCGCCAAGCCCACCTGGAACCACAAGCCGCTCGAGCATTTCGAGATTGGCGAGGCGCTTGGCCTGATGGATTTCGAGGGCGCTGCGCGCATTTCCGGCTCGCGCTTCACCATCCTCAAGGGGCAGTTGGCGCGGCTCGAGCGCGCGCTCGGCCAGTTCATGCTTGACCTACACACCCAGGAACACGGCTACACCGAGGTTCAGCCGCCGCTTCTCGTGCGCGACGACGCGATGTACGGCACCGGACAATTGCCGAAGTTTGCCGAGGATCTCTTCCGCACGACGGATGGGCGCTGGCTGATCCCGACTGCGGAAGTGCCGCTAACGAACATCGTTCGCGAACAGATCCTCGAAGGCGAGAAGCTGCCCTTGCGCTTTACGGCACTGACACCCTCCTTCCGTTCGGAAGCGGGCTCGGCTGGCCGCGACACGCGCGGCATGCTGCGCCAGCATCAGTTCAACAAGGTGGAGCTCGTCTCGATCACCGACGCCGAGACGTCGATCGACGAACATGAGCGCATGACGGCCTGTGCCGAAGAGGTGCTGAAGCGCCTTGGCCTGCATTACCGCGTGATGACGCTCTGCACCGGCGACATGGGCTTTGGCGCGCGCAAGACCTATGATCTGGAGGTCTGGCTTCCGGGGCAGGACACCTATCGCGAGATTTCGTCCTGCTCCGTCTGCGGCGACTTCCAGGCGCGCCGGATGAATGCGCGCTATCGCACCAAGGAAGACAAGGGCACGCGTTTCGTGCACACGCTGAACGGTTCGGGTGTTGCCGTCGGCCGCGCGCTGATCGCCGTCATTGAAAACTACCTGAATGATGACGGCTCCGTGTCGGTGCCGGACGTGCTGGTCCCCTACATGGGCGGCCAGACGCGCATCGAGAAGGCAGCTTAAGCGGTCGTCGAGGGAAGGGCATCATCATGCGGATTCTGCTGACAAACGATGACGGCATACACGCGGAAGGCCTGTCGGTGCTCGAAAGGGTCGCCAGGACGATCTCTGACGATGTCTGGGTGGTTGCACCCGAGGCCGACCAGAGTGGCCTGGCGCATTCGCTGACGCTGTCGGAGCCCTTGCGGCTTCGCCAGATCGCCGAGAAGCGCTTTGCTCTGCGCGGAACGCCGACGGACTGTGTCATCATGGCGGTGCGCAAGGTGCTGGATCGCAAACCCGATCTCGTTCTGTCCGGAGTCAACATCGGCGCCAACATGGCCGATGACGTGACCTATTCCGGCACGGTGGCAGGCGCAATCGAGGGTACTTTGCAGGGCATCCGTTCCATTGCGCTCAGCCAGGCCTACCAGCATACGGTCGGCAAGCCGGTGCCGTGGGAGGTGGTAGAGACCCATGGACCGGCGCTGATCCGCAAGTTGATGGCGGTCGATCTGCCCGATGGCACGCTTCTCAACGTCAACTTCCCGAATTGTGCAGCCGATGCCGTCGCGGGTATCGAAGTGACGTCGCAAGGCAAGCTCGAATTCGGATTGTCGATCGATGAGCGGACCGACGGCCGGGGCTTCCCCTATTTCTGGCTGCGCTTTGGCGAACGTTCCGGCGATTTCCGTGCCGGTACCGACATCCATGCCTTGCGCGAGAACCAGATTTCGGTGACGCCGCTCAAACTCGACCTCACGGACTATAGCGTGCAGGAGCGCCTGGCGCGGGTGCTGAGCGAAGGGGCCCGTTGATTGGGCGCGCGTGTGAGTGAACAGGAAGGCTTTGCCAAGATGGTGTTGCGGCTGCGCGCCGAAGGCATCGTCAACCACGACCTGCTGAAGGCCGTCGAGCAAACGCCACGCAGCCGTTTTGCGCCACCCCAATATCAGGCCGACGCCTACTCGCAACGCACCATTCCGCTCGATTGCGGTTCGTTCATGGAGGGATACGATTTTGCGGTGCGCCTGCTGCATTGCCTGAACCTCAAGACGGGCCAACGCGTTCTCGAGGTCGGGACCGGCAGCGGATTCACTGCCGCGGTGATGGGGCGTGTGGCCGAGCGCGTCCTGACGATCGACCGGTATCAGACCCTGGTGACTTCGGCGCAGAAGAACCTGGAAAAGTCGGGCGTTCGCAATGTGATCGTCCGGCACGCGGACGGTAGCGCCGGCGTGCCGGGTGAGGGCACGTTTGACCGCATCCTGATTACGGCTGCCTTCAACAGCCTGCCGCGCATGTTTTCCGATCACCTGGTTTCCGGCGGAACTCTGGTGGTTCCGATCATGATGAGCGAAACGCATTGCCGGATTGTGCGTGTGAGCCGGACCGGCAGCCGCTTCGACCGGGAAGACCTGTTCGACGCACCTTACCTTCCCATCGTGCCGCAACTCGCTTCGTTCCTGTGATCGGTTGCCTCCCGCAGGGACCGTGGGCAAGCCGGGCGCACCGGCTGCATCATTAACAGATCCTTAATTCTCTCCAGCCTCGCGCAAGCTTCGAGCCATACCCGTTTCCTTGAACGACAGGTTCTGCCGGCGAGTCGCGCTTGTGCGCGCGCTTTGCCGATCGTGGGTTGACGGAGACCGCAAATGCAGATCGCAAACAGGCTGACGGCTACGGCATCGGGCGACGGGCTGAACAATCTCGCAGGACGCGGGGCCGGTCAGACGAATGCCAACGGCAAGGACGAGCAGACGGCGCAGGCGCTTGCGGCAAGCTTCTTTGATCCGACGCCGCGCATTTCGCTGTCCGCGGATGCACTGCTTTACTTGAGCCAGACGAAGAAGACGTCGGACGGCCAGCCACCGCTGACCCGCGATGAATGGAACAATCGGCTTTCGCCGCAACTGGCGTCGCGTGAATATCAGGCGTTCGGCAAGTTCCTCGAGATCGGCGACCATCAGGCCTACTACAAGAACTTCATCGACTACTATGACGGCCTCAGGCTCGAGGACCAGAACAGCCTGCGCTATTTTGGGACACGCGAAGCCGCTGTCGCAGGCCTGCGCTCGCTCGAATATGAACACGCCAGCGGTGCGGACGAAGAAACGGCGTTTCAGACCCTGGTGAGTGTCTTGCTCGAGGAAGACAAGACAGCCCAATCCGAGGCTCCTGTCAGTCCGGCAGGGCGTCAGATCTTCGCCTGGGATCTGACGAACATCAGCTATGAAGAGGAGCCGACGGAACGTCGGTCCGTTTCGGAAATCGTGCGGCTTTATTCCGAACTAAGCTAGCATCTGTCCGCAAACGCCATCGATTTTGCGACGTTTATCCCGGATGCTCGGACGAGCGTTCAGGCGGCGCCATCTTCCGTGACCGAAGCGGCGGTCCGCGCGCCTGCCTATGGTTAGCATTTGGTCAAATTAGTCGATTGGTGGTGTCGACCTTAACCGGGCGGTAACTCTAATACGCTTTAATCATTCCACATCGAGTAGCGTTCGGAGTGGGTAAGCGTCATGCGTAAGTTAGTATCTCCCGGGGTTGGAAAGTCGTCGATCCGCCTGTGCGTGGCGGTCTTGCTGGCAAGCGCTGCGACCGGGTGCAGCTCCGACGCAAGCCGATTTGACGGCTTGTTCTCACGTTCGGACAATGTCACCACCAATTCAATCCCGCAGGATGCGACGCCGGTACCGCGCGGCGACGTGGCTGTTGGCCAGATGGCGGCGCCGACGCCCGCCGTCACGCCCAACACGGCCCTTGGCCAACCCTATCCGACGGCGGCAGGGCAAGGCGCCTATGACCCGGTGAACACTGCATCCACGCCCGTTTCGACCGCGCGTGCCGCCGCAACGCCGATCTCGGTGCAGCGCACGACGCTGGCGGACCCGGGCGTTGCAGGCCGCCAGCAGCCTGAGGCTCAGCCGTTCCCGGCAGCACGCCAGCAGGCGGCGCTGGCCTCGCAGCAGACCCTCCCGGCAGCAGCGCAGGAAACGGCGGGCAAGGGCGGCTGGACCACGCAGAACGCGCCGACGATCATGGTGCGCCCGGGCGATACTGTTGCCGTCCTCTCCAACCGCTTCGGTGTTCCGGAGAAGGAAATCCTGAAGGCCAATGGTCTGAAGTCCGCGTCGCAGGTCGAGACCGGCCAGCGCCTCGTCATTCCGACCTTCGGCGTCGCCGGCAGTGCCGCAAAGGCCGCCGCCACCAATTCGATTGCCGATCTCGGCGGTGGCAAGCGCCAGCCGTCGCCGCTGCCGACCGAGCAGCGCGACGTCGCAATCCTTCCGAACGGTGCCCAGTCGCGCGAAAAGGGCGAGGGCAAGACGGATGTAGTTGCCGGCAAGCCAGCAACGAACGGTGAGGGTAGCGGCGGTGGATCTTACACGGTCAAGCCTGGCGACTCTCTGAACCGGATCGCCAAGACGACCGGTGTCTCGATTGCCGCCCTCAAGCAGGCGAACGGCCTGACGGCCGAATCGATCCGCGTCGGCCAGACACTGACGTTGCCGGGCGCGGCAGGTTCTGCCCCGGATCAGGTGAAGACCGCCTCGGTTCCGAAAAAGGCCGAGCAGCAGGTCGCTTCGCTCGACAAGGGTAAGCCGGCTGAATACCAGCCGCCGGTCGCCAAGCAAAGCATTTCAGACGTCGCCACCAAGACGGATGTCGAGGAGGACTCGCCGAAGTCGACGGGCATCAGCAAGTACCGCTGGCCGGTGCGCGGTGCAGTGGTTGCCGGTTACGGTGCCAATGTCGACGGCAACCGCAACGACGGCATCAACATCTCGGTTCCCGAGGGCACGCCGATCAAGGCTGCGGAGAACGGCGTAGTGATCTATTCGGGCAGCAGCCTGAAGGAACTCGGCAATGCCGTCCTGATCCGCCACGACGACGGTACGGTCACGGTCTATGGCAATGCTTCCGAACTCAAGGTCCAGCGTGGCCAGAAGGTCCAGCGTGGCCAGACGCTCGCAGCATCGGGCATGACCGGTCGGGCGAGCCAGCCGCAGGTTCACTTCGAGGTTCGCAAGAACGCAACGGCGGTCAACCCGGCGACCTTCCTCGAGTAGTCGCCAGGCGGGCGAAAGCCTACAGAAATTCAAAAGCCGCACGTTCAATCGAACGTGCGGCTTTTGGCTTTTCGCAAGTGCGGGGTGATTGGTGGGGCTTTGCCCAGGCCGGTCCAAGCCAAATCGCTTCGCGATATTTCAGCGTCGCCTTGTGTGAACGGCGCTAGGCATCGAGACGGTGGCGCATGCGGCCGGCGAGATCCTGGATGAATTGCCAGGCGACGCGGCCCGATCGTGCGCCACGGGTCGTCGACCATTCCAGCGCTTCGGCATGCAGGGTCTCGCGGTCGACAGTAAAGCCGTAGTGCCGCGCATAGCCATCGATCATCGCCAGATAGTCGTCCTGGCTGCATTTGTGGAAGCCGAGCCACAGGCCGAAACGGTCGGAAAGCGAGACCTTCTCCTCGACCGCCTCGGAAGGGTTGATGGCGGTCGACTGTTCGTTTTCCATCATGTGGCGCGGCAGCAGATGCCGCCGGTTAGACGTCGCATAGAGCAGTACATTTTGAGGCCGCCCTTCGACGCCACCGTCGAGCACGGCCTTCAGCGATTTGTACGAGGTATCGTCGTGGTCGAAGGACAGGTCGTCGCAGAAGACGATCACCGGAACCGGCGCAGACTTGAGGATGTCCATCAGCGCCGGCAGGGTGGCGATGTCCTCGCGGTGGACTTCGACGAGCTTGACCGCGACGCCTGTATTACGCGCGACCTGCGCGTGCACCGATTTGACAAGAGACGATTTGCCCATGCCGCGTGCGCCCCAGAGAAGCACGTTGTTGGCCGGGAAGCCTTCGGCGAAACGCAGCGTGTTGTCGAGCAGGATGTCGCGGACGTGATCGACGCCTGTTATCAGCGTGAGCTCGATACGGTTCGGTCGTGGAACGGGCTGCAGGTGGTGCGTGGCCGGAGCCCAGACGAAGCACTCGGCGGCGTTCCAGTCGTTGTTCGCGGCCGCCGGTCCTGCCATGCGCTCGATCGCCGCGGAAAGCTTCTGCATTTCCCTGATGAGAACGTCGATCTTTGCTTCCGGCATCTGTCTCTCTCCACTAGCTTTATCAGTCGTTTGCATGATTCGAGGCGGCGTTGCTCAAGTGTTTACGGTATCCGCTTTGAGGCTGTGCCCCACCAGAAACCCGGTAGCACGCAGGTTTGCGCTGGAAAAGGCCACAGAGCCTCGCTGAGGGGGTTCTCCTGTTGTGCAATTTGTGTCAGAGCCACAGGAACGGGTAAGGGTGCCCGCGGCTTTGCAGAGTGGCCGGGCACACCTATATTCCGGCCGATTTGGCGCGGAGGAACCGCCGATATTTGAACTCAAGGAGTGATCGATGTTCATTACCGAAGCTTTTGCGCAGACAGCCGGCGCCCCTTCCGCCGGCGGCGCGGACATTCTCATGTCCATCCTGCCGTTCCTGCTGATTTTTGTTGTCATGTATTTCCTGATCATCCGCCCGCAGCGCGCTCAGATGAAGCGCCGCGAGGAGCTGCTGAAGAACATCCGCCGCGGCGACCAGGTCGTGACCGGCGGTGGCATCGTCGGCAAGGTCACCAAGGTTGTCGATGATAACGAACTGGAAGTCGAAATCGCTGATGGCGTGAAGATCCGCGTCGTGCGTGGCGGCGTATCGGAAGTTCGCGTTAAGGGTGAACCTGTAAAGGAATAAGATAGGTCAGCAGCCACCACCGAAAGCAACTGGAGCGTTTGAGGCATGCGCAGATTTCCGCCGTTGAAACGTCTCCTTGTCTGGCTGGTAGCGCTTGCCGGCATCGCGTTTGCCTTGCCGAATGTTCTGACACGCGAAGAGGCCGCCGGACTGCCGTCCTGGCTGCCCCATCGCCAGGTGGCACTGGGCCTCGATCTCCAGGGTGGGTCGCATTTCATGCTGCGGGCCGCCCGTAGCGATGTTGCTGCGGAACGGCTCGAAACCGTCGCCACGGAAGTCGGCAAGCTGCTGCGCGATGCCGACATCGCCTATATCGGCCTTTCGGGCGAGGGCCAGACGATATCGTTCCGGGTGCGCGATCGCCAGCAACTTGCGGCCGCCCGCGACAGGCTGAAACCTCTGACGGTGCTGGTCGAGACCGGCGGGTTCGTTTCTGAGCCTATTTCCGAGGTCGTGTTCGACAGCGCCGAAGAGGATGAACTCGTCCGCTTGCGCCTGACCGACGAAGGCATCGATTTCCGGCTGTCGCAGGCTTTGGCACAGTCGATGGATGTGGTACGCGGCCGTGTGGCCGAAGTCGGCGCAGTGGAGCCGTTGATCCAGCGCCGGGGTGAGGATCGCCTCATCGTGCAGGTGCCGGGCCTCAGCGATCCGCAGCGCCTGAAGGATCTGCTCAGCCAGCGTGGCAACCTCACCTACCGGTTGGTGGATACGTCGATGCCTGTGCAGCGGGCGGTCGAGGGTCACCCTCCTGCCGGCACCGAGGTCCTCTATTCCTTTGACGATCCGCCGGTACCCTACCTGCTCGCAAAGGAACCACTGCTTGCGGCAGGCAACTTTGTCGCCGCTGATCCGGAGGCGGACCCGTCCGCAGATACCGCCTCCGTGGTGGTCAAGCTCGATGCCGCCTCGCAACAGCGTGTTGCCGCATTGGCGACACAGCAGCCGGAAGAGAGCGTTGCAATCGTGCTTGATGGCCAAGTTGCGTCAGTGCTCAAACTATCGGAGGCCATCAAGGGCGACACGGCGCGCATTTCTGCCGAACTGCCGGCGGACGCTGCCGCTGATCTCGCGGTCCTTATTCGTACCGGCCCGCTTTCGACACCACTGACCATTGTTGAGGAACGGACCGTCGGTCCTGGGGTCGGTGACGATGCGATTTCCGACGGGTTGATTGCGGGGCTGGTTGCCGCTGTGGCCGTTGCCGCGTCGATGATCTTCTTCTATGGGGTCTTCGGCGTCTTCGCCATTGTCGCACTTGCCCTGAACATCATCCTGATCATCGCAGCGCTTTCGATATCCGGTGCAACGCTGACGCTGCCGGGGATAGCCGGCATCATTCTGACCATCGGCATGGCTGTCGATTCGAACGTCCTGATCTACGAGCGCCTGCGCGAAGAGGTCGGTGGCGGTGAGCCGCTGCGCCGCACGATCAACAATGCCTTCTCGCGCGTGTTCAGCAGTATCTTCGACGCCAATCTGACGATGCTGATCGCCAGCGCCATCCTCTTTTATCTCGGTTCAGGGCCGGTGCGCGGTTTTGCCGTCACGCTGGCGATCGGCAGCGTGACGACGCTCTTTACCGCCTACACCGTGACGCGCCTGATCGTGAAGCGCTGGCTTCGGCAATGGACGTCGGAACGCTTACCAAAGGGCATCCGAACCGGTCGATTGAGCAATCTGGACATTCGCTTCATGCGAATCCGCAACCCGGTCTTCATCCTCATGGCGGCACTGTCCGTCGCCTCGGTGCTGCTGCTTGCCGGCATCGGGCTCAATCTGGGCGTGGACTTCAAGGGCGGCTCCATCATCGAGCTGCATTCTAAGGGCGGTCCGGTCGATGTCGCCGATCTGCGCACGCGACTGGACGAGCTGAACTTCGGCGAGGTTCAGGTGCAGCAGATGGGATCGGACGGGGATGTGCTTGTGCGGGTGCCGTCCCAGGAAGCCGGTGATAACGCAGAGCAGACCGCTGCCGGCGTCATCAGGTCGGAACTGGCAGACGAGTACGATTTCCGCCGTGTCGAGGTCGTCGGCCCCGTCGTCTCTGGAGAGCTGACGCGCGCCGGCACGATCGGACTTGCGGTTTCGTTCCTGGCGATCCTGCTCTATGTGTGGGCGCGCTTCGAATGGCGCTTTGCCGTCGGTGCCATCATCGCCACCTTGCACGACGTGCTGCTGACGATCGGCTTCCTGGTCCTGACCGGCATCGAGTTCAACCTCGGCAGCATCGCGGCGGTTCTGACCATTATCGGCTACTCCTTGAACGATACGGTCGTTATCTACGACCGCATCCGCGAGAATCTCGACCGCTACCGCCGCATGTCGCTTTCGCTGTTGATCGACACATCGATCAACCAGACGCTCTCGCGTACGTTCCTGACCGCGCTGACGACGATCCTGGCGCTTGCAGCACTCTATCTCTTCGGAGGTGGTCTCATCCGCTCGTTCAGCGTTACAATGCTGTTTGGCGTCATCGTCGGGACGATTTCGTCCATCTACATCGCCGGGCCGATCCTCATCCTCTTCAGGAAGCGGACCGATCACATTCCAGGGGACGAGAATCCGTCCGGCGCTGATACGGGTGCCGCCGGTGCGGCAAAGGGTACTGTGTGAAATGCCGAAGGGAATAGAAATTCGCGAAGCGCACTTTCCGGGTCGCGCCCCCATCGATGCCTATGGCAACGGCGGTTTTCGCTTCGCAGACATGTCGCATCGCGGGTCGATCCTGATGCTGCCGTCGGGCGTCTATGCCTGGGACGTCGGGGAGGGCGATCCCCTGCATGTCGACCAATTTCGCAAGGTTATCGACGAGGCGAAGGACATCGAGGTCCTGCTCGTGGGCACAGGCCGGGATATTCGCCCCCTGCCTGCCGACCTGAAGACCGCATTGCGGGCCGCCAACGTTTCCTCGGATCCGATGAGCACGGGCGCTGCCGTGCGGACCTACAACGTGATGCTGGCCGAATCGCGCGCTGTCGCAGTCGCGCTGATCGCCGTCTGACGGGATCCGGGGAAGACCACGTGCAAGCCAATTCCGCCCAGATCCTGGCCGACCTCAGGGATGCGGATCGCGACCGCTATCTCGCCTGCCTGCTCGCACCCGCGGACAAGCAACCTTCGCTCGCCGCCCTCTATGCCTTCAATGCGGAGATCGCGCGCATCCGCGATCTGGTGCATGAGCCGCTTCCCGGCGAGATTCGCATGCAATGGTGGCGCGACCTCCTCGGCAACGATCAGTGGAGAGGCGAGGGGCACCCGCTGGCGCAGGCGGTGCTGCATTGCATCCGCGAACACAGGCTGCCGATCTCGGTTCTTCAGGACATGATCGACGCGCGCATCTTCGATCTCTATGACGATCCGATGGAGGACCGCGCCGCGCTCGAAGGTTACGCGGGCGAGACGGCCTCGGCCCTGATCCAGCTTTCGTCTTTGGTGCTGGATCCGCAGAACGCGGCGAAATCGGCGGAGGCGGCCGGCCACGCGGGTGTGGCACAGACCGTTGCCGGTCTGTTGCTGCTTTTGCCGCTGCACCTTGGGCGCGGTCAGGTCTATCTGCCGGCAGAACTGCTGCGGGCGACCGGTCTTGAGCGCGAGGCGTTCCTTGCCGGTGACGACGCCGAAGCGATCAGCCGGGCCATCCGGGCCTTCGCCGGCTTTGGGCGAGACCATCTGGCCAAGGCTCGCGCGCGGCTCGACACCATATCGCCCTTAAACTTTCCGGCCTTTTCCCCGCTGGCACTTGCCGAGCCAATCTTCGAACGTGCCGAGGCGGCCGGGGCAGGGCTGCTCCGCCAACCCATCCGACCGGCGCAGTGGCGCCGGCAATGGTGGATGTGGCGGGCGAGCCGCCGCCGGCTCTTCTAGAGCGGCCTTCATCCGCGCCCGGTTTGGCGGCGTTTGCTCTTGCCTTCAGCCCAGGGGCAAGCGGCTCCGATTGGTCAAACTGGCACAAGGCTCGCAGCGTATAGAAGCGAATGATCGGCCCCATGCCGAGCAAAGGGGAGCGCCTGCGGATGCTTTGGTTACTGCTCATTGCCGTCGTCGTTTTGGCGGGCGTATTCTACATGTGGATGAACGCGCGTGCCGAGCGGGACTGGGACAATCCCGATGCCGGATCGGCGATGGTGGAATTCGGGCGCGCCTTTCCCGATGAGGCGATCCGCGCGCTGCACTCGACCGCGGACCGCAAGGCGATCTTCCTGAGGCTGCATGACGGAAAGGCCGGCTTCATCCAGTCGCATGGCACCCACTATGTCTGCCACGTGATCCAGCCGGGAAAGGTCCGGGTCAACAGTTCAGAGACCGGCCGCGGCCTGATCGTGCATTTCCCTGACTTTGCCTACCTGGACAATGCCTTCGAATTTCAAAGCGCCGGTGAAGCAGCCGAAGTTTCACTCTGGTTGCTCGGCAGTTTCAGTCCGAAGTCGGAATTCACGCAACCCGCTCCAGAACAGGCAAGCGCGGCACAGGCAAACGAATAGGCGCGAACTTGGCGGCCTTCGGGTCAGAAAAACGAAAGGGCTCGCTCGCGAGGCGCGAGCGGGCCCTTTCGTTTGGTCCGTGCCTCGGCGCCGTCAGGCGGATTTTGCCAGCCATTCGGCACAATCGCTGAGAGCGCGGGATGCCGTCGCCTGCTTCTTGGCAAGCGCTTTTTCCTTGCCGCGGAAACGCTTGGCGCCATCGGGCTTGGTGAGTGCACCCGGTTCAAGCGGCGGGAACAGGCCGAAGTTGACGTTCATCGGCTGGAACGAGCGCTTGCCCGGCTCATCGTCGGAAACGATGTGTCCGCCGGTGATGTGGTTGAGGAGCGCGCCGAAGGCTGTGGTCGCCGGCGGAGCTGTGAGCGTCTCGCCCTTGCGCTCGGCAGCGGCAAAGCGACCGGCGAGCAAGCCGATGCTGGCGCTTTCGACATAGCCCTCGCAGCCGGTGATCTGCCCGGCAAAACGCAGGCCCGGGCGTGACTTCAGCGTCAGCGTTCCGTCGAGCAAAGTCGGCGAGTTGATGTAGGTGTTGCGGTGAAGGCCGCCGAGCCGGGCAAATTCCGCGTTTTCAAGGCCGGGAATGAGGCGGAAGACTTCCGCCTGCGCGCCGTACTTCAGCTTCGTCTGGAAGCCGACCATGTTGTAGAGCGTCCCAAGTGCATTGTCCTGGCGCAACTGCACGACCGCGTAGGGCTTAACGGTGGGGTTGTGGGCATTGGTGAGGCCCATCGGCTTCATCGGCCCGTGGCGCAGCGTCTCGCGCCCGCGCTCGGCCATGACCTCGATCGGCAGGCAGCCGTCGAAATAGGGCGTACCTTCCCATTCCTTGAAGCCCGTCTTGTCGCCGGCGACCAGTGCATCAATGAAGGCGTTGTACTGCTCCTCGGTCATCGGGCAGTTGATGTAGTCCTTGCCGGTGCCGCCCGGGCCGACCTTGTCGTAACGCGACTGATACCAGCACACGTCCATGTCGATTGTCTCGGTATAGACGATCGGTGCAATGGCGTCGAAGAAGGCAAGCGCATCCGCGCCGGTTTCCGCGCGGATCGCCTCAGCAAGCCCGGGTGCCGTCAGCGGACCGGTCGCGATGACGGCGAGATCCCAGTCACGGGGCGGCAGGCCGGTGATTTCTTCACGCACGACCGTGATCCGCGGATGGGCCGCGATGGCGGCGCTGACGGCCTCGGAAAAGCCATCACGATCGACGGCAAGTGCACCACCAGCCGGAACCTGGTTGGCATCGGCCGATTTCATGATCAGCGAGCCGGCAAGGCGCATTTCCGCATGCAACACGCCCACGGCGTTGCTGGTGGCATCATCAGAACGGAAAGAGTTGGAACAGACGAGTTCGGCCAGACCATCGGTCTTATGCGCGTCGGTGCCGCGCACGCCGCGCATCTCGTGCAGGATGACCGGGACGCCGGATTCGGCAATCTGCCAGGCGGCTTCCGATCCGGCGAGACCGCCGCCGATGACGTGGATGGGGGAGTAGGAAGAGGTGTCTTTGCTCATGGCCGGCTTCCTATCACGGCTCAGCCCGTGGTTCCAATGCGAATAAACGAAAACGGCGCCTGAAGGCGCCGTCAGACCGCTGACAAACCCGTCGATATTTTCGGCGGGTTTTTGTTTTTGGGGCAGGCATTTTTGTTCGGGCTGTTTT